>CAZAQY010000222.1:2943-14151 GCA_964486845.1 uncultured Pirellulaceae bacterium
GGCACGGCCAACAAGTAGGCCGTGCCACAAGGATTATCTCTGGTCGATCACGCGTCGCGCCTTGCCTTCGCTGCGGGCCAGCGAGCGAGGTTCGACCAATCGTACGGACAGTTGCACGCCGACCGCCTGCCGGATGGCCCGCGTTAGCTTGTTCTGCAACTCTTCCAACACGCCCATCCGGTCGCTGAACATCTCCGGCGTGACTTCGATCTGCACCTCCGCTTGATCCTGGCCGTGCTCGTGGCCCAGGACGATCTGATAATGGGGTAACGTTCCCTTCACCGCCAGCAGCGCGGCCTCGATCTGTGCGGGAAATACGTTGACACCGCGGACGATAAACAAATCGTCGCTGCGGTGCGAAACGCGTTGAATCCGCCGCAAGGTGCGCCCGCAAGGGCATGCTCCCGGACAAATCGCCGTGATGTCGCCCGTCCGGTAACGCAGCATCGGCAGGGCCTGTTTGGAGAGCGTGGTGAGGACCAGCTCACCTTGCTCCCCGTCCGGCAGCGACTGGCCGGAATCCGGATCGACGATTTCCGGATAGAAATGGTCCTCCAACACGTGCAACCCCTGATGAGCCATGCACTCAGCGGCCACGCCCGGCCCGACGATCTCCGCCAGCCCGTAGATGTCGAACGCCTCGAGGCCCGCTGCCTGCTGGATTCGCTCCCGCATTTGCTCCGACCAGGGTTCGGCGCCGAACACGCCGGCGCGCAGCCGCAGTTGGTGCAAATCGACGCCCAACTCCTGGGCTCGGTCGGCCATGTGAAGAAAGAAACTGGGCGTACAACAAACGATGGTGGCGCCAAAATCCCTCATGACAGCGATCTGCCGATCGGTGTTGCCCCCGGAGGCCGGGATGACGGTCGCCCCCAATGCCTCGGCCCCGTAGTGAAACCCCAAGCCGCCGGTGAACAGCCCGTAGCCGTAGGCGTTGTGGATCACGTCGCCCGGACCAGCGCCGAACCAGACCAGCACACGGAGCATGGCCTCGGTCCAAACGTCCAGGTCGGCGCGCGTGTACGGCACCAAGACCTGTTTGCCGGTCGTGCCGCTGGACGTGTGCAGGCGTACGACCTGGTCCAATGGGACCGCGAACAGCCCCAGCGGATACGCCTGCCGGAGATCGTCCTTGGTGATGAAGGGCAGGCGGGCGAGATCTGCCAGGCAGCGGATGTCGTCGGGCGATACGCCGGCCTCCGCCAGCCGCTGCCGATATAAGGGCACTCGCTCAACGGCCCAACGCACCGTCTGGACCAGTCGCCGGACTTGCACCGCGGCAAGTTCCTCCGCGGCCAGATAATCGGCGGCCGTCGCGGAGTTCGTGGAATGAGTCAATCGGGTCTGTTCACGGATTGCGTGCGTCATGCGGGTGCCTCCGAAGAAACGTATCCTAGCATTTTCCGGCCCGCTGTCACCACCCGTCGCCCAGCCGGCATTTTCGGCCGTCCAAGCCGATCGTTCGAGCGTCTTTTTTTGTTCGCCGACTGGACGACTTGCAGGACAAGTCTCCAACCAGTCAAATGAATCCGAGTCGTTCCCACGCTCCGCCTGGGAACGCACTGTCTTGCCGGCTCCGTCGGCGAACCATCCTCTCCAGGAGATCCATCCATGACACGTCTTTCGCGACGCCAGTTCCTTCGTCAGTCAGGGGCGGCCGGCATCGCCGCTTCGTTTGTCATCTCCGGCACCAAGTCCTCGGGCCGGGTGCTGGGCGCCAACGAGACGGTGCGCGTCGGCGTGGCCGGCATCCGCGGCCGCGGCGGCGACCACATCAATGAGTTTTCGAAAATCCCCGGCGTCCAGGTCACGCACCTGATCGACCCCGACAGCCGCACGTTCGGCAGTCGCGTGGCACAGGTCAAAAAGCTCGGCGGCAACACGCCCAAGTGTTTCCAGGACATCCGTCAGGCGCTGGAGGACAAGGATCTGGACGCCGTTTCGGTGGCCACCTGCAACCACTGGCATTCGCTGATCACGATCTGGGCCTGTCAGGCGGGCAAGGACGTATATGTGGAGAAACCCTGCAGCCACAACGTGTTCGAAGGCCGCCAGTGCGTGGAAGCCGCCAGGAAGTACCAGCGGATCGTCCAGCACGGGACCCAACGGCGCAGCGGGAACGGATGGCAGACGGCCCGCGACATCGCCGCCGGCGAGTTCGGGCGGCTGCTGGTCGCCCGTGGCCGCAGCTACCGCGTTCGCAACAGCATCGGCTTCAAACAACCCAAGGACCCGCCGCCGGAACTGGATTACAACGTCTGGCTCGGCCCGGCCCCGCAGCAGCCGTACCACGAAAACCTGGTCCACTACAACTGGCACTGGTTCTGGGACACGGGCAACGGCGACATCGGCAACAACGGCGTTCACGCGATGGACGCCACGCGCTGGCTGATCCCCAACGCCACGCTGCCCCAAGCCGTCTTCAGCCTCGGCGGCCGGTTCCTGTGGAACGATCAGGCTCAGACGCCCAACTTGCAGTTCGCCGTGTTCGACTTTGGCCCGGCCAAGATGATCTTCGAGGTGACCGAGTTCAAGACCGCCGGCGGCCGGCAGGACCGCGTGTTCGACGGCCAAACGCCGGCGGATCCCTTCGAACTCGTGTCCCCGCCGGACGTCAAGAACCCTACGGCCCCGCGCGGTCCCGGCGAAGGTATTTTCGGCAACTTCATCGCCTGCGTCCGCTCCCGCCGTCCGCAAGACCTCGACGCGCACATCCTGGAAGGCCACTACTCCAGCGCCCTGTGCCACCTGGCGAACATCTCCTACCGGCTGGGCCAGGACGTGTCGTTCGCCAAGACGCCGGACGAATTGGGCGACAACGAAGAAGTCCACAAGACGTTCGCCTGGTTCAAAGAGATGCTCGTGGGCATCGGCGTGAACCTGGACAGCGCCACCTACCGGCTGGGCCGTCAGCTGAAGTTCGACGCGCAAAAGGAAAAATTCATCGGCGCCCCCGAAGCAGACAAGCTCCTGACCCGCGAATACCGCGAACCGTTCGTGGTGCCGGCGCAGGTGTGAGGCGGAATGCACGAAGATCCGTGGGTCGGCTCTGCCAACCGTGGGCTACATCAGCAGCGCAGGAAACACGACGGACGGCAAAACGCACCCACGGATGAGCCGCGTCAGGTCTCCAGGTAGTGGACTTCCGACAATTCCCGCAGTCGCAACGCGGCTTGCTCCGGCGTCAGATCGCGCTGCGCCTCGCCCAGCATTTCGTAGCCAACCATGAATTTCTTCACCGTGGCGGAGCGCAGCAGCGGCGGATAGAAATGGGCGTGCAGCTGCCAGTGCGCAGAATCGCCGCTGCCGTGCGGCGCTCCGTGCCAGCCCATCGAATAGGGAAACGACGTTTCGAACAAGTTGTCGTACCTGGTCAAGAACCGTTTTAGGACCTGTGCCAGGTTGTTACGTTCCGCGTCCGTCAAGTCGGGCAGTCGCAGCACGTGCCGCCGCGGCAGCAGCGTCGCTTCGAACGGCCACGTCGCCCAGTACGGGACCAGCACGACCCAGTGCTCGTCCGCCAGCACGATTCGCTCGGCGCGCCGGAGTTCCTCTTGGAGATAGTCGACCAGCAGCGACGTGCGGTGCGACTGCCGGTACGCGGCCTGCTGCCGGTCCTCCTTGGCCGGTTCGTTGGGCAGAAAGTCGCTGGCCCAGATCTGCCCGTGGGGATGCGGATTCGAGCATCCCATCACGTCGCCCTTGTTTTCGAACACCTGGACCCAGCGGTGGCGCGCCCCAAGTTCCTGAATCTGTTCCGCCCAAACGTCGATGACCGCACGGATTTCCCCGGTCGCCATGCGGGGCAGCGTCAAGTCGTGGCGCGGGCTGAAGCAGATCACGCGGCACGTCCCGCACGCCGCTTGGCCGCGGAACAGCAAGCTCGCGTCGGGCTCGCGTTGCGGCGTCTGGGGCAGCAGCGCCGGATAGTCATTGGTGAAGACAAACGTCTTTGTGTACTTGGGGTTCTGGCCTCCGTCCGCCCGCGTATTGCCGGGGCACAGGTAGCACTGGGGATCGTACGCCGGCCGCGAACTTGCGGGGTCGCCCTCGCGCCGCCCCTGCCACGGCCGTTGCGTCCGGTGCGGCGAAACCAGGATCCAATCGCCCGTCAAGGCGTTGAAACGGCGGTGCGGAAACAGCGGCATGGCGTCGGACATGGCGTTATTCCCAGCGCGATCGTCCGGATGGCGGCCAAAGGCTGAGTCGTCCATTGTGCGCCGGCCGATGTTGCCGTCAAGCCGAGATACGCCAGCATTGATACCTGGACGCACTCCCTACCTAGCCGTGCCGGTATGCGTGAGTTAGACTCGAACGCGAATTCGTTCGTTGGACGCCGGCCGTTTCCGATCCTTTATTTCGACTGCGTAACTTCGGCGCAATCGACTCGGGTCCTGGCGAACGGTAGGCGTTAGCCTACCGGTTTTCGCCGGAGTTGGTCCGCTGGCATCAAAGAAACCGGTGCGCTGACGCATCACCGTACGCCCAAGTGAGACAGTCGAACTACCAGGCCACGCGGATTGTCCGTTGTGGAATCGAGGAGTTACTCGATGCGTTGTGTCATACTGTGTGCGGGGTTCGCAACGCGATTGTATCCATTGACACGCAGCGTCGCCAAGCAACTGTTGCCGGTGGCCGGTCGGCCCGTCTTGGATTACGTCGTCGAGGGATTGGTGGAGGCCGGCATCGAGCAGGGAGTACTCGTGAGCAACCACGTTTTTGTGGATGCCTTTCGCAGTTGGGCCGACAAACGGCCGTTTCCGATGCAGTTGCAGATCCTGGACGACGGCACCACTTCGAACGATGATCGGCGTGGCTCGATCGGCGACTTGTGGTTCGCTTTGGAGCAGGCCGACATCCGAGAGGACTTCCTGCTCGTCAACGGGGACAACTTGTTTACGTTTCGGCTGGACGGCGTCCTGGGCACTTTTCGCGTGCGGGGCAATACGATCGCCCTGTACGATGTGGGCTCGAAGACGGAGGCCGCCAAAATGGGCGTCGCCGTTTGCGACTCGACGGGACGCGTCATCGGATTTGAAGAGAAGCCGAAGAACCCGGCGACGACGGTCGTCTCGATTGGCATCTACGCCTATCGTGCCGAAGTGCGTGCGTTGGTTGATCGATACCTTTCGGAGGGTCACTCGCCGGACAAGACGGGGTCTTTCGTCGAGTGGCTGCACCACCAGGTGCCCGTCTACGGGCACACGATCCGGACCGGCGAGGGGCTGTGGTTTGACATCGGGTCCCACGAACAATATGCGGAAGCGAACCGCATGATGGAAGAATACCAGCAGCGACAAAGGAATTCACTGCCTGACCTGCCGCGAGATTGAAGCGGGCCGAGGGCGGTTGGTCGCGTTCGAGAAATGACTGTCCGGTGTTTCTTGCCGATCATCGCACGGAGTGGCGAAGAGAGAATTCTGCCGATCATCACACGGAGTGTGATGGCTACTTGGACGAGGCGCTGCGAACGAGCGGGTACAGTTCGGCGACGAATACGGCTGCGACCATTAGAGCCGCGCCGAGGATCTGCAGTCCGGTCAGCCGGTCGCCGGCCAATAGCCAGCCAAACACCACGGCGAAGATCGGCTCGGTGAGCAGGATCATACCCGTCTCCACGGCCGACAACCGCTGCTGGGCGAAGGTCTGGACAAAGAACGCCGCCGCCGTGCAGATACCGCCGGTCACCAGCAACGCCGGCCAGACCTCGGCGGGCGGCCAGTCGATGGGACCCTGCACGGCCCACACGCCGGCCAGCAGGAGCGTCGCGGTGGTCAATTGACCCAACGCCAACGTGACGGCGCGGTGGCCTTTCGAGTAGCGGTCCAGCAGCGCGACGTGCAGCCCAAAACAAGCGGCACAGCCCAACGTGAGCGCGTCGCCCGCCTGCAGCCTCTGAGGACCGGTCCCGGTCAGCAACACCAGTCCGCACAGGCTCACGGCAATCGCCGCCCACAGCACGCGGCGAGTCCGCACGCCGAACAGGATCCGATTGGCCAACGGCGTAAAGACGATGAACAGGCCGGTGATCAGCCCCGTGTTCGTCGCGGTGCTGCAACGAAGACCAAACGTCTGCAGCAAGTAGGCTGCGGCGAGCGCGAGGCCGATCCAAGCTCCCGTCCGCAGGCTGCGAAGTTCCACGCCTCGCGCCGCAAACACACCGATGCAAGCCGCACCGACGGCGAATCGCACTGCCAGGAACGGTACTACGCCGTAGACCTCCACCGCGTCCTTGACCACCGTGAAGGTCCAGCCCCAGGCAATCACGATCGCCAACAGCAGCGCGGAGGGAAGAAGACGTTTCACCACGATTCTAGTCGGCTCTCAGCACTCGGCACCCGAACACGCCGCCGGCCCAGGCTCCGGGGTGAGCCTGGAAGCGAATCGTGACCTTGTCCTTGCCCTGAATCAGTTCCGGTGGGTTGTTCGCAGGTGAACTGTAGGCCGACTTGTAGACAAGCATATCAAGTTCCTTTCCCGCGATAAGGCGCGGTCATTCCAGCGTCGGCCGCACGATTTCGCCGCGGGCCTGGAGTTCCGTGTTCTCGTACGAGCCGTAGAACTCCGAGTTGCAGTCCAGCCATAGCGAGATGCGGTGCCGGTCTTCGGCCGGCAGTTTGACGCCGAAGTGACTTTCGTCCAAGTACTTCGTCAGCCCCGCCGCGCGGGCGCCGAACTGGCCGGCGATCGAGCGGCTGCCGCCGTGGACGCCGGTGTTGACGGAGCCGTTGGTCACGTGGAAGTAGAACCCGTACTTGTCGGCCAGGCTAGCGTAGGATTGGGTCCAGCCATTGGCCGCGCCCGGTTTGCCGCTCAGATTCAACGCCTTCTTCTCCTGGTGGCAGTCGACGCAATGGCGGTCCAGCACGGGCTGGACCAAACGCACGTAGTTGAACGGATTGCTGCCTTCCACGTCGGGCTGGATCTTCGAAGGCGCACGCCGCAGCGCCAGCGGCATCTGCAGCGAACGGTTGGGCGGGTCGTGCTTCCGCTCGTGGCAACCTTGGCAGGTCAACTGTTCACCCGGATGTACGTACGTCGCGGAACGCATCGACTGAACGGCGGTCCCGTGCTGGTCGATCGCTTGGAAGTAGATCGTCTTGCCGACCGGAGCCTCGAAATACACGCTGCCATCGGCCTCGACCGGCACCGTGCCCAGCACCGCACGGGCGTTGGTCTGCTGGGCGCAGCCGATCCGCGGGACGTTGGGCGGCGCGGTGGATTTCGGCAATAACTGGATCACCCTCAGCGATTCGATCTTGGTGTCGGTGGGCCAGGGGAAATCGGCGTCGTAGACGTTCATCACCGCTACGGTCGCCGGGCGGTCCAGGTGCTTGTCCTCGGCCGCCTGCGACGTGCCCGACGGGATCACGGGAGGCATCGGACGGGATCGCAACGGAATGGGGGCGACACAGGAGATCGCCGGATCGCGGTAGATCAGCTCGCGGTTGCCGAAGCGATCGAGCCAGTACACGCCGCGATTCTTGGCGTCCGCGTCGTAGACGCACAAGTAGTCGTCTTCGCTCAGCGGCCACGGCGTTCCGTAGCGACTGTACTGGGCGATGGGCCGGCCCTCGGCTTCCGGGAACGGCGTGTCCGGCGTGAGCCTGGTCAATTGCGACATGCCGCCGTCGTCCTCGACGCGCGGGTCGATCAGCACCAGCGACCCGAACTCATGGCCATGGTGCGCGCCGGTCGAGGCGACAAACTTGTTCGAGCCGGGAATCGCGCGGATGTTCATTTCCATCCATGGCCGGCCTTCGCGGCGTGTCGGATAGTTGCCGTGGAAGCTGCGCGGATCGCGGCCGTCGGGATAGCTGGTCCAGATGTGGTGCGCGATGTTCGTGTCGCGGTCCACGTAATCCCAGCGTGTATAGACCAGCATGCCGTCGTTGGTGACGCTGGGATGCCATTCGTGCGTCTCGTGGTAGCTCAGGCAGATGATGTCGCTCCCGTCGGGCCGCATTGAGAACGTCGTATACACGGGGCAGTGACGGCCGCAACGCAGATAGCCTCCGCGACGTTCCGAGATGAACGCAATCCGCCCGTTGGGAAGCACGCAAGGATCGAAATCGTTGCAATCGCCGTCCGTCAGCTGAACGAGGTCCGCGCCGCCGGCGTTGACGCGGAAAATATGGTACGAGCATTCCGGGTTCCAGATGTACGTTTCCTTGCCTCGATTCTTCTCCCAGGCCCCCGCCTGGCTGTAGGCAAACAGGATCGTTTTCCCGTCCCAGGAAACCTCCGGCGACAGGAAGCTCCCGCCCTCAAGCTTCTGGCCTTTGAGCCGTCCGTTTTCGACCACCGAGTTTTCCAGCAGATTGACCAGCCGCGGATGTTCGCCGAACGGATTCTCCAGTACGAACAGCCCGCCGCCCGGCTTGGCGTTGCAGCCGTAGTACTGGTCGCACATGTGGTACACGCCCACGGAATCGTGCCGCTTGAGGAATAGCAGCTTATCCAGATCCGCCAGCAGCGGGTTGCACCACGCGATCCGCCGTTTGATGCCACGGGCTTGGAAGTGCAATTCGCGGCGGGTCGTCTCCAGCACGCCGGCCGCCGTGGCCAGTTCCGCCGCACGGGCGGCGACCCGTTCCAACTCCGACGTGAGCGGCTGCAGTCGCTGCGGGTCCGTTTTCTGCTGCAGTCGTGATGCCAACTGCCGGGCCTGCTCGATAATCTTCCGCGTGTGTGCCAGCGTGAACTGGCTGCCGGCTTCCGCCTCTGGAGTTCCGCCGCGAGGGGCCAGCGGCTTGTACCCCATGCCCAGAAACTCCGCATCGCTCATCGTTCCGGGCCGCGAGTACGGGCTGACGCTGATCTGATTCGCCGGCTGGTTCAACGCCGCGTTCACGGTCGGATTGTCGGCCGTGTACACTTCCACTTCGTCCAGCGCGAACGAGCAGCGTCCGGGAATCCGCAGTCGCACGACGCGGGCCTTGACCTCCCGGTCGCCGAAGCGGACTTCCAGCGGCGCGCCCACCACGCCGCCGTACGGCTTGCCGTTGTGCTGATAGACTTGGGTAAACTGCCCTTTGTCCGCTACGCATTCTTCACAGCTGACGAGAATTTGCAGATTCGCCGTGCGCCCCTCACGCGAATCGCAGCGGTTGTAGACCACCACGCGGTCCAAGCGGCACACCTTGCCCAGGTCCACCTGCCACCACGGGTCCGTCTCGCCGCTGGCCACATGGAACCCCCACAAGCCATTCTTGACGCCATCACAGCCCCCCGCCGCATCCTCGACCGCCGTCACGGATTTCGCCGGCGCGGGGACCGACGTATCCTGAATGCCAAACCGGCGATCACTGTCGATCCAGTCGGCTTCGACCAGCTTCCGCACGTCGGCTGCAACGTCGACCGCCTGAGGCGGCTTGACGCTGAGCCGTTCCGCGCGGTTGTCACCCTGGACGGTCCCGGACAGCATCACCACGAGCAGACCGCCCAGAATCAACAAGCAGGTGCGGCGAATGTTTAGGCAGCCGTGTGGCATGGCATTCCTCCTGTTCAAAACGCGCCAGGACGGTCAGATCGAGTCAAATTCTACCCTCTCGGTTGACGGATCGGAATATCTCTTGCCTGCTTTGCGCCACGGCTTTGCCAGGAACAGGCACTCCCTTGTTCCGCGCCGAATCGCCGCCACTGTCGGTACGGTCCAGGACCATTGTGGTCATTGGAGCTACTCCGCTTTGTGAATGCTGCCCCACAAGGATCTTGCCGATCATCTGTTTCTTGCTGATCATCACACGGAGTGTGATGGCTACTTTGACGAGGCGCCAGTTGTTCCTCGAACGCTGCTAAGGTGCTGCCGGTGCCGGCCCCAACCGAATCCGACCATAGCTGATCGCATTCCCGCTACCGGCCTGCACACCCAGCAAGTCCAACGTGTCGGAGGGCGGCGAGCCGCCACGGATCGTGGTCGTAAAAAAGGAGGTGAAGGGCTGCTTGAGCGGTACGGAAACGGGCTCGCCGGCCGTCCCATCCGGCAGCATCTCGAACAACCGGTTCTCCGAGACGGACTTGCCCCCCGCGCCGGTGCCGCTGACGTAGCAGATCACCCACAGCCGCTGATCGGGCGTGACGTGGAATCGGGCCGCGCCGGCGGTCAAGCCGGGACGGCCCTCCTCGGCCAAAATCAACGATCGACGTCCCTCGACTTGCCCGTCGCGGATGGTGGCGTAGTTCAGCGTCAGCGACTGTTTGGCGTCGGGGAAGAACTTTTCTCGCAGCCGCGTGTCGAGCGCCCGCTCGGTCCACAGCAGATGCACGATGCCGTCCGCAGCCACCCACAGATCGCACGGAAAGATCCAACCGCACGTCTTTTCGCGGCTGGCGACCTCGATCCAGTCGTGGAACTTGGCCTTCGTGATATCCTCCGTCCACGTGAAGAACAGCCGCCGGAAATCGTAATCCCAGTCTCGTCCCGTGAGCTGCTTCTTGTAGGCCCGCCACTGCAAGTTGGGTTCGACGATGTCGCTCACTCCGCAGAAATAGACGGCCCGGTCTTGGAGCATCACATTGGGATAGCAGACGCGGATGGGCACGGGTTTCTCGTAGTCCGCGCCCCACGGGAAAACGAGCTTGCCGCATGCGGACGACTGGCCGCTGGCGTCGCGAAAAGTCCATTCGGCGTGGGCGTAACCGATGTTCTGCAGCAAGATCAACTCGCCCCGCGCGCCGTCGGCGGCAAAGCTGCGGTACGAGTGTTCGCTGAACGGCGGCTCGCCGTCCCACTGCGGCAGAATCGTCTGAAACGGGGCTTTCGGATGCGCCGAGTCGAACTGCAGGATCTCCGGCCGCGCAGGGCCGGCGTGCTGATCCGCCGGCGTCAACGTGGGATTGGCCGAAAGGAACAGCCGCCCGTCGTCAAAGGCGACCAGCGGACACGGCTCGCGCGTGCGGCCGTTCGGGTCCGACTGCTGGAGTTCCCACCCGTTGACGCCGCGCTGAAACAGCAGCCAGCGGCAGTTGTTCAGCGGCTTGCGCTGTGCGAGCGTCTCCAGGCCGCTGGCAAAGACGTTCTCCCCGATCCGCACCAGGCACGTCGAACCGCTGCACCACATGGGCCCGGCGCCGTTGTTGGCCGGTTCGTAGCGGTAGACCTCCTCTTCGGCCTCGACGATCGGCCGCACGGGCGGAGCGCCGCAGAGGGCAGCGGGCAGCGAAGCTAGGGCCCACGCCCAAAAAATGATCGCAACTCGTTTCATG
>CAZAQY010000223.1:0-13893 GCA_964486845.1 uncultured Pirellulaceae bacterium
TTCGAGAAATAGCTGTCCAGTGTCTCTTGCCGATCATCACACGGAGTGTGATGGCTACTTTGTTCTTGAACGCCGCCAAGTGAGAAAGGGAATCGCATGAGAAGCTTGCTTTACGTCGCGGTGTGCCTGGCGGCAGTGGGTTGGCTTTGCGGCGCGGCCAGCGCGGCGGAGCCGAAACCCGTGGCGATCGTGGGCTCCGGGGCCTTGGGCGAGGCCGATCGGCGGTTCTTTGAATACTACGTGACGGCGGAACTGGGAGTCGTGTCCGAGGACCGGAGTGATTTCCTCGACCCCGCGGAGTTTGGCAAGTACAGCATGGTGGTCTGGCTGCGCGAATGCCCGCACAAGTTCACGCTGGAACAGACGGCGGCGGCCAAGGAGTACGTCGAATCCGGCGGCCACCTGCTGATGACCAACGGGGCGATCATCGGCGCGCTGGACCGGCCGTTCAAGGCCACGCCCTGGATCGGCGCGGCCACCTGGGCCTATGCCCAGAAGGGTTGGCAGGCCGAGGTGCTCCGCAAGGACGATCCGTGCCTGGCCGGCGTCGCGGCCGAAGGGGCGAGTTGGCTGAGCGGACCGCATGCGCTGATGAAGTTCGAGGGAGTGAGCGTGCTGGGTAAGTCCGGCGAATTCACGACGCTGGGCTATATCCCGCTCGGCGCGGGCCGGTTCATCTTCTCGACCTACGGCCCCTACGACTGCCGCGACGAACCGACGAAAGCCCAGGTCCTGCGCATCTATCGAAACCTGGTGTCTCAGGCGGGGCCGCTGACAGAGTCGGCGCAGGCCGCGGCACTGCTGAACGTGGCGGCTCCGGGGCGCAAACTCGTCCTCTGGCGGCGGGACTGGGACGGATCGGTCGAGTCGCGTTTGATCTGGCGGCCGTGCGGTCCGCGGTCCCAGGATCTGCTCGCTACGCTGGATTTCGCGTCCGTGCGGGAGGAGATCGACACGGCATTCTTCTGCGTCCAGGCGGCGGCCGACGTGGGGGAGGTGAGAATCCAATTCGATCTGCTGCGAACCGCAGATGGCCGTGAGACGCCACCGGGTGGGCTGCGCGTGCTAGTCATGGGACAGGAGCCGGAGGTGCCCATCGATCCGCCCAAAACTTACGCCAAGGTGGACCGCTCCCGCCGAGGACCGTTCTACCTGATCCCGGCGGAGCAACTGGAGCCTCACGGCAAGCAGACCGTCCGGATCGCGCGGTACGAACCGAGAACCGTGTGGGTGCAGGTCAACACGCGCGGCATGGCACCGGGGTCGTACACAAGCCGGATCGTGTTCTCGACAGCCGGCGGCGAACCGCTGGCCGACTTGCCCATCCGCGTCGAGGTGGCTCCGATCCGGATGCCGGATCCGCGGATCGTCCAGCTGCGGACCTGGGGCGGCGGCATCGGGTCTGATCCCCGGCTGGCCCGCGAGATGGGCCGGCAGCGCTGCGACGCGGGCGTGATCTCGTATCCCGACGCCCAGAAGATCCGGCTCCGCAATACCGAGACGACGCTGCAGGACGCATTACGTTCCAAGACGAGTCCACTTCGCGGCCAATCTCCGCCACCGCGGCTGGACTTCACGGGCCAGTGGAACGACTGGCTGGACCTGTACCTCGATCACGGCATCACGTTTCTCATGCTCAAGGACACTCGCACCGGCCAGTGGTGGGCCGACGCCGTCACCGGCCGGACGTGCGACGTGACCGAGCCCTATGAACGGTGGCCCGAAGACTGGCGCGCCGCGTACGTGGACTACTATGCCCAGCTGCAGGAGTACCTTTCCGAGCGAGGTTTTCTGACGGCCTATCCGCACTGGACGGACGAGCCCAGTTACACCGCGATTCAGAAAGACTATTTGCCCCGCGCCAAGGCATACTGCGCCGCCGGACTGGGGCCGGGGTCCAACTGGACCACGCCGGGCTGGATGACGCCGGAGCACGTGAACTCGTTTGCGCCGTGGACCCGCGATTTCGGCATGTACCAGTACGGCTATCCGAACCTGCAGCGGTTCTTGCGCGAGGGCTGGGTCACGCTGCCGGCCAATAGCCAAGTCGGTTTCACGCGCGGCGGCACGGGACTGGCCGTGCGCCATCCTCACCACCAGAGCCGCATCCTGGGCTGGTCGGTGGTCCAGCAGGGGCCGCCGGCGCATTTCATCCGTACGGGACCGATCTGGAAAGGCTGGCTGTACTACGTCGACTTCACGGCCGAGGCCTGGTTCCGGCTGGGCGGCGTGCAAGGCGAGCGGCTGCTGGCCTACGGCTCGTCCGATCCGGACGACACCTCGATCGACATGCTGACTTCCAGCGATTGGGAGGGTGCACGCGACGGCGTAGACGACGCCAATCTGGCACGCATGGTCGAGTGGTACCTGCCGCGGCTGAAAGCGCGGGCCGAGGGATCGTGGCGCCAGCGTCTGGAACAAATCGAGGCCGAGCGGGCCCTGTGGTTCACCGACAACAGCCCGTTTGCCATCGGCCGGCGCGAAGTCCGTTACCATCACGAACCCAAGGACGGCCCAGTGCTCGACTATCGCTATCTGGCTGCGACCGCCGAGAGCACCCAGGCCATCGAGAACGCCAAACGCTACATGCTAGGTCTCCTCAAGGAAATGGCTCCACACACGTCCGTGGCGGATGTGCAAGTCGAGTGGCACGATTGGGTCCTGGTCCGCGACGGCCGGCCGCAGATCACGCTGGTCCACTCACCCGGATCGCCGGCGGCCAAGGCGGCGGCGGAGAAACTGATCGAACAATTGCGCCGCTGCTGCGAAGTGACGCTGCCGATCCAGCAGACCGATGACTTGTCCTCCGTTTCAGGACCGAAGCTGCTGGTAGGTTTGGCGGCGGACAAGCCGGTCAAGGCTCTGGCGGAAGAGATCGAATTGCAGTTGGACGAGCGCTATCCCGGCCAGGCCGGATACCGCATCAAACGTCTTGCGGACCGACAACTGATCGCGATCGCGGCCGTGGACGAGGAGGGCCTAACTCGCGGCACGCGCAACTGGCTCCGCTTCGTGCGGCCGCTTGGCCACTGGCTGCTTGCACTGCCGTAGACTGCACGACGTGCCACCCATCCCATGACGGACCCCCAAGCGGCCTGTCGCGTTCTCTGGGGCTGATACGGACGGCGGTGGCCAGTCGCGACGACCTTCTCGTCCGGGCGACTGTCGCACATCCGTGACCTGTGCTAGAATACGTCGAGAAAACGTGCATACTCGGACGAGGCGTTCGAGAGTGAGGGCGTCATGAGTACGGTAGTTTCTCGTCTGCGCAAGCGTTACAAACCTGTAGCGGTGAAGCTTCTGTTCGTTGCTGAATCTCCCCCGGAGTCGACTATTGACGAGGAGGTGCGGTTCTTCTACAACCCACACGTCGAGCGTTGGGACCACATGTATCGCGCGGTGATGAAGGCGGTCTTCGCTGACTTCGAATATCGCTTGGGGGAAAAAGGCACGTGGCTTCGCCTGTTTAGAGAACAGGGCTACTACATGATCGACGCGGTTGATTCCCCTGTCAACCGATGTTCCCCGTCGGAACGTCGTCTCCGGATCGAGGCTGCTCGCGAGAAGAAGTTGCATGAGATTGCCAAATTGATCTCGCCGACCACACCGATCATCTTGATCAAGAAAAACGTATTCTCGGCCTTTCATGGTCCGCTTCGTGAGGCTGGCTATAATGTGATTCACGAGTCTTTCTTGCCCTTTCCATCCCACAGCCACCAAACGCGGTTTGTTACGGCCTGCCGGGATTGCCTTCGTAAGCAACAGCGTGGTAAGTAGTCCCGGTTCTTCGCGGCCGCGCATGCTGTCCGGGAGGAAGAAAACATGTCAACAGAGACTATCTCGATTGTCGTGGACGCCGACGCAGCTCAGTCCTTCTGCCGGGCGTCACCCGACGAACGTCGCAAGCTGGAACTCCTTTTGGGGCTGCGCCTTCGTGAACTCACCGCGGGTCGGCCACGTCCGCTCAAGGAGATTATGGACGAGATTGGACGAGAGGCGGACTCGAAGGGGCTGACCCCGGAGATGTTGGAGTCGATGCTGCGTGAAGAGTAATTTCCGGACGGTAATTGACACGAGTGTGATTGTCAGCGCCGTGCTGCTTCCACGTTCGGTGCCGCGGCAGGCATTTGACACAGCTGCCTCGCGTGGGGCCTTGCTCGTGTCGCAGGAGACCATTGCCGAATTGGACGAGGTGCTTCGGCGACCGAAGTTCGACATGTACGTGTCGGAGACGCGACGCTTGCAGTTCCTCGCAGCTTTGCTCCGGGAGGCTGAAGTCATCGCGGTTGTTGACGTGGTCTCGGATTGTCGTGACCCCAAGGACAACAAATTCCTCGAATTGGCTCTGACCGGTAGAGGCAGCCACATCGTGACCGGAGACTTGGATCTGCTCGTACTTCATCCGTTTCGAGGGATTGCCATTGTGAGTCCGCAATCGTTTCTCGCAGTTTGCGCCGGACTCCCTTGAGTCCACAGCCCCCAACCAAGGAGTCGCTGATGAAACCCTGCCGTGTTGCCTTGCTTGCCATCGTGTCACTCGCCGCTGTTGCCGAGGTCCCTGCCGCTGAAAGCTTTCAGCCCAAGAGTAATGTCACCCGCGGGATCTATGCGAACATCAGCCCGGCCATGCAGGGCTCGGTATGGGGTATCTGGGGCGACGGGTTTACCTACGTCGACGAAGGGGCTCACGGCGGCCAGTCGTGCGTCCGCTGCACGGGCAAGGCGGACGGTCGCGGTCAGGGAGTCGGCCAGACGATCACGCTGGACCAGAAGACGCCGACACCGGTAAAGATCGCCGGCTGGAGCAAGTCCGCAGACGTGCCCGGACCTAAGGACTATCACTATTCGCTGTATGTGGACTTCTCGCTGGCCGACGGCACGTCGTGGCCGATGAAGCTGGCGGCGTTCGACACGGACACGCACGATTGGCAGTACGCCGAGACGGTCGTGACGCCGCCGCAACCGATCCACTCGGCTCGCTTCCATGCCTTCCTGCGCGAGCGCGACGGCACCGTCTGGTTCGACGACCTGTTCTGCGGCGAAGCCGACGGTCCGAATCTGCTGAAGTGTCCGGGGTTCAAGAAGGACGAGCGCGTGGACATCGCCGCGCGCACGCGGCTGCTGGCGGACCTGGAACAGCTCCGCTGCAACGCGCTGCACAGCTATCTGAGCGGTTCCCTGGAGGTGTGGGACCAGCCGGTCTCGGACCAGACCGAGGTCGGGGATTTCCTCCGCGCGATGCGAGACGTCGCTCGACTGAAAGGCGACTAGCAGAATTAGATTCCTCCAATTCACCCAAACCGTCTTCCGCTTTGTTCCTCTTCCATTGTTCTGTCACCCCATCCTTCTGTAGGCTCTGTTCGGTCTATTTCTGCGCGACAGAAAGGAGAACGCTGCCAGAAGGATGGGGTGACAGAAAAATGAATGGAAGGGGGAAGGCGACTGTGGCGGGCGCCGGTTGTGGTATGATGGCGTCCGTCCCGTCACGCCAATTGTAAGGAGCTTGATGATGCACGTGTGGAAAGTTGGCCCGGCTGCGGCCCTGTTGATTGCGGGGCTGGCGTCGGCCGGCGAGTTGACGTTCAAGGACCGTTTGGGGCAGTCGCTGGCCGGGCAGGTGCCCGCGATCCTGAAGACCTTCGATGCGAAAACCGGCCGGTTTGGGACGGGGATCTGGACTTGCCAGGACCAGCATCCCATGTATCCCCTGGCCGTTGCGTATGCCACGCAGGGCGAGGGAAACCGTTACTACCACGATCCGGAATTGCTGCAGGTGATCGTCCGAGCCGGCGATCCGCTGCTGGAGAACATGAACGAGCGGGGCCAATGGATGTTCGTCAAGAAGGACGGCAGCACCTGGGGCATGATCTGGATGCCGTGGACCTATTCTCGCTGGATCCGCACGTTTGCCCTGGTGCGAGACGACATGCCGGCCGACAAGCGCCAGGCGTGGGAGCGGGCCTTGCAGCTCGGCTACACCGGCATCGCCGCCAGCCAGTTGGGCCACGTCCACAACATTCCCGCGCACCATGCCATGGGCCTGCACGTGGCCGGCCAGGTGTTTCAGCGTCCGGAGTGGAGCCGGCAAGCGGCCGAGTTTCTGGTCAAGGTTGCCGGTCAGCAAAGCGAGGGCGGCTACTGGTCCGAAGGCGTGGGTCCGGTCGTCCTGTACAACTTCGTCTACATCGACGCGCTGGGCACGTACTACGCCCAGTCCCACGACGAGCGCGTGCTGCCGGCCTTGCAGCGCGCCGCCGACTTCCACCGCCATTTCACCTACCCCGGCGGACAGAACGTGGAAACGATCGATCAGCGGAACCCGTATCACGAAACCATCTCGGCGGGCAACGCCGGTTTCACCTTCTCGCCCGCGGGACGCAGTTACCTGCAGAACCAGTGGTCGCGTTACGGCTGGGACCGCTTGGACGCTGACCTGATCGCCTCGCTGCTGCTGTACGGTGAACAAGGGCCGTGCGCCGAAGCGGCGCCCGGCGAAGACCAGCACGTGTTTGTGCTGAACGAAGCGGGCACGGCCCGTGCCGCCACCATCCAGCACGGGCCGTGGTTCATCTGTCTGTCTGCTTACGTGGCGCCCGTGCCCAGTTCGCGATGGATTCAGGACCGGCAGAACTTGTTGAGCATCTACCACGGGCAACACGGCTTGATCGTCGGCGGCGGCAACACGAAGCTCCAGCCCTTGTGGAGCAACTTCACGGTTGGCGATCCGTCGTTGTTGGCGCATCGTCCGGGCGACGAGAACCCTGATTTTCGCCCGCGCGGCGGACTGTTCCACGTGCCCTCGGCGGCGGCGCTGGCCGTCGAACCCCAGCCGGAACTGACGCTCAACTACGGGCCGGAGGAATGCCGGATTGGTGTGGAAGTCAAGGACGCGCGCACGGTCGTTTTGACGCTGGAAGCCACCTGCCGCTCCGACCTGCCGGTCGCCGCTCACCTGACGCTGCTGCCGCGCCTGGGCCAGACCATCGAGACGGCTGCAGGCGAAAAGGCGGTGATCGGGGAGGAAGCGATGTCGTTCAGCGCCGAGCGGATCGGCGACTGGCTGCGGTATGCCGGCTGCCGGTTCGCGCTGCCGGCCGGCGCCGGCTTGCACTGGCCCGCCCTGCCGCACAATCCCTACCGCAAGGACGGCCGCGCCGGCCCCGCCGAAGGTCGCCTGGTGGTCCGCATCCCCTTGGATCGCCAACACCCGCGGCAGCGGGTGACGCTGACCGCGGAACCGTAGCGAGGAGAAGGGGTTGAAACTGATGGCTAGAATTCTGATTACTTCGGGACCGACTCGACAGTACCTGGACCCGGTTCGCTACTTGACCAACGGTTCCAGCGGGCGGATGGGCTGCGCGTTGGCCCAAGCGGCTCTGGAGATGGGGCACGAAGTGACGATCGTCAGCGGTCCCGTACACATCGCGTATCCGGAGGCTGCAAGGCTGATTTCGATCGTCTCTACCGAGGAGTTGCTGGAAGCCTGCTGCGCCGCCTTTCCGGCTTGCGACGGTGCGATCGGCGCCGCCGCCCCTTGCGATTACCGCCCGCATCGAGTCCACTCGAAGAAGATCGCCAAGACAGGCCAGCCGCTCGAACTGCGGCTGGTCGAGACTCCCGACGTCATGGCCACCTTGGGGGCCATGAAGCGGCCGGAGCAGTGGTTGGTCGGTTTCGCACTGGAAACGCACGACCGTCGCATTCGAGCGCTCGTGAAACTGGAAAAGAAATCCTGCGACTTGATGGTGGTCAACGGTCCCGAAGCGATGGACTCGAACTACAATCAGGTCGAAGTCCTTGATCGTCGGGGACACCCGCTCCAGTCCTTGGCAGGCACGAAGGAAGAAGTGGCTCGCGGGATCCTGCAGATCGTCCAAACCACCTTGGTCCGGCAGCGATGCGTACTATCAAGACAGTCCTGATCACCGGCGGCAGCGGTTTCATCGGGCGCAACCTCGGCCTCGAACTCGCCCGCCGCTCGTGCCGCATCCGCTGCCTGGTTCGGCCCGCGTCACAAGTGCGCCACCTTCGCAAAGTAGGCGCCGAACTCGTCTTGGGCGATGTGACTCAGCCCGACCGTCTCCGCGCGGCAGTCAGCGGCGTGGACACGGTGTTCCATGTCGCGGGACTGGTCAGAGCAACTGGAGCGGAGCGGTTGATGCAGGTCAACGGCCAGGGCACGTGGAACGTAGCCCGCGCCTGCGCCGCACAACCCAATCCCCCCGTGTTGATCACCGTCTCGTCCCTGGCGGCGGCCGGACCGGTTGCCGTCGGCGCCGTCCGCCGCGAGTCCGATCCACCCGCACCCGTCTCGGATTACGGCCGCAGCAAGCGGTTCGGCGAACTGGCCGCTGAGGCCTGGTCGGACCGCGTGCCCACGACGATCGTTCGGCCGGGGATCGTCTTTGGACCCTGGGACCGGCTCACGCTGCCCATGTTCCGCTCGATCGCCAGGCTGGGAATCCACCCGGTCCCCACCTTCGCCCCGCCGCCGCTGTCGCTGCTGCACGTCCACGATTTGGTGGACGTGCTCCTCCGCGCAGCAGAACGAGGCGTGCGCCTCACCAAGTCGAGCAGCGGCGGTCCGTTGCCCGGCGCCGGCTACTATCACGCCTGTTCCAGCCACTACGTCACGTATTCCGAACTGGGTCGAATGGTCGCCCAGGCGGTGGGGCGCCGGCATGTGTTCCTGTTCCATCTGGCGGAACCGCTGTCCTGGTTGGTCGGCGGCGTCACGGAAATGGTCGCCCGCCTGGCCCATCAGCCCGCGATCGTCAATGTGGACAAGATGCGCGAGAGCATCCAGCCCTCGTGGGCCGCGTCACCGCAAGCGATCCGCCAGCAACTGGGGTTCTCCGAAGCCCATTCACTCGAGCAGCGGCTTCGGCAGACCGTCGACTGGTACCGCGCGCACCACTGGCTGTGAGTGTGGACATCGACCCATCCGCCGGCGGCGGATCCGTTTCTCCCAGATCGGCAGCGAGTCTCGGAGAGGCTCGCCTACGTGGATGTCGAATTCTAGGCCGTCTGGAAGCGTTTCGGAAGGGTGATCGAGTACAGGATGATCACCGCGCCCGTCGCCAGGAAACTCCACGGCATCCATTCTTCGGTCCTGATCTCACGGGTTCCTGCGGCCATGCTGGAAATGTCCATCGCGGCGGCTCTGTTCCCCAGGAAGGAGTCGGCCAGCACGGCCCCGTCCACGGCCAGACACTCCAGACCCAGAATGCAAAACGTCACGCCAATCGCCAGGAAGACGGAACGCCACATGATTCGCTCCTCTCACTGCTCTCGCCCCAGAATTTCCCCTCGCTATTATCGACGGTTCCGCGCCGGTGGCTAAAATTCACTGTCGGCGAATTCCGTTGGCGAGGCGTCGATCGAGTTCAACATGCGTTTGCAGCCACCGTCCAACCCCCAGAAGCGTTTCAGTCCGCAGGACCCGCACCGGGGCGGAAAAGGGAACGCGCCTCTTTTTCGCCAGGCCCTGCTGCTTTTGGTCTGCCTGGTGGCGATCGAGCTCGCGCCCGCCGCCGAACCGGCGAGTCGGGCTGCGGAAACCTTCCTGCGCCGTGTCAAGGGCCTCTCGAACATCCCCGGCGGCAAGGTTTGGCTGGGCCGTGCGGAGCAAACGCTGCGAG
The DNA here is from genome assembly GCA_964486845.1 of uncultured Pirellulaceae bacterium. Lineage (GTDB taxonomy): Bacteria > Planctomycetota > Planctomycetia > Pirellulales > Pirellulaceae > Anammoximicrobium. The sequence continues at coordinate 9,642 of CAZAQY010000223.1, forward strand.
ACTGCCTGGCCTCCCTGGATGAAGCCAGACGGGAGGTGCTTCAGCTGCAGAAGTCACTCGAGCAAAGCGTCCAGCGGAACTATCAGCACTGGGAAGCGAACCGGCAAACGATCGACACGTTGAACGCGGCCCTGTCGAAGACGGTGACGGACGCCCCGGAGCGGAAGAAAATCCAACAGCAGCTTCAGCGGCTGCAGTCGGAAATCATCGCTCCCGAACGCCTGGCCGCGCAGAGCGACGTCCGCAGGCGGCTGATCCAATTCACCAATGCTCGCAACCGCTTGGCCGTCCAGATCCTGGCCGTCCGCCGTTCGCTCCCGCAGATGGATGAAGAGTACCGGCGTCTCGGCGCGGACCTGGAAGTTCACGCGGCGCTGCGGGCGTTGGGCGAGGGACACCGTCTGGGGCCGCTGGAGGCCTACCGCGAGGAACAACGCCGCCTGGTTGAATACGAACAGATCGTGTTTACCCCGTGGTTGCCCGTCTATCTGCAAAGCGAGCGAATCCGAGTCGGGGCGATTTTGAACGAAACGACGCCTGTCACGTTCACTTGGCGACCGGAGAGTGGACCGACCGTCCTGACCACGTCGATGATCGAGGCCGCCGGCTTGGCGCCGCCCACGGCGGAAACCGCCGTCCCCCTGCCCGTGGCGTCCGGACGCACGCTCTTGGCTCGACGCATCACCGTACCGGCGATCCGCTTCGGACAAGTCGTGCTGCGGGATGCGCCGGTGTACGTCCTGGGCCCGGACGGCGAAGATCTGGGAGCGACGATCGGCCCGGACGCCTTCACGGACGCTGATGTCAAGATCGAGCTTGAGCGCCTGCGGCTGGTGATTAAGTCCCGATCGCGGGCGCGAGCCGCGTCAATCGTGCGGCCTGCCAGAACGGGCCGCAGCCGCGCCGCCGTGCGAAAAACGGTGTCGCCTTCGGGCATGTTTGCTCCTTTCGGCCGATGTGGAACGGCCCTGCTCGGCCGGGATTTTCAGCCAACCGCCCTGGACCTCATCTATTCGCCCAGCGAAATCCCGTTACGATAGAGGGCGCTGGTTCGCCGTTTTCCCGGTCGGAATCTCGATTTCTCGGACCTCCGATCTTCATCGCCGCGTGGGTTTAGTGCATGCGAATTCTGTTCATTGGTGACATTGTCGGCAAGCCCGGTAGACGGATCATCCGGCAAACCCTGGCCCAGCTGCGGCAACGCGAGCAGTTGAATTTCGTCATTGCCAACGCGGAAAACGCGGCCAACGGGTCGGGGATCACGGCGGAGATCTTTCAGGAGTTGCTGGACAGCGGCATCGACTGTTTGACGGCCGGCGATCACATCTACCGCCGCAAGGAAATCATCCCGACGCTGGAGACCCGGCCAGAAATCGTCAAGCCGGCGAATTTTCCCGCCGTGTCGCCCGGTCGCTGCTGGACCGTCCTGCCGGCCAACAACGGGGTCTCGGTGGGCGTGCTGAGCCTGCTGGGGCGAGTCTACATGCGACCGGTCGACTGTCCGTTCACGGCGGCCGACCGGGTGCTGGCCGAAATGCCCAAGGAGGTCAAGGTCCGCGTCGTGGACTTCCATGCCGAAGCGACCAGCGACAAACAGCTCATGGGGCGGCATCTCGACGGTCGCGTTTCTGCGGTGCTGGGGACGCACACGCACGTTCCCACGGCCGACGAGCAGATCCTGCCCGGCGGAACCGCTTTTCAATGCGACGTCGGCATGACGGGGCCCTACGCCAGCATCATCGGCCGCCGCATCGATCGCGTCTTGACGACCACGCTCACCTTCCGGCCCACCGAGTTTGATGTCGCCTCCGAGGACGTGCGGATCTGCGGCGCCGTGGTCGAGACCTCGCCGCAGACGGGCCTCAGTACGGCCATTCGCCGCATCAAGGTGACGCTGTTGCCCGACGGGAGCTTCGACGTGGCTTGATGGGACCGAACGCGGCCATGGGCCGCAGCCGGGTTTTGGAGTGCGGTGCCTTGTCACCGCTTTTGGGCGGCGTCCTAGAGCGCGGCGGCGGATTGGGTTCAGGAGCCACAGCAAGGCACCGGAACACAAAGTTGCCGTCGTTGCCTCGCCGTCTAGCCAAAGCGACGACAAGGCGCCGCACTCCAAAATCCGCGCACGAAAACAAGGAATCGTGAACCAGTAGTACAAATACGCACAAGGAACAACATCGTGGAATTTCAACTGGAAGCCCCTTTCGAGCCGGCCGGCGATCAACCGCAGGCGATCGCGGCCCTGATCGAGGGCCTCCGGAGCGGCAAGAGGCGCCAGGTCTTGATGGGCGTCACGGGCTCCGGCAAGACGTTCACGATGGCCAACGTCGTCCAGCAGGTGCAACGGCCAACGCTGGTCATCTCGCACAATAAGACGCTGGCCGCCCAACTGTACGCCGAATTCAAGGAGTTCTTTCCTCGCAACGCGGTCCACTATTTCGTCAGCTACTATGACTACTACCAGCCGGAGGCATACATCCCGCAGCGGGACATCTACATCGAGAAAGACGCCTCGATCAACGAAGAGATCGACCGCTTGCGCCTGGCTGCGACCAGCGCGCTGGTCAGCCGCCGCGACGTGATCATCGTGGCCAGCGTCTCCAGCATCTACGGTTTGGGCTCGCCCGAAGACTACCGCCAAATGATGGTCGCCCTGCGCCGCGGTCAGACGATCGATCGCGACGCGGTGCTGACCAAGCTGGTGAACATTCTGTACGACCGCAACGACGTCAGCTTCGAGCGCGGCAAGTTCCGTGTCCGCGGCGACTGCGTCGAGGTCTGGCCGGCGTATGAGGAATTCGCCTTTCGCGTGGAATTCTGGGGCGACGAGGTCGACCAGCTGTCGATCATCAATCCCACCAGCGGCGAAACGATCGTGACGCAGGACGAGATGTTCATCTACCCGGCCAAGCACTTTGTGATGCCCGAAGAACGGATGGCCCAGGCCCTGGAGGCGATTCGCGAGGAACTCGACCAGCGGCTGAAGACATTCCGGGACGAAGGCAAACTGCTGGAAGCCCAGCGATTGAGCGCCCGCACGCGGTTCGACCTGGAAATGCTGCTCGAAGTCGGACACTGCCCCGGCATCGAGAACTACAGCCGCCATTTGTCCGGCCGCAAGGAAGGTGAAAAGCCGGACACGCTGTACGACTTCTTTCCCAAGGATTTCCTGCTGATTGTCGACGAGTCGCACGTCACCGTGCCACAGATCGGGGCCATGTACGCCGGCGACCGCAATCGGAAGCAGACGCTGGTCGAACACGGATTTCGCCTGCCCAGCGCGTTGGACAACCGGCCCATGCAGTTCGACGAGTGGGAACAGATGATCAACCAAGCCGTCTTCGTATCGGCCACGCCCGGACCGTACGAGCTGAAGCAGACCGGCGGCGAAGTCATCGAGCAGGTGATTCGGCCCACCGGCCTGCTGGACCCGGAGCTGGAGGTGGCTCCGGCCCGCGGCCAGGTTCCGCACCTGCTGGAACAGATCCGCCAGCGGGCGCAGACCGGCGAGCGAGTGCTGGTCACGGTGCTGACCAAGCGACTGGCCGAAGATCTGTCCGCGTACCTGAACGAGCAGAATGTCTCCTGCAAGTGGCTGCACAGCGAACTGGACGCGTTCGAGCGGGTCGAACTGCTGCGGGAACTGCGCGAAGGCCGTTTTGACGCCCTGGTCGGCGTGAATCTGTTGCGCGAAGGACTGGACCTTCCCGAAGTCTCGCTCGTGGCCATCCTGGACGCGGACAAGGAGGGTTTCCTGCGCAGCGAAACGTCGCTGATCCAGACGATCGGACGAGCCGCGCGGAACGTGAACGCCAAGGTGATCCTGTATGCCGACAAGGTCACCAACGCCATGAAGCATGCCATCGATGAAACGCGCCGCCGCCGCCGCCTGCAGGAGGATTACAACCGCGAGCATGGCATCATGCCGGAGACGATCCGCAAGAACATCCGGGCCGGCATCGAGGCTGAGGTCGACGCGCACCGTGCAGCCAACGCGGCCGTCGGGCGCACCAGCGACGCCGAGTACGTCACGCAGGAGTACATCAACGAACTGGAAGCCGAAATGCTGGCGGCCGCCGAAGCGCTGGAGTTCGAGCGGGCAGCGGCCCTGCGAGACCGCATCGTGCAATTGAAGGAGTCCTATGGCGAGAAGATCAGCGACGTCAAGTTCCAATCGTATTCGCCGCAGCGTGCCCGCCATCGCGGCCGTAAGGGCCAGGGCAAGATCCCCAAGCCGAAGCGGCAACCGTAGATT
>CAZAQY010000224.1:0-13844 GCA_964486845.1 uncultured Pirellulaceae bacterium
TCGCCGGCCGGGACTTCGTGCGTCCTGAGCCCATTGCATACCGGACTTGGGGAAGCGAAATCGACGGGGCGTCCCATGCCCAGATGCGGCAGGCGTGCAGTGTCCCGATGGCGGCTGGTGCTGCGCTGATGCCCGATGCCCACGTCGGCTACGGACTGCCGATTGGCGGCGTGCTGGCCTTGAAGGGCGCAGTCATCCCGTATGCCGTGGGCGTGGACATCGCCTGCCGGATGAAGCTGTCCGTGCTCGATCTGCCGCCTGCGACGCTGGACGACAAGTTCAATCTCTATCGGGAGGCGCTGGATGGCGGAACTCGGTTTGGCATCGGCTCGACTCACGAGAAGCCCCAAGATCATCCGGTGATGGACGAGGACTGGTCGATCACCAGGATCACCAGAGAGAAGAAGGACTTGGCTTGGTCCCAACTGGGAACCTCTGGTTCGGGAAACCACTTCGTTGATTTCGGTGTCCTGCACCTGCCAAAGCGGGACGATGGTCTTGACCTCGACGCCGGTCAATACGTCGCCATGATGAGCCACAGCGGCAGCCGTGGCCCCGGTGCGGCTGTTTGCCACACGTACAGTGCCATCGCCCGAGCCCAACTGCCATCAAAGTACGAGGATCTGGCTTACCTCTCCTGGCTGCCATTGGACAGCGAAGCGGGCCAGGAATACTGGGCCGCCATGAACCTGATGGGCGACTATGCCGCCGCCAACCATGACGTGATCCACCGGCTGGTTTCCAAGCTGCTCGGTGCCCAGATCATCGCTGGCGTCGAAAACCACCACAACTTCGCCTGGAAGGAAGTCTATGACGGTCGGGAACTGATCGTCCACCGCAAGGGAGCCACCCCGGCAGGCGCAGGCGTGCTGGGCGTCATCCCCGGTTCGATGGCGTCACCGGCCTTCGTTGTCCGTGGCCGGGGGAACGCCGAAAGCCTGGGGTCCGCATCGCATGGTGCCGGGCGCAGGATGTCCAGGAAGAAGGCCAAGGACAAATACAACTGGAAGGCCGTGCAGAAAGACCTGGAGAAAAAGGGCGTGCGGGTGCTGTCTGCCGGGGCGGACGAAGTTCCCGGCGTCTACAAGGACATCCAGGACGTGATGCGTGAGCAGGCCGACCTCGTGGAAATCATCGCCCGATTCGATCCCAGAATCGTGAAGATGTGTGACGACGGCAGCGAGGCAGAGGATTGAAATCCACAGATTTCAGTTTAAAAACGCCTCCTGCTGTAGTACCGCCATCTTCGTCGTCGAACGGCACTTCACACCGTCTTTTTACATTGGCCCCAGCGCAGGGTACAATCTCTGGGACAGGGGTGATGTTCATCATCACACCGTCAATCGGACAGCCGTGAAGGCCGCTTCCTGCTAGTAGGCGGTTGTCCCAGTCGTCGCTCGCTACGTGAGCGGTGCGCCGACCTTCAATTCCATTTTTCACAGTCAATGACGGTGTGCGCTGATGCTATGCGCCCACCGAAGCAGAAACGAAAGGACCACCTTCATGAAGAAGTACGAACGAGAAAAAGTGACGTTGTATTGCGGCGATTGTCGAGATGTGCTGCCGACGCTCAAGGCGACCAGCTTTGATGCGGCTTTTGAAGATCCGCCCTACGGCCTCGAATTCATGGGCCTGAACTGGGACAAGGTACTGCCGCCTGCCGAAATCTGGGCGCAGGTGTTCCGGCTGCTGAAACCTGGGGCGCACATGCTGGCGTTCGGTGGCCCTCGGACCTTTCATCGGCTGGCCTGCTCGCTTGAAGATACTGGCTTCGAAATCCGTGACTGTATGGCCTGGATCTTCGGAGGCAGTTGCGCCAACGGCCAGGACATCTCGAAGGCCATCGACAAGAAACGTCGTCGGAGCCGGACGGTCGTCGGCTGCAAGCCCGGCCACGAGGGCTTCCAGAATGGCCACCACGGCAATTTTGGCGCAGGGCGTGAAAGGCCGTGGACCAAGGACGCCCAAAAGGTCCGGCAGTACCATCTCCAAACCGCCCCGGCCTCCGCCGAGGCCAAACAGTGGGACGGATACAGGACAAGGCTCAAGCCAGCGTGGGAGCCACTGGTGGTTTCGATGAAGCCCACGGACGGCACGTTTGTTGAAAGCGTCCTGACCTGGGAATGCGGCGGACTCAATGTCGATGGTTGCCGAGTGCCAGCAGGCGGCGACGACGCCCAAGGCCGGTATCCCTCCAACGTTCTGCTGGACCCAGCCGCCGCCGAATTGGCCGACGCCCAAGGTCACGCCATGGGCATTCACTCGGCAGGCAAGGCCCGAACCAAGATGGTCGCCAGCCAGTACCAAGCGACCAGCTACCATGCCGCAGCAGTCAGGCAGATGAATCGCTACGGCGATACCGGTGGGGCTTCCCGCTTCTTTTATTGCCCGAAGGCGTCGAAAAAGGAACGAGGCGAAGGGAACGATCACCCATGCGTCAAGCCCCTGCGGCTGTGCGAGTACCTCGCACGGCTGCTCCTGCCGCCCAAGAGGAAATCGCCCCGGACCATCATCGTCCCCTTCGCCGGTAGCGGCTCCGAGATGATTGGAGCCCTGCGAGCAGACTGGGACGAGGTGATCGGAATCGAGATCGACCCGAAGTATTTCCGGATCGCCTGCGAACGGCTCGATGAGGAGTTGGGATAGGCGTGGACTTGAAGCCTCGCCCGGCGAGGCGGTCTGCTACCGCTCGTTCTACGCTCTTTTGCTGAATTGCAATCCTCTGGCCGCAAATAGAAAAGGCCCTCTGCACTGCGGCAGAGGGCCTAGCCTTACGGCTGTGCGTTGAAGCGTCTCTCCGCTGTCCTACCCGGCGACCGTGATCTGGATGCACGATCCGTTAAGTCCGACAGTCAGGTCCTCGGCGGAACTCACGACACGTCTCGACTTCAAGTCGAAAACGTCGAGTTGCTCGTGCTGGATCAGTTGATCCAACAGCCCGCAAACTTCCTCCACCGTCAGGGAGACAGTCTTGCCGTCCTTCATGAGCGTCCAAGACTGGCTCGGCTCATGTTCTGTGCAGTGTGTCGTACAACCGCAATCACAGCCCTCCCATTCTTCAACTGCGGCGCACGCCATGCAGAAACGGTACTCCCGCCCACAGTCCTTGCACTGCGTCCTGAGCACGTCCCCTATATAGTTTTCATCCAGCCAAAGCCCACAACGGCAGAACACCAAACCACTCGTCTTCTTGGCTAGATCCCATTTGAGACTGATGCGTTTCGCCGTGTCCCAATCATCGGGGAAATCAAACTCAAAATAGTGGTGGTCGCCGTCGTGCTCCAGGGCTGGCTCGATTCCCCATGACTTTAGCCAATTCAGTGCCTCCTGAAAGGCTCCGCACCCCTCGTGGGGACAACATGTGTAGAGTTTCATGGATTCTCCTCCGTTCCGGGACCAGAACCCAACACATTGTCCCTCAAATACTCGTCCAAGTCGTGGGCATCAATTCGCTCCAGCAGGATCTCCACAACAATACTGGGGTCGAGATAGTTGAGCACGGCATCTTCGCAGGCTTCTTCACCAACCTTTTCGACGTATTCCCAGTACACGTCTTCCGCTGACCGTTCCGGCACCTTTCTGTCCAGATGCTCCTTGATCCACTCCTTCTGAGCCGCAACGGGCTGACTGGCGGCATGTGTTTGTTCACAATTTATCCTATTCATTTCATCTTCCTTCTCTTTGCGGTTTTCAAAAACATCAGTCTTGGTCGCCCACCTGCCACACACAAATCGGCGGTTCCTCGACCGGCCACGCACCACCGTGAAATCGGTGAGGCGGGGCTGATCGAGAGACCGCCCGCCCGGCGAGATCGCCGGGCGGGCTTCCCGACACTCTACGACACGTACTTCAGCCGGAATCCACCATCCCGACTCGACATCACCCTGTACGTCGCAAGGTGGCCATTCACGTTTTCAAGCTCCACGAACAGTTTTCCTTGTTTCTCGATGACCTCGCCGCCTCCGCTTGACGGAACGGGCGAATCTGGTCCAAAACGACGGGAATACGCTCGTATCGCTCGTTGCTCGATCAATTCGTCGCTAATCATTGCGGTCCTCCCCTCAGTCGCAACAGCCATCGAGATCACCGGCAGGCCATCGCACTCCACTTCGTCGGCCAACCCCTCCAGGACGTAGCCTTCGTGATAGGGGCCGTCGAGTTCAGGCATTTCCCACCCCACGCCAGCTTCGTCGGCTGCTTCGGACAAACGCTCGCCGTTCAGCATCTCGACATCCACGCCGTTCGGCACTTCCACCACATACCGTCTGTCGCAAGTGCCCTGTTCGGTCCCGGATTCACAGACCACGTATCGCTTCAGTTTCGTTTCCTTTGCACTCATTTCTCTTTCCTTTTGGTTGTTGTTTCTTTGCTGACGGTTCTGGTCGCCGACCTGAAACACACAGGTCGGCGGTTCCTCGACCGGCCCGGCCCCACCGGCACATCGATGGAGCGGGGTTGATCGAGGGGAAGGCTGCCCGCCCGGCCCACACATGGCCGGGCGGGCTGCTCTCTACTCTTTCAAACCCTATGCCACGGGGGATTCGTCGGCTCGACTCGCCACCGCACTGTAGCTCGCAACGTGCCTATTCCCCTCCTTCGTAATGTCAACCCGGATCACCGGTCCTTCCGTCACATCGTCATCGTCGGCTTTGTGTGCCAGGTCGAAAATGGTATGCTCGGTTTCAGTGTAGACGACCTTCTCCCACTTTATCTTCGCTTCATCGGCTGCCTCCGAGAGAGTCGGGCCATCGAGGCTCTTCGGATCGACTGTCTCTGGTATCTCGACGATGTACGCCCTTAGCGATACCTTTACGCCACGCCCCCACTCAACAATGCGATGTCGCTTCATTTCAATTGGCTTGACACTCATTTCAACGTCCTTTCAATCTTTATGCCGAAAAGAAAGCCCCTCCCGACCAACTTGGTCGGGAGGGGCAGCAAGCAAGAGCAATATGCTAATAAGAACTACGCCGTTCTATGTGCTATGTTGTGTCCTTGCCCGCTGCGTGTGTTGTTATCTCCACTCACAACGCACGCATTATAGCAAATATGGAGAGACTAAGAAAGGCGAACCGCAAATTACCATCCAAGATACTTCTGTGGCACAAAAACCACAGGATCAAGCCGGGGCATATTGAAGAGCAATATCTGCGAGTGAACCAAGGCTTTCACACCATTGACACAGTAGACATCCTGGGGCAATGGAATGATTGAGGTGATAGGCGGACAACTATCCCTCAACCAAGCATATCTGTTTTCCCGCCCAGCGTAGTCGTTCGATTCAATCCGACTGTTTAACAGGAAGTGAAAGGGCGCAAAGAAAGCCACCGGAGTCGTCGTCGGAACAATTTCAAAAATGTGGGAAAGAAACTTCGCCGGGAACAACTCCTTGCCATCTGGATTTCCGGAGAACGGAACGTTTGCCAAAACCAATTCCACATCAGGGAAAGGATTCCGGCGTCGGAAGAAATCCTTTCCACGCTTGATTTCGAACCAGTGGACCTTGGACTTCTTCCAGGGTCTCGTGAGCGCACCATCCCCGGCGCACGGGTCCAGAATTACTTTGGCCGGGCAGTGTTCGCTGATGAGGTCGTACAAGAATTGGCAGAGGCCGTCCGGCGTCCGAACGTCGTTCTGTTTCGTCACCGGCTGGTTGCAGCCCCGGAAGAACGGCCTGGGATCGCCGTCCTTCACTCTGGTCACTGCGGTTCGGCGCTGTGCTGGTGGGAGCTTTGATAGCTTGGCAGCATCGGGCACGTTGATGTCGCCGTTTCGGATCAGATCCAACAGTTCCGGAGCTTGGGCACTGATTGCCTTGACCGTCTCGACGTACCGGGCACTGGATCGAGCGATCCTGGCGGCGGCTTCGCTGGCCTTGCCTTTTCCGTTCCGGTTAGCGCATTCTGGCGCTAACCGACCGTTCGCTCGGTAGTTGTTGGACTGGCGCTGCCGGTCCTTGGCCTCCCGTTCAAGCAGCGGCAGCAGGTCGTGGGCAACGACGGCTCGCTGGGAGGCCGTCAGGTGGCGACGGATCAGGTTCTCGGAAATGACCCACTCGACGGGCGAGCCGGTGCCGGTCCATTCCTCGAATCGTGGCTCGACCCCTGCCAGTTTGCAGGCAGCCAATCGGTTTCTGCCGTCCAGCACTTTGCCTTCGTGAAGGATGACGGCATTTCGCAGGCCATGGACCTTGATGTCGTCGGCGAGTTCCTGTAGCTCGTCGCCCCTGAGTTCCTGGAACAGCAGACAGGCCGGGTGGTACGTGATTGACTTGGGTTTCGTGGTCATTGTGGGGGCTCCACATCTTGGCTGCCGGTGATTGTAGTTCATCGGCCAATTTTTGAAAATTCAAGGGACCGTCACAAATAAAACCGGCCCGATCCCTGTGGTCAGCATCCCTGGGGCTCCCCAGCCTGGACAGGAATCGCCGAAGATTCTGGATTGTTAATTCCGTAACGCCGTCCCATCACAAACGGGCTTGCCGAGCAAATGGTACTGGTCCCGTGCGGGATCAATAGGGCCGCACGGGTGCCTCTCAGGGTACTGCAACTCGCCACTTGCAACAGACCCCGCTGAACGGTCCCGGCGTTTACCCTCGAATTTGCGACGTTATATCAACGGCGGTATGCCCTCCCCATCACAAATTTCCGAGTGGCTTTCAGCATGCTCCGGGCAGAGGTAATACCCGCACTTTTCGCAGAGTGTAAGGCAGTCTTTGCACCCCTCCATCTCGCACACCAGGCACGCTTCGAGGCAGTCTGGACAGTTTCCTGTTTCGCACCGTGTGCAAACCACAAAACAGTCAACGCATACGACTTTGGCACAATCACAATAGTAGCCTTCTGTGTCCAAAATCACTCTTTCGCAAATCTCGCACGAGGCCACTTGAGGCAGTTCACTCCCAACTCCCATTTGCATACACATGCGGTGCCAAATTAAGCCATCTTGTAACGACATGACCGTTCTCCTTCTTTCTCAAACAACAGAACACGTTTACACACCCCCATCCCATCACAAACGGGCTTGGCCGTGGGCGGCGGCTGGTGATACGGGGCTGATTACTACGGCGTCCACCTCCGTGCGGATCACGGTGTTAGCGGGTGGGAACAGCCCTCAGACGTTTTCGCTACCTTGCCCCGTCTTCCTCCACCCCCCTTTGCGCCCTGATGTCCGTTCGGTTTTTCGCCTCCACAAACACCTGCTGTTTCTGGTCCCATTCCCACTCAAGCTGGGCGTGGATGCGACGAATCTCCTCGGTTACGCCAATCACCTCCTCCAGTTCGACGAACGAGTAAAATTGGCCAAGCTCATGCTCGCACTGCTCCTCTATGAACGCCTTGGCAATCGCTTCGGACGGCCACCCAATCAGTTCGGCCTGCCCCTCCAGGTGCGAACGTCGCATCATGTAAATGCACCCATTCGAGAAATACTCACGTCCTTTCCAGACGGTTCGTTTTTTGCCAGGACGCTCAATCAAGGCCACGCCACGATATTCCGCCACCGGGGCAAGCAGAACGGGCTCACTTCGGCCAACCTGAACGCTCAGTTTCGGATTGAGTGTCGGGCGGCGGCGATTCTTGGCACTCTTACGTCTCTTTCGCTTCATTCTCGTTACTCCTTGTTTTACTGGCCGCTGCCGCCACGCTGGCAACAGCGGCCATCCCTCTCCGTTCAGTTTAGGGCTGCCGCCCTGGCAGCGGCCCTCATACACCACACTCTTGTGCGCCGAAGCCTAGTAACCTGCCCAAAGACCTCACCGGCCCTGCTACGATCACTCGCAGTCTTTCGGCCAACCGCAGCACGGGCACTCGTCGCCCTCCAGGTCCGCTGAACATTCCGGGCAGCCCTTTGGAACGGGTTTCCCGAACGACTGCCCCAAGAGCCGCCAAAGCAACTCGCATCCAACGTCGTTCGAGCCAAACAGCAATACGCCGTTGCGGTAAACCTCGGCGTCGGCTGTGTGCCGATTCCGGACGACTTTCCACTCGTTTCCGTCCATGTCTTGGTCGAAAACGATGTGATCGTCGCCGTGGTAGTCACATTCGTAGAATTTCCCCAACAACATGGTTCTCTCCTTACGCTTGGGCCGCCGCCGCCAGCGTGGCGGCAGCGGCCACTCTTCACACTCGGTCTACCCCACTCCCAATGGAACCCACCCAACGCAGTCCGGTTCCGGTTGGAGGTAGTAGCCACCGTAGGGGCCGCACAGCTTCTCCAACTCGTCGGAGTCAATGGTACACAGCTCCCATTCATCGCCCCATTTGGCATCCGGGATGACCTTCTCCTTGAAGCGACGGGCGAGACCGCCGTTTTCAAAAACCACAGGGGCCTGCGGAAAGGCACCCATTTGCCACATGGCGAGCTTCTCTTCCGAATGGCGATAAAGTACGTGTTTCATGCTTTCGCTCCTTTCCAGTTAACGTCAACTTCTCTCGTCGCTGGCACCGTGCCAGCAAACGAAAACCCCCACGAATCACATCCGATTCCAAAACGAAGTTCAAGTTGTTTTGTATTGGATCTAATTCGTGGGGGCTGCCCACGGTCTTGCATAATAAGTGCTCGTCATGATCTACATGGCGTCACTCCCGTCTTAATAATGATGTGTCTTATGTCGAACTAGCATGTGATCTGCTTTGCGAACCACCTCCTTTTTGTTGCGATGTAACTGTTCTTTGCAGCCTACTAAGATTGTAGTACGGCTTGGGCCGAATGTAAACGCAATGGCTTCGACTCTCTTGTTTCCTATCTGCCTTGTTTTCTGGTTCGTCGCTTCGTTAAGTGGAGTTTCCTTTGACGCTAAGATTGTAGTACGGTCACCCGTCGATTGTAAACGAGAACGTTTCAAGTTGATAAAATAGAAATGGCCACATTCAATTCCATATTGTTTTAATCGAATCATACGAGGTGCGTGTCTTGGTCAAGCTGGATGCCAGGATTTATCTGAATTGATTCTCGTTGATTTAATGAGGTTTTGGGTTTGGGTGACGTGTGCGATGGCTCTCTGTTCGCTGCTTGTGCTTTGTCTATCTTCACAATTTGGCACTGCCTGCCCTGGCCTGACGGCCAGGGCAGGCTTGTCCTACCGAATAATTTTTGTTGCCTTCGGCTTCGTTCCTATTAACGCTCTCGGTCGTTCTAACTGCCTTATCGTTCAACGGTTCGTTGTTATCAACGGCTGTTCTGCTAAAAGGATGCTGTTATTACGCTATTAACTCTCTTCAGTGGTGTCTGACGGAACTTGGAAACGAAATTGATACACTAACTATAGATCCATGTACTGGGTGTTTTGTGTTCCCTGTGGTAGTCACTTTGTCCCTGTCTTCTTTCTTCCTTCATGTCGCTTGGGAGTGTTTTCTATGATTGAGCAGCCCGCAGGGCGCTCCTGCCCGCAGGGAGCGTGAGCGACCGAGGAGCAGCCTAGATGAAACCCGTTCTCCCGGTCGGTAGATCGTGGCAAAACCACGTCTGCTGTCGTTGAACCACAGGGCCTTGCTGTGGACTTCAATCAAGTTTAGGTTCAGCCCCGCAGCCAAAATGGCCCGGACCTTGTTGCGGTTGCCGCAGGACACGCCATATTCATCACCCAAAAAGTAGCCCCAATATCCGTAGGTCATGCCGTTTTGCTGCCCATGCTTTACTGCGGCCATCTTGACCATGCCTTGGGCGACATTCTTGGCAATGTGAGAATGATTTCGGCTCAGGGCCGGGCCGAGTACCCGATCAATGTCGCTTTTGTCCTCGGCGGTCCACTCGATGTCCGGGATAAGCGAGAACCGTGCCCAGCAGTTGGCCCAGGTCGATTTATCCGCAAGCTCAAAGCCAGCGTTTTGCCAGCACTGGACCGCTTTTTGAAGTTTGTTATCCGAGAGCGCCACGTCCTTTTGTCCGCCGTTGGCGGTGTAGGCCATTTTGACGGCCCGCTGGATGTCCCGGTCGATATTTCGAAAATCACCTTCGGCCAGCCGCCTGCTGCAATCGAGTGCGTGGTCCGGGATGTCACGGACGTACTGGCGAAGAACATCGACGGCACAGCCCTCGTCCACATCCTGGAACAACATGATCCGGGCGCTGACGGCGATGACCGTGTTCAGGCAGTTTGGGGGATTGAACGTCCCGTTGAAGAACCCGGTGATCTTCTGGCGGCAGCAGTTTTTCAGGCTCCCGAGTTCAGTCGGGCTGGCCGGAAGTGTGGATGGCGCTCCCTGTTCGACGGTTTTCGTTTTCAAGGTCTTTCTGGTGGCCTTGCTCCTGGACGACGCCATGTTCATGAACAGGTAGGTGTAGACCGCCTCCCTGGACATGTGCTGCCGCTGCGGATCGTTCAGCCAGTTCGTGTACCCGATCACGTCTTGAACGGTTCGCTTTCTGGAGGTCAGCAGCGGCAACGGGCGATCCAGGAGCATCTGACGGCCCTTGGACAGTGGTAGGCGAAAACCTTGGTCGGCATCCGGGTAGATCTCCAACTCGGCCAACGTCTTCATGCCTGCCGCCTTGGCACGATTCGCAAGGTCCGGATGGGACTTGTCCAGGGCCAGGAGGGCTTTGCGTAGGACGGCCCGCACTTGGGCGAGGTCGAGAAAGCCATGGAACACCAGGAAATAGTGCATGCCCTCGATGTCCTCTCGGGCAACCTGGTAGTGCCAGCCATTGCCATGCAGCAGGCCGAGCAACGCCTCCGCTTGGTCCAGGTAGACACTCCGATCCCGGCCATGAAAGTCATGGTCGAGGGTCACGAACCGGGTCTGGGGACCACCCTTGATCCCGACGATTTCCCGCTGATTTAGATGGCGGCGGATAAGGTCGCTGGACAGCAGGCCCCGCTGCCAATACTCGGAGGCGTTGGCGAAGGCGGTCCTTGTTTGCCAACTTTCTTTTTCAAAATCCCAGACGATGAAGCTGTCTTTGCGGGCCGACTCCAGGAAAATGTCCTCGAAGTCCATGTAGGCCAGAGTCCGGGGTTGCAGCCGTGCCGGTTCGGTTTGGCTGATGTGGAACAGGGGAACTTCGGTCTCGATCACCAGCGCAAACTCGTCGTCGGCGTAGAAAACGCCGTCGCCAGCAGCCAGGGTGAACAGAGGGTCCGTGGCGTCTCGTGCCGATGTTTTGATCCACCGGGCGGAGGGGGCTTCGCCGAGCTTCAGTTTGCGTCCCTCCTTGAGCCACTGGTGCCTGGACGCAAAACCCTCGGGGACGGCCTTCCACGTCTGGAAGGTCGGCAGTTTTCGTGGTGGCGATACTACTATACCTGTGGCACTGGTCATTTGATTCAGGTCCGGTGTGCCCGCTGCACGGCAACGTGCAGCGGGCTTTGCTCATTCGGTGGCATCCTGGTCCAAGTCCAGCAGCCCACTGACGTGCGCCAAATTCAGCAAGGACACGATGGCCTGGGCCGTGGCTGCGCCCACGGCCCAGGCCATGATCTTGCCCTCCGGATCGAGGATCTCGACCAAAGGGCCGCTGGGCTGGGCACTGTAGGCGTCAATTTGTTGCGGCATCTTTCGCCCTTTCCATCCCGGCCTGTTCCAGCAGGGCCGTTGTTTTGTCTCGGTGCCAAGCCCAGAGGTAAACCTCGGACTCCCAGGCCCAACGTTGTTGGACGTAACCTTCGTTAAAGGCCCGTTGGCTGGGTCGCCCCTGCGGCGTCCGAAAGCCGAGTTCCTTCAACTTCTTGCCGACCTTGTGGCTGGTGACTCCGAACACGGCTCCGATTTCCTTCATTGTCCAGTACATTTCATTGCTCATTCGTCTCCTTTCGCCGTGGCGGTCGCCCGGCATGTGGTTGATTGAGTTGGTTGGCGATGTGGGCCAGATCTTGTTGCGTGAAAATCCGTCTGCCCGACAGCCGGGGTGGTTCTGGTACTCGGCCACGCTGGAGCAGATAGACGATCCGGTGCTGCGGGACATCCAGTCGTTTGGCGACATCGCCGATGGTTAGAAGCTCTTGTGTTTTCATGAACACCTCCTCTTCGATATGTATGCAGGTCGTTCGATTTCTGCGAAGTAAAGGAGTAAGGTTGTAGAAATTATTTTCGAGCGTCTTAGACCGCCACCGGGACGGTGGCGGTCTGTTCTTTCTCTTCCGCCAACCGCTCCCATCCGGTGCGCACGCACGCCTCATCCACGTCGCAGGCAATAAATCTGCGGCCAAGATTCCGGCAGGCGACCGCCGTCGTGAAGCTGCCGCCGCAAGGGTCGATTACAAGGTCGCCGGGGGCGCTGAGATGGCGAACCAAGTCTTCAATTTCGGGGAGCGGCTTCTGCCAAGGATGCCAATTTTTTTCGCCGCCGACCGATTGCGACACGTCCCGCCAGTGGCCCAGCCGTCGCCAGTCCCCCTTCGAGTAAATCAGCACCGGCTCCCAGTTGCTCGTGATCTGGAGGACGTGGATGATGTTGGCCGTGCTCGTCCAGATGGACGCCCTCGTCCACCGATAGGTCAGATACTCGTCGAGGATTCGGATCACCTTGTTCAAGCAGGTTTGGCCGCAGTAGGTGGCAAAGATGCCGCCCTCGACCAGGACACGCTGGGCAAGTGCGGCCAAATCGGGCAGTTGGTCAAGGAACGCCTCGCCGTAGGGAATGTCGGTCAGGAGCAGGTTTGCCGTGGCTGGTTTGATTCCTGCCAGTTGTTCAAGATCCTGGAACCGGCAATGGTGGAGTTGGATGTCGCCGTCGCCAAGCGGTAGGATGATCTGGGCGTCCCTGACCTGCTCTTTGACGTTGCGCCGGGCACGTCGAGCAGCGGTGGTGGCGTCAACGATCTTGCCTTGGCAGGAGTCCGGCAGATCTTTGATGGCCTTCCTGGCGGAGTCCACTTCCTTGTCGGTATTGGCGACGATGCGGGCGTATTTTCTGGACCGCATCCTGCCGTCCTTGCCCCTGGTCTTGGCCAACTTGTCGATCTGACAAGTTGCCTCCAACTGGCTGCGCACCTCAGCCACCGTGTTTTTTGAAATCCCGCCGATGATGTCGGCCAGGGCATTGTCGCCGATCTTCGGGTCAGCCAGCAGGTACGCCTCGATCAGGGATCGCTTTTGCTGTCGGTTTAGTTGGCGGCGCTGGCAGTTGAGCCGAAGGGCCAACTCGAACTTCTCGGCCTCGCTGGCGAATCGCCTGATAATCTTCGGGCAGGGGATCTTGAGTTCCTCGGCAGCCTGCCGTCGATGCCGACCGTCGATCAGCCCGCCTTTTTCGTCCTCGATCACCGGCTCCTGAACGCCGATCTCGGCGATGGACCGCTTCAACGCCTCGTAAGCGTCGGGCTGGAGCGGAGGAAAGATGTCGGTGTAGATCTTGCACCGGCCACGCTGAACGGACTTTGCTCGGGCGGTCTGGCTCATTGTTCGCCCTCCCGCCGCCCCGTCAGCTTCAAAGCGATCTCGTCCAGATCAAAATCTTCTTCGGGCACATAGTCGGGTCGCCCCCGTTCCAGCCGGGCCTCTTCCTCCGCAATTTTCCCTTTCCGCTTCTCGATCTGCTCCCTATAGCGGTGCCTTGCCGTAGTGCTGAGGTCGGACGGCGGCGACTGAAGGACGTAGACGATCCCGATGAACTGCCGTTTGCCGTCCTTACGGACGCTGTAGCGGAGCCAGCCCAGATCACGAAGCTCGGCCAAACCTCGCCCAGCGGTTTTGGGATCAACGCCGCATGTTCGAGCCAAAAGATCGACGGTCCATTCCGCCACGAGCCCATCGGGCCGCAGGGCAGTCAGTTCGTCCCAGCGACCGTTGGAAGGAAGCTCGTCGGGACAGCCCCAATAGCCATGCTGTTGGGCGTGGTAGTAGAGCGCCTGGCGCCGGCGGGCGAGACGCCAACGTTTTCAGCGGGAAGACGATCAGCGCCGG
>CAZAQY010000225.1:0-13740 GCA_964486845.1 uncultured Pirellulaceae bacterium
GTTTTCGGTCAAGATCAGTTTCTTGACTGGAACATTTCTCCTAAAGTGCAAACACTGGCAAGACGGCGAAAAAGGTGTCGCTGATTGCCGAACTCGCGGATCGTTCGGCGTATCCGTATCCGGCGAACCACGAGCGCGTGCAGGTTTGGATGAATTCGCGGTTTCAGAATTGCGAACCCGCTGCGGGGATGACCCCGACCGCAGAAGCGAACGCACCTAAAGATGTCTTCGCTACGCCGGCGATTCGTGTCGACGAGAGCTTCCCGGCCGTCCGGCTTCCGGTATTGGGCAATGTCATCCTGAGATCGATGTCGAGCGAATCGCCGTGTCAGAGGCGGTATGGGTTCGCAGATGCCGGGTCGTGTGCAGTTGGACAAGCCAGTCGCCAGGAGATGAAGAACGCGCTCGAATGGATTGGGCAGCCGGATCGTCGGGAGAAGACGTGGTGCGATGTGTCATCCTTGGCTGGCAACGCCGGAGTGCTGTTCGCCTATTCGTCGAAGAAGCCTGAAGACGCACCGGAGGTCGCCGGGCTGATCGTCGGTTACGATGACCATGCTGACCCCGATGGCGTGCGTTTCGAGGCGTGTGCCTCGCGCGTGACAACAAGTCTCACCGCGTTATCTCACGAAGCGCCGACCACCGAGGTTCGCGTCTTCGTGCTGACCAAGCCGGACGGGTTTCGCACGAAGGTGTTGCACAGTGGACGTTATTCTGTCAAACGGCTCCTGGACAGTGCCGAGGAATGGAAGGCCGGTTGTCGCAATCTGCCCGCGCTAAAGGTCCGGCAATTCGGCGTCAAGAAAGGCGACAAGTCCTTCTGGACGGATCCGTACATCCCGTATCCCGCCGAGGTTGTGAGCTGCCTGAATACGGCCTGGGAACGAGCGGGTACCCACGCGGAACATGTTCCCGGCTTCGCGATTGGCGATGGTCTTGGGTTATTGCTCGAACGCGGGCCGGTGTTGCGAGCCATTGCCACGCGCGCCATTCGGACGCTTGTGCCGAATTCGTTGAGCCTTGTGTTGGCACTGGGCCACGCCCATCATCAGGGACTGGCTCATTCCCTGGGCAAGAAGCACCGAAAGCAGGCGCTTTTGCTGCCCAGCATTTTCGGTCTGCTCTTGGCCAAGCTCGGCCACAGGAAAGGAGAGTACGTGAAAGGTCCACCGTTTCTCGTCGGTCGTCTGCTCAGTCTGGCTGACCAACTCCACGTTCAGTACTGCTACGGAGTACGGAAGGGCCAAGTGCCGCCGCAACTCGTGGGCAACGCGCTAATGGCCACGGCACTGGAATCGCCGACCAAAGCGGTCGCCACACTTGCGCAACGCATCCTGCCGTACCAAGCTTGGGCTCGGACGGTTCAGGGCGGGGACGAAGTCCGGTTGGCGAAGTATTTGCTCGGTGAACTGGGTCGAGTCTCCGCCGAATTGAAAGATGCAGAACTTCCCGCGTCCTGTGGCGATCTCGAAAAGGCCGCGATGCTGCTGGGCTACCTCGCCCGATCAGAGAAAGACAACGAGTCCCCAACAACGGCAACCAACACCGAAAGGACCTCCGCATGAGTGCAACCCGAAACGACCCCATCGTCCGAGCCACTGGGCTGCTGGTGATCGAAGTCATTAACTCAAACCCAAACGGCGACCCGGATCGTGAGAGTGATCCACGTCAACGCCCCGACGGCAAAGGGGAGATTTCGCCGGTCTCGTTCAAACGGAAGGTCCGCGATTTAATTGAGAACAAAGACGGGGATGTGTGGCGCGAGATCAGCCGATCGATGGGTCTGGATGCGGCGCAGTTTGCCATCCTGGAATCGCGCGGCCGTCACCGAAACGTCATCGAGAACGAACTCAAGGATGACACATTCAAGAACAAGTATTGGGACGGTCGCGTTTTCGGAAACACATTTCTCGAGGAAGGCACGGCGGACACGATCAGGACGGGCGTCGTCCAATTCGGCTTGGGGCTGTCCGTGGCTCCGATCGACATCAGTCGCCACACGAACACAAACAAGTCTGGAGTTCAAGAAGGCAAGGATCGCGGCATGGCACCGATGGGCTATCGCTTTGTGCCACACGGCGTATACGTCATGCCGTTTTTCGTGAACCCGAGCGCGGCTCACAAGTCGGGCTGTACGAAGCAAGACATCGGCCTACTTCTGAAAGTCATTCCGTTCGCGTATCCGCACACGCGGTCTCACGCACGGCCGATGGTCGAGGTCCGACACGCGTGGTACATCGAGCACAAGAACGTGCTCGGGTCGTGTTCCGACTTCGCGCTGATCGCCGCGCTCACGCCGAAGAAGAAGCAAGAACAGAACACCCCGTCGAAAGCATGGGAGGACTACGAGGTGCCCACGAACTTGCCGGACAATCTGCAGGCCAAGGTCGCCTCGATCCGTGATCTAATGGACATGTCATGAACTACTTGGCGCACAGCGCGAGACCCAAACGCAGCGTCCGGGAGCAGGCGTACGCCGAGCACATCGGCAACGTTGTTCACGGGTCGGTCGCGAACGCCGATCGGGCGGCGCAGCACTCGTCGAAGTACGGCGAGTTGCTGCGAGCGGCCAGCCGCCCAGCCGCCCAGTTTCATGATCTTGGCAAGCTCGACGATCTGAACCAGGACGTCCTCCGGACCAATCGCGGCAAGATGCTGAACCACGTCGATGCGGGCGTGGCGCACCTCTTGGACGGTCCACCAAATTCCGCACGCACCTTGGCCGCGCTGGCCGTCTTCGCACATCACATCGGTTTGCCCAACGTCGCCGAGGAAGTCGACAAAGGAGCAGGCAGGGTCTTTCGTGATGGCGGGCCTGCGCCCGACGGCGTGTCGCTTCGCGAATTCACCAACAAGTGGCTGAGCGACTACCGGAAGCGCCATCAATCGTGTTTGCCGGACCTGCCGCAGTGCATAATCGGTGACATCAAGATTCCCGCACCACCAATGGCCGTGCGCATGGCGTTGTCGTGCCTCGTCGACGCGGATCACTCGGACACGGCGCGGCACTACGGCGATCCCATCGTGAACCAATTGCCGCCGGCGTTGGACGCATCGCTGCGATTGGAGCGATTGGACAAGTACGTGGCGGAACTCGGGCGGGGCCGGACGGATGCACGGTCGCAAGTGCGGGCACAACTGTACCAGCAATGTCGGCACGCCGACTGTTCCGCAGGCATGGTGACCTGTGACAGTCCCGTTGGCACCGGTAAGACGACATCGGTGATGGCTCATCTCTTAAACGCCGCGGCGGCCAAGAATTTGCGGCGAGTCTTCGTCGTATTGCCCTTTACGAACATCATTGACCAGTCCGTCGATGTCTACCGCAAGGCGCTGGTTTTTTCGAACGAGGTCGCTGACGACGTGGTGGTCGCGCATCACCACAAAGTGGAATTCGACGATCCTGCGGCACGGCAGTACTCGTTCCTGTGGCGTGCTCCGATCGTGATCACGACAGCAGTCCAGTTCTTTGAGACGCTCGCGGCTGGCAGCCCCTCGTCCATTCGCAAGCTCCATCAAGTTCCTGGTTCCGCGATTTTCATCGACGAAGCCCACACAGCCTTGCCGGCGCACCTGTGGCCTCAAGCCTGGAAATGGCTTTGCGAGCTGGCACGGGACTGGAACTGCCATGTCGTGCTGGGATCGGGTTCGCTGCACCGGTTTTGGGAATTGCGAGACTTTGTCGATCCGCCAACGGCGCTGACGCCGCTTGTCGCGCAGGACGTCCGGGAAAACTCGTCCGTCCAGGAACAGCGTCGGGTGACGTACCGCAGTCGTAAGGAACCTCTCGACCTCGACGGCTTGGCCAAGTTCATTACGATGGTCGATGGCCCACGACTGCTGATTGTGAATACGGTGCAATCGGCCGCTGCGATTGCGCGACATCTTGCCGAACACTTCGGTGGCGAATACGTCGAGCACCTTTCGGCCGCCCTCACGCCGCGCGACCGGAAGGCGACCCTCGACCTCGTGAAACTCCGTCTGCGCCAGCCGAACCATCGTGATTGGACGCTCGTCGCGACATCCTGTGTCGAAGCCGGAGTCGACATTTCATTTCGTAGCGGCATTCGCGAGCGATGCAGCCTGACCAGCCTGCTGCAGACTTCGGGTCGAGTGAACCGATCGAACGAGTATCCGCGAGCGGACATCTGGGACATTCAGCTTCAGCACGATCACCTGCTCCGTCCGCATCCGGCGTTTGCTGCGTCGGCGCGAGTCCTCGGTGAGCTTTTCGACCAGCGAAAGGTGAGTGCCGATTTCTGCACAGAAGCACTGCGTCGCGAGATTGTCCAAGAAGGAATGCCGAAGAAGAAGGAAGACATCCTGAAAGCGGAACGTAACGCCGACTTCCCGACTGTCGAGAGACTCTTTCGAGTCATCAGCAGCAACACTCTGACTGCCGTCGTCGACCAGACGGTAATTGAGCGGCTGGAACGAGGCGAACACGTCGGCCGGGATGAACTTCAGGGCGGCAGCGTTCAAATTTGGCAGAATCGGGCGGAAGACTGGGGAGCCAATGATTTCGACTTCATTCCCGGGCTGAAGAAATGGTCGCTGGCGTACGATCACTTCCTGGGCTACATGGCCGGCGTGCTGCCGCTGATTGATGCTGGGCACGTCGGGTACATTATTTGATCCGCGATCGACGTTTCATGCGATGTCGGCGTCGGATGGCTCCAACGGAGCAGGAGGGAACGACGATGAGTACGGTGATCCAAACCGCGCGTGTCTTCCCCGGACACCGCGTCGAAATCGTCGTGCCGGAATTGGCGGTGGGCGAGATCGTCGAGGTGGTCGTCTCGCCGCGCCCGGCGCCGGCGCAAGCGGGGCGGTCGATCATTGAGTTTCTCGAGTCGCTGCCCGCAGGGCCGCGGGCGTTTGCAACCTGGGACGAGTACGAACAGCATCTGCGCGAACTTCGCGGCGAAAGCCCGTCAATGCACGATCGGCTCCAGGACTTGATTGGTCAGGCTCAGGATTTGCCTCCCGATGCCTCCCCGCAGATCGATCACCACCTGTACGGGACGCCCAAACGACCTGGGGGAAATGAAGAATGAAAACCGAGCAATGAAGGATGAAGTGCGGGGAATGCCGTGGGCTTGTCGCCGGCGGGTTGACTGGTTCATTGCTCGTTCTTCATTTCTCCTTTGCGGATCGAACAGGGGGATCCGACGTGGAGCCTTCAACATGCCTTGCCACGACGTCCGACGATGACGCGGACTTTCAGCCCATCGCGGCCTTGAACGACTTGTCGTTTTGCGCGCGGCGGTGCGCGCTGCACCGGATCGAGCAGGTGTGGGAGGATAACGTGGCGACCCTGGAAGGGACGCTGCGGCACCAGCGGGCGGATGCGGGGAAGCTGGAACATACGGCGGACGGGCGGGTGGCCCGCGCGGTGCAATTGCGGTGCGCCCGGCTGCGACTGGTCGGCAAGGCAGATGTGGTCGAGTTTCACCGGCAGGACGACGGGACCGAAGTGCCGTTTCCGGTCGAATACAAACGCGGACGGCGGCGGAAGTGGGACAACGACGACGTGCAGCTGTGCGCCCAGGCCCTGTGCCTGGAGGAAATGCTCGGCGTGAACGTGCCCCGTGGGGCCATTTTTCACGTGAAATCCAAACGCCGCCGCGAGGTTGCGTTCACGCCGGAGTTGCGGGCCAAGACGGAACAGACGGCGCGGCGGCTGCACGAACTGATCGCCGCCGGCAAGACGCCGCCGCCTGTGCTGCGGCCCCGCTGCCGCGGCTGCTCGCTCCGCGAACTGTGCCTGCCCGAACTGCTGCCCGACCGGGCGCGGCTGCGGGCTTACCATGAGGAGTTGTACCGGATCGAATCGTGACGCGCGGACGCAGGGGCTTGGCAGAAAGATTGATGGCAGAAAAATCGGCAGGAGGAATTCCCATCTTTCTGCCATCAATTTTTCGCCAACTCTTCGACCTCGGAGAGTCGATCGGCTGTCTTGCGTCCGCCCGCTCGCATGGGGAAACCGTCCATGACGACATTGGCCAACACGCTGTACATCACGACCCAAGGCGCGTACGTCCGCCGCGATCATGAAACCCTGCAGGTCAAGGTGGACGACGCGGTCAAGCTGACCGTGCCCCTGCATCACCTGGAGGGCGTGGTCTGCTTCGGCCGCGTCAGCCTCAGCTGCGGCGTCTACGCCGCTTGCGAAGAGCACGACTTGACGGTCTCGTTCCTGACCGAGCAGGGCCGATTTCTGGCTCGCGTGGTCGGACCCACGCAGGGCAACGTGCTGCTGCGCCGACAACAGTACCGCTTGGCGGACGACCCGGCAGCGTGCCTGCGGCTGGCCCGGCCCATGATCGCCGGCAAGATTCAGAACGCGCGGCAAGTGCTGCTGCGCTCGGCGCGCGACCGGGACGAGGAAACGCGGACGGCGGCCTTGCGGCGCGCGGCCGAGCACATGGCGGCGGTCGTGGGGCAGTTGCCCGGCGTCACCGACCTGGACGTGGCGCGGGGCATCGAGGGCGAGACGGCCCGGACGTACTTTGAATCGTTCAACCATTTGATTCTGCACGAATCCGAGGCGTTCCATTTCGACGGCCGCAGTCGCCGGCCGCCACTCTCGCCGGTCAACGCCTTGCTGTCCTTCGTGTACGCACTGGTCCGGCACGATTGTGAAAGCGCCTTGGAGGCGGTGGGCTTGGACCCGGCCGTGGGTTACTTGCACGTCGAGCGTCCGGGGCGGCCGTCGCTGGCGCTGGATTTGATGGAGGAGTTCCGGGCCTTGATCGCTGACCGGCTGGTGCTGGCCTTGATCAATCGGCGGCAAGTGGCGCCGGCGGGTTTCGAGACGGATCCGGCGGGCGCCGTCAAGATGGACGATGCCACTCGCCGCACGGTGTTGGCGGCGTACGCGCAGCGGAAGCGCGAAGAGGTCCAGCATCCGCTGCTGAAAGAGAACGTCCCAGTCGGCTTGTTACCGCACGTGCAAGCCCGGCTGCTGGCCCGCACGATCCGCGGCGACCTGGAGGAGTACCCGGCCTTGGTCCTAAAGTAGCCCTCTCGCTCCGCGAGAGGATCTGCCCACTTCGGAAAGCGATTCATGCCATGCAAGTCTTGGTCTGCTACGACGTGACGACAACCACGCCCGAAGGCCGCCGCCGGCTCCGGCGCGTCGCCCGTGTTTGTCTGGACTTCGGCCAGCGCGTGCAGCAGTCCGTATTCGAGTGTACGCTCGACGAGAAGGAGTTGACTCGGCTGCGATCCCAGGTGTTGGACGAAATCAACCTGGAGGAAGACAGCTTGCGGCTGTACCGCTTGATTGGTAAGTTCGAGGAAATCGTGGAGAGCTACGGATGCGATCGGCGGATCGATTTCGACGGCCCGCTGATCGCCTAGCTGGTTCGCCGCGAACCTCAAGTGATGGCAAAATGCCGGGAGGTTCGCGGCAAAGGTAAGGTTCGAGGAAGACTTGATTTAGCGATGAGCTGGTAGGTCGCCATGCCCACGGAATGCACCCACTTGCCGAGGTTCGCGATTTGCTGGCTCGAACCGTCGCAGCGACACGAGGTTGCAGCGACGCCTTTCCCCTCTCGGTTTCCGGGGGGGGCGGATTGAAACCTTGATGGCGAAGGTGGAGTAGAATACTTCACACCTTTCCCCTCTCGGTTTCCGGGGGGGGCGGATTGAAACCAAAGGTTCGGGCACGATTTGCACGGCGGGATACCGTTTCCCCTCTCGGTTTCCGGGGGGGGCGGATTGAAACATACCACACCGAAGCATGTCGCCAGTGTGGGCGGATTTCCCCTCTCGGTTTCCGGGGGGGGCGGATTGAAACCCGTGGCTGACGGCGCGCCCGTGGCGACCGCCGTTTCCCCTCTCGGTTTCCGGGGGGGGCGGATTGAAACTACGAAATTTTGGAAAAATACATATTTTCCGCTTTTTCCCCTCTCGGTTTCCGGGGGGGGCGGATTGAAACTGACTACCACCGCCCTCCATTCCTGGCGATACAATGTTTCCCCTCTCGGTTTCCGGGGGGGGCGGATTGAAACTTGCCACGACGGAATAGAACGACGACTCAAAGCCTTTCCCCTCTCGCTTTCTGGGGGGGGCGGATTGAAAATTGTTTCTGTGCTGGCCCCCCTTACCTGTCTACCGTTTCCCCTCTCGGTTTCCGGGGGGGGCGGATTGAAACTTTGCCATAGGCGGCGGTACGACTGGGTCATTCGGTTTTCCCCTCTCGGTTTCCGGGGGGGGCGGATTGAAACTTCTTTTTCGCCATTCCGAACCCCACTTTTTCCGATGTTTTCCTAATCCGATGAAACCCAAATTCTGCCAAAAGGGTTTCAGCAAGGGTTTCAACCCTCTATCTATGCTTCTGGCGTAAATTCTTTACGCAAAAAGTGGGTAATTTTTCGCACAGGCTAAATGGTCCTGTGCGAACAAAATCAAACTTGCCTGTCCAATTTTCAATTTTTGGTGAGACGATGAGCCTCTAGGCGAGTCTGGCGAGACGAAAATTGAAAATTGTATCAGGATGCTTACCATCGGAATCGGGACCGAACCCTTGCCGAAGTACCTTTTACCGCAACAACGGTTGAAGCTGGTGAAAAACCAGAATACAGAAATACAAATAACAACAATATAATGTCATCCTTTACCGCACCAACGGTTGTACCTTTGAGGATATCCTTATCCTTAATAAAACTATGGACCATTTTCCGGTGCTTACCATCGGTATCGGGAGCAAGCCTTGAACCCAGTACCTTTAGACCCACGTAGAACGCTCTAGGATGCGTTTTAACGCACGAAAATTAAAAATTGGACTCGGATATCGTGCGAGCTGGCGGAATGTCTAAAACGCATTCCTGATAATCAAAATTCATTCGCCCAGAATTCGGCTCTAGGCGTCCCGAGAAGCGGACCGAGAAGTGAATCCGACCGCATCGAATCCAATTAGAAAAATGGATTTGCTTGATTTGAGAATTTGGTCTTGCGTCCCAAGGGACGCAAGAGGCAAGGGTGAAGCACCCTTGCCGATATGAACATGGGCTTACGGCTTCGCCTTTGTTGTTTCGTTCAAACGGGATTGAACCAATGATAAAAGAATTTGGTTCGCATTTCTCCAGCCCTTCTTATTCCAACTAGGAACGGTCTGCCATATTTGGAATTCATACTTTGCTTGTGCTTGCTCTTGGATGGTTGCTTGCTCAAGTAAGAACCGCTCTTCATTTCTCTTTGTCGAATTCTCTTTCGCCTTGCGTCTTAACTTCTCTTTGAGCGATTTCCTATCGCCATAGAATTGACCGATGCAACCATGTTTCCGCAATGGTGAATTCTTTTTGAATAGAACTCGTTTCTTTGCATATAGGTCGCTTGTGGGTTCTCCCTTCCTTGGACCTTCCCACATGATACATTCAACCCTTGCCTTGAATACATAATTGAACAATCGTTTCCTATCCTCAAATGAATCCCCGCAAGGTTTCAAGCCAAGGTTAATTCTCATTCCCTCAAAGGCATATCGGATTGCATGGTCAATCTCCGTTTCTGATTGATTGGATGAGACTAGAAAATTGTAATGCAACTTGTTCTGTCTAGTACATTCCCGAACCCACAAACATACAATTTTACTTTCTCTTAACCTTCTGGATATGCGTTTCCATTTCTGATTGTGGTCTTGTGCGGTCAGAATATCATCAATGCGAACCACAACATAGACTCGTGGTTTAACTTGCGATTCCAAACACTCGGAAACGCATCGGGACGCTTGTTTGATGTAGGAAGAAATGGAATTAGTAAAACTTCCCTCTTGGTCTTTGCTACCAAAATGAGGTTCGGTTTGATACAGGTTTCCGTCATCCTGTACATATAATAACAGCCTATCACCGAAGAGGTCTTCAATTTCCTCTGGCGAAAACAATTCTCCAATTTCAGAAAAATCGTTTTCCTGTTGTGTCTTTTTTGTAGAAAAATTACTATATAATCTCATCGGATTGCATCTAAAAAGCCCGCTAACCATCGCCAAACGGGCTTTTTTTGTCCTTTCGTCATTCTCTTTGAGCAAATAGCCTTTCTACTTGCTCATTCAAGTTCCAAGGTTTGCTCTTGTCGCCATTGATGCAAACCTCATTCTTCACGATTGCCTTGACGGCATCTCTCAATGCTTCATTCATCTTGACGTTTCCGAGCAACCATTGAAGGTAATACTTCGGAACCTGCTCTAGTTCTCTATCTTTGAATTTTCCAAATGGCATTTTCATATTGTGTATGTCCAAAAAAGGTCTCATCCTGCTTTACTGAATTTCAAACAGGATGAAACCTATGAGGAAACCCTCTTGTTAGCGTTAGCGTTTTATGTCTCTGGCATCAAGGTAATGAACATCGCCCTTTGGTTGATTGGTTGATTTCCAAACTCTATTGGTCAAGCCTTTGTCGTGTTCTCGCATTGCTTGCTCTTTCACTTGCTGTTCATCAAGGTATGCTTTGAGCGTTTCAACTTGGTCGATTGTGTATTGCTTGTAGGTCGCTTCCTTGTCAATCGGCTTGATGATGCCACGATTGACATAATCTAAAATCCGCTCTGGACGCAAGCCTAACTCATCGCCTAGTTCCCTTGTCGATAAATACTTTGGTCGATAGTTTGCGTATTGGTCCGCATTTGGTTGACCATTAGACTTGAACCATTCAAGTAGAACCGCTCTTGAAATGAATCTCCAACCATCGGGCTTGCCTTGTGAGATTGTTGGAAATGCTCCTGCTTGGGACCAACGAACCAGAGTCTCATGGTCAAGTTTTAGAAGTTTGGCGAGTCTCTTCAAAGTGATTGTTTCCGATTCTGCAAAGTTCAAAATCGCTCGCATTACATCGGGCGAAAGTCTCAATTCAATTTTCTGTTTTGTCATTTTTGGATACCTTTCTTTAAGTCTGTTTCCTCTTATATAGTAAGACACACCAAAAAGTCAAGTCAAATTGGACAAAAATCTTTCGATTAATAGGAAATAGTTTTCCTTGGTCCAACAAAAAACTCCGCGCGGGCGGAGTTTAGGGTTCAACTAAAATTGAAATTGTACTTGGTTCAACTTATGCCGTATTGCTCACCTAACCATCGGATTGCATCATCCAGAGTTTCCGCATCATTAACGGAATAGTTCCGTTCATTTACAGACTTTGCGGAATGGGATAGGAATAAATCCGCATACGGGCGAAACCCTTTGTTGTTGGTTAGCAAATTGGCGGAAGCCTTGCGAAGTCTCTTTGGTTGGAACTTGGTAGATAGTTTGTCAAACGCTCGACGAATGGCATCATACTGTTGTGTGTTCTCTGAATCCTTAGTCTTGAATCCAATCTGCCTTAATGGGTTTCCGGCTTCATTCAAAAGAACCCGCTCACCTTCACGATTGCCGAATTCTTTGAGCAAGGTAAAGGTCTCATTCCAAAGTTTATAGCAGACCTTCAATGCACCCTTTTTACCTTCACGTTTGGACGTTTTACGGCATATCCGACCTTGAACCCAATCAACTTGGTTCGGCTTCAACTCGGAAATATCGTTTTGGTACATTCCACAATTCAACATTAAGAGAACATAGAGCCTTGCCTTTCCGGTCGCTTCTTTGAGAATCTCTTTGACAACTTCAAGA
The DNA here is from genome assembly GCA_964486845.1 of uncultured Pirellulaceae bacterium. GTDB lineage: Bacteria > Planctomycetota > Planctomycetia > Pirellulales > Pirellulaceae > Anammoximicrobium. The sequence goes on from CAZAQY010000225.1 coordinate 11,604, forward strand.
GGTAATGGTTCGGGTTCTTTCTCATCGGGGTCTAATTTCAATTCCTTGACATTCCTTGGTAATGCTTCAAGGTATTCGTTCTGCCATAGGAATTTGACGATGAATCTCTTGGTCGCAATAAAGACGTTCTGCGCTCGCTCTTGCCCAAACTTCCCATCGGCAAGACCTTGGAGAACGTAAGCTTTGAATGATGCAATCTGTCTGGTGCCAAACTCACTAACATTTAGGCTTGATGCGAATTGCCTAAATGCCGATAGGTTTGTCCGTTCTGAATTGTAGGAAACTGGCTTGATGATGCCCGATTTAGCCTCATTCCTTCGCAATGCGTTGTATTCGTCAAGCAATTCGCCAAGTGTCTTTGATGGGGTCTCTTGACTTTGCCATCTTTGGTAATTCTGTAATGCTTCAATTCTTCCTTCCCATTCCATCGTTTCGGAATAACTCATTCCTGCTAATGGATAGAAGGAAACGGGGCTTAAATGGTCCAATTTCCTTGGATGTACCTTTTTGAATTCTGTCTTTAGCCATTGGAGTTCTTTGGTCATCCGGTCGTGCATATCATGGTGTTGCGGACCTTCAAGCAAGCACCATTTGATGATTTCTTCCCTCATTTGAATTGCTGTTTGGTATTGCTGGAAATTCGGCTTGCTTGTGTCGCCTTGCTGGTCAAGTTCCGCAAGTTTCAATTTGTACTTCTCTAACGCCAGTTTGTATGATTCAAGGTCTGACTTGTTGCGACCGGAACCGAAGTAATACTGCTTTCCGCGAATCTTCTTTTTCCATCGCCTTGTATGGTCGTCAAACGTCAAAACGTGGTTCGTTGCCATGTCTGGTCTCCTCTGGTAAAATGCTCCCTCGAAAAACCCCAAATTGGACAGAATCTAGGTAAAAGGGTTTCAAAAAAGGTTTCATTCGTCAAGGGTTTCAGGGAAAGGAGACTGCTGTTTGTGTTTTAACTCGTTAGTATGAAACGAGTTAAAAATTTTCAGCCGGGTGGCGAAATTGGCAGACGCACAGGATTGAAACTCCTTTGACGGCGCGCAGGTCGTCGTCAGGGAGGGTTTCCCCTCTCGGTTTCCGGGGGGGGCGGATTGAAACACTTTCACTGGATTCATGGCGTGGGCAAAATCGATTTCCCCTCTCGGTTTCCGGGGGGGGCGGATTGAAACATCGCGCGCGGAATACGTGGTTCCGGCGAACGAGTTTCCCCTCTCGGTTTCCGGGGGGGGCGGATTTAAACATGACCGCCGTGTGCACGTCGGTCACCGGCGTGGTTTCCCCTCTCGGTTTCCGGGGGGGGGCGGATTGAAACCCTATGTGGTGCCGGGATACAGCATGACGGAGTCGGTTTCCCCTCTCGGTTTCCGGGGGGGGCGGATTGAAACCCATTCATGTTGTCGCTGGTCGTATTGCCCTTCGTTTTCCCCTCTCGGTTTCCGGGGGGGGCGGATTGAAACCCATGCACCCCAGCTATTGAGGTACACGACGTATTTCCCCTCTCGGTTTCCGGGGGAGGCGGATTGAAACACTATGCAGATGGCCGCACTCCGACTGAGCGGGCTTTTCCCCTCTCGGTTTCCGGGGGGGGCGGATTGAAACACGGGAAAGCGACAAACCGATTGGGTCGTGCGAGCTTTCCCCTCTCGGTTTCCGGGGGGGGCGGATTGAAACATGCAGGGCGACATAGGCAAATGGCCGAACGGAGCTTTCCCCTCTCGGTTTCCGGGGGGGGCGGATTGAAACTGTCGCACCGCATCCACGTCATGAGTGTTCCGATTTCCCCTCTCGGTTTCCGGGGGGGGCGGATTGAAACACCGAAGCTACGCAAGTCTTGTTCCGCCTTGCGTTTTCCCCTCTCGGTTTCCGGGGGGGCGGATTGAAACGACCATGCCCGCGTCGATGCAGTTGTTGATGACCTCTTTCCCCTCTCGGTTTCCGGGGGGGGCGGATTGAAACAACAGGTCGAGGCGTGGATCGACGAAACGCGGCGAGTTTCCCCTCTCGGTTTCCGGGGGGGGCGGATTGAAACTCTTGGATTGCCGCCCAAACAGCTTGGCCTATCGTTTTTCCCCTCTCGGTTTCCGTTGCACTTTAGGAGAAATGTTCCAGTCAAGAAACTGATCTTGACCGAAAACCC
>CAZAQY010000226.1:0-13705 GCA_964486845.1 uncultured Pirellulaceae bacterium
GGTTTTCGGTCAAGATCAGTTTCTTGACTGGAACATTTCTCCTAAAGTGCAAAAACAAAGGCTACCGACCTTCAATTCGCGTTCCGCTTCAGAGCCAAAGACATGGCGCGACCACATCGCGTGCCGGCACGCAGAAGGGCCCAAGATGCCGCGCTTGATATCATCTGCGTGCAGCTGTTGGTAGTTGTTGATCAGGACTTGCCATTGGTCTTGCAGTTCCCTGGTGAGTGGGACGTGTACGCGTGGCTGACTTGGCTCCCGAAAGAAGACCTTTTCGTCATGGTGGCCGTCGATGTTATGCCGATCTTCTGCCTCGTTGAGTTGCCGCGATGTGACGCAAACGTAGCCATCAATTTTGCGAAAAGTCGACGGCTGCGCGGGTACGTGCTTACCTCGCGGGTTGCTGGGCGGAGGCTTGGGCCCCAGGGATTGCTCGAACGGCACGATTTCGCGCACCAACCAGTAGCAGAACGGCGCGCGATTGATCAACTCAACCCAGGCCTTAACTCGTTCTCGATGGCGGGGCAGTCGTCCAGTTCGGGCGTAGTGGATAGCCCATCGCGCGACGTCTCCCGTGTTGCGGTCCCAACGTGGCAGCCATGCGGCGTACATTGGGTCGCCCATGTCACCGGGCTGTTTCGGATCTCGTCGCCTTGGGCTTCCATCGGAGCCGATCGGACTTGTTCCTTGAAGAAGTTCGATGTGATCGGAATTGTCCTCGCGGACAATTCGAGCTGGCACCATCGCGAGGCCCGTTTGGGCCGGTCTTCGGTACGCCAACCTCTCCTCGTGTCCGGCGAACACGCCCATCCGCGAGTTGGTGACAGCTTCGTAGGCGGCGCGAAGCATGCCTTTGACGGAGGTGGGCGGCAGGTAGGGTTTTCCGTCGGGGCCGAGCCGAACGGGGTAGGTCTTGTGGCCGTCCGGGCGTACCGTCATTTTGGCCGCGTCCGGAATCAAGAGGGGCGTTTTGACGGTGAGTTTGACGGAGATCCGGCCGCTGATTCCGTCTTCGCGATACCGATCGTGCCCGACGGGAGGGTGGTCGGCGAGTTCGCCCTTGACTCGCTCGGTGTCGCGCGGGAGGGCGGGGATGAAGTTGTAGGGGTTGTGAAAGAAGTGCTTCGCCGTGTTGGTAGAGTGGCTCGGCTGACTGGTCTTGGGCTGGGACTTGGGATGTTGGCCTTTGTCAGCGGTCTGTGATACCTGTTGCGAGGCGGTTGCTTTCCAGGGCTCGCCTTTCTTGCGGACACGAGTGGGCTGGTTGCGGTCGATTTCGAATTCCACCTCGATGCCGTCGAGTTTTTCGAGCGGCATTGCGGCCAGCTCGGCGCTCAGCTCGCTGGGGCGGACCTCACGCAGGTCTTTTGGATTGGCGACGGGGACGACGATTTGTTTCTTCTTGCCTTTCTGGACGGTGCGGAAGACGAGTTTCGATTGATGAAGTTGGTTCATGGCCGTGGAGCTTTCGGTTGGGGTTGGGGATGGTTCCGGACCGCCTGAAGGCGGCACTACGAGCGCGCGCTACGAGCGGTTGGTAGTGCCGGCTTTAGCCGGTCGGAGGGCCAACAGTCGTTCTTCGCAGATGCCGACGTTGCCGTATTGGAACTCGGCCAAGTATTCCACCGTGGACAGGACGACGTGCTGTCGCTGCGGCACTTCTGCGCAGGGCACATCCAGTTTCCCGATGCGGGGCGTCGCCAGACGGCTCCAGCCGGGGGCCAGGCCGCTGCAGTCGCCGACGCCAGTGCCCCACAACAGGTATTCTTGGCCGAGGGTCTTGAGCGCGGTGATTTCGTGTCGGTCCCAGTCGAGAGTCAGTTCCGTCTCGGCGAGGATCGCCGTCTGGTGGGCCTGTTCGGAACTGGGATCGTTCCGCCAGCGGAGTTCCGCGCCGGGGTGGAACACGCGGGCTTCGTAGACTACGTCGAGTTCGACCGGGAGGAGTCCGGAGTCGCGGAGGACGTCACCGCGCTGGAACGTGGCGAACAAGCAGCGGTCGGGAGCGTACAGCAGGGCGACGGCGGTTTGCCCGTCCAGTGTCGTTCCGAACGCTTCGAGGGCGGATGACAACGGCCGCCCGGGAACCGTGTAGACGAACAGTTTTGAGTTCATGCGGTCACCTCCGTCGGTTGACTTTCAAGCCACGTTTGCCAGGCGCTGACCAGACGGTCGCGCAGTTCCGGCGGCATGGCGGCCAAATCGCCGCCGGCCAGTTCGAGGTCGCCTAACGCATGGAGTTCGTCACACCCGTCCGGCAGCCGGGGCGTGTGAAAGACGATCTTGTCGATAGCCACCGCGCCCATACCGCGCTGGGTGGCGTATCCCAAGGGGATTCGGCCTTGGACCAGATCGCGGAGCGTCAGGAGCAGCAGGGCGACGGCTGCCAGGCGTTGGGAGCCGTCGGCCGGGAGACGCTCCAGATCCACGGCCAGTTCGATGGGCTCCCAGGATGTCGCGTGTGGCTCCAGGACGCTGTACAGCAGGTTTTCGGCAGCCCCGCCGGTCCAGCGATCGACGGCGACGTGAAAGGCGGCGGTCCAAGCGGGCAAGTTCGCGCGGTCCAGTTCGTTGCGCAGCAGCAATTCCGGCGGATCCGGTTTCGCTTCGGGGTCGGCGACGGTGATTCGATGCCAAGCATCGGGCGAGAAACGCTCCTGGCCGTAGCAGTCGTCGACGGCCAGCGCGCCCCGTCCGAGTTCGATTTCGGTTCTCTTTTCCGCGAGCGTTTTGCCGGTTCGGGGCTCGGATTCTCCGGCGGCACCGAACAGCCACGACACGAGGGGCACGTCCCGAAGGTGCCGCAAGAAACGCTGTTTCGGATCGTCCTCGACCGGCAGCGGCAGCCGCAACATGGTTCGCACGATCCGTTCGGCCTGATTCCGCAGTGCGCCTTTGATGGAGCTGCCCGGCAGGACCAGGGCTAAGCCGTTTTCGGTGCCGGTGACCAGCGGCAGCGAATCCACGCCGATGCCGTCCTCGCCGGCCTTGACCATCAGCGGGCCGCGCGGATGCCAGTGGATGCGGATGGCCAGCGGCGACGGCGGGATTAGCGGCTGAACGGGCGCCGGAACCGGCTGGCCCGTTTCGCCGCGAAGCAGACTCAGGATGCCCTCACGGGTGGAGAGCGAGTGTTCGACGAGCCGGCCGTCTTCGAGCCGGACTTTGCCCAGTCCGCGAGTCTTGGCGGCGCCCAGCCGGATGTGGCCTTCGCGGAGCGCCTGGTAGAGACTGCCGAACAGTTGTAAGACGCGATCCCGGAGCGAGTCGCGAAATTCGACGGTCAGTTCCAGCGTCAGCCGCGTGCCGCGGGGCAACACGGCGCGATCGAACTTGATTTGTTCGGCGGCACAGCCCCACTGGCGGTCGATGCCGACGCTGTCGCGAATCTCGCAGGGCAGACCGGCGGCGTTCAGGACGCTCGCGTCGGAGACGGACACGCAACTGGCGGCGCCACGGTCGCGGAGTTGGAAGCCCCAGATTCTCTCGATTTCGTCGGATTGCTGCGGGCCGGCGGCTTTTTCGCACCAAGCCCGCAGCGCACCGGCCAAGCTGGTGCCGGGCACGTACCACGTCCCGGCGCCGTCGCGAGCCAAGGGCAGGTCGGTGTCGACGTCTTGCCCAAAGCCGCCGACGTGTAACGGCGTGAGGGCCGTCAGGTGTCCGCTGAGCGTCAGGCGACGGTCAATGTTCCGAGCCATTGGATTTGTTCCTTTCTAAGGGCCTATCCGAAAACCTGATGACGGGCAGGAATGCCCATCCTACGACACGGTTTTTTGGATAGGCTCTGAGTCGCGGCGACGTTTTTCCGCGCGGATACAGGCATCGAGCAAGGCGCGAACCGCAAAATCCCACAGTTCCCCCTCCAGCCGTTCGGCACTGTCGGGGGTGAGCGTCGGCCGATCAACAGGCGGCGTGTCCTTGTCCAGGCCGGTCCTAAGACGCTCCCAAACGGCCTTCCGGTCAGTGAAAAGGTGATTGACTTCCTTCAATCCACCGTTCCATTTTTTTCCTCGTTTCGCCTCGACATCTTTGAGCCACTTCTGGACGGACGCCGCATCAGTCCAGGACCGGACCTGTATGACGGCGCTGCGCAGGTTGCCCAATTGGCTGGACGGCGGTTTTTCGGCTGTCCAGCCAAGCCACCGCCGGGCGTCTTCCGCGACGGTGAGCGCGGCGCGGCGGATGGCTTCTCGCCAGGCCTCCTGTTCGATTCGCTGGGCGAATTCGAGGTCAGGACCGGCGAACGCCGCTGTCGGCAACGAAGTCCCTCGCCCCGATCCGTCCCCCTGGACCTCAGGCCTGGATGGCGCGCTGCAGCCCTTCAGTGACGTCAGGAGCAGCGGATCGTTGAATCGGATGTGTCCATAGCCCTCGGCGGTCCGCTGGCCGATTCCTTGGGCTTCGATACGGCTGAGGGTGTTCTGATCCGGCCTCTGGGAGTGAGCGAAGTGGAAGCTGGCACAACTGCCGGCCTGGATGCCGACCAGCGACGGGCGGGGCAGTCCCCAGGCGACCTGCCACGATTCGATGCGGCGAACGCGGAGGAAGGTGGCCTTGGGATCGGCAATCAACTCCAGTCCAAGCTGCCGTTCCAATTCACACTTCAGGCCCTCCAGCGTTGGCGTCGGCCGCAGGCGCTGGTCGCACAAGAGGATGTCCGACAAGGCCCACACGACCAGTTGGTCGCTTGCAGGCGGCTCGGCCAGCGCCGTCGGTTCAGGACCGCCAACAAGTTCCAGCGTGGCCGCGCCGTAGTCGTCCTTCTTGGAGCTTCCCAGGCGGCAGGGGCCTTCCAGGCACTTCCGCCAATCGGAATGCCGTTGCAGAGCGTCGAACAGATATGCCCTCATCCGCACTTCGCCGCACAGGCGGGGCGCGGCGATGGCTTCGTAGGTGTACACGCCGCCGACGGCGCTGGTTGGGCGCTGTTCTTCTTCGGCAATCGTGTTGTGGGTCCGCGGCTCGCGGGGGACGGTGGCGTACTGCGGCAACACACCATTTCGGGACGCGCCAACGTAGCCCTGGCGGCACTGCTTGAATGGAGGACCGTCGGACGGCAACTCATCGAGGAGGCCGTTGCGTGAACCGTCGGTCTCCGCGAACGGCTCCGAGTCCTTTCTTGCGTAGCAGGCCAAGGGTATCGGCCGTCCCGGCTGGCCGTTCACTTCGACACAAGCCGGCAGGACGCGCAGATCGCCGCGGGCGATGGCGGGCCGGATGTCCAGGCCGGCGTGCAAGAAGGCTTGCGTCAGGTGCGGCAGCAAGAACGTGCCGGGCAGAAAGTCGAGACTCTCCATCACGTTGCCCACGGTCCGCGCTGAAACGGCCAACGGCTCGGAGAGCTCCAACACGAAGGGGACCGAGAACCAAGCGTCGCTGGGCGGCACTTGCGGCGCCAGCGGCGTGCCGCTGGTCGATGCCGATGCCGAGCAGCCGGCGGGAGGTTCGGGGGGTGGATCGTTACTGGCCAGCCAGGCGACGGCCGAATCGGCGTCGGCGCCGAGGCACTCCAGGCGACATCGGCCGGCCCCGCGGCGGCGCTTGCCGCCCAGACGGTCGACCAGGCAAGTTGCGGCGACCAACAGCGCTTGGGCCGCGGCCCGTTGCGTCGGCTCCGCTGGCCACGCGACGCGGCATTCGGCCTCCAACACGGTTCCCGCGCGCGCCATCTCCTCGAATCGCAGATGCCGGTCCAGCGCCCGGCCGCTTCGCGAATCGATCTTTACGCCCGGCTTGATGAACGTCAAGGCATCGCGCAGTGCCCGTTGTTGGGGCGATTGGCCGCTCAGCTTCTGACGAAGCGTCTTCGGCAGGCGGGCAGGACGGATGGCGATGGCGGCAGGACGGGGATGCACCGTCGGGTCCGTCTCGCCCGGCCGGGACGGCTGGTCGCCGAAAAGGAAAGTGACCCACTGGCTCCAGCGGCCTTCGTTCCCGCCGTCCAGGCCGTAGGCCAGTCGTTCGCAGGCGTCGCGGCAGATGCCCGTCAACGTCTTGGCTGGGACGTAAGGCAGGTGGTCGGCATCGCGGGCGATCAACCGGTCCACGTGGCCCGGACGGCCCAGCCCCGAACCGACGTGCCAGTCCGAAAGCATGGTCAATCGCAGCTCGAAACGATCTGCCAGCGCGGGAAGGTGCTCAGTCATCGTCGTCCTCCACGTCCCAAAGTTCGATCAAGTCCATCGCGTCCAACAGGCCGGTGCAGAACTGGTCTCCCACGCGGGCAAAGAGGGAGTTCAAGGATTCCCGTTCCGTCGCTGTCCGCTCGAGCAGCGGTCCGAAGAGCGAAGCCTTGTGGCGGGCCAAGGCCAGCTTAAGCCTGGCGTCGGCGAGTTGCCGGCCGTCGAAGAGCCCTTGGCGGAGATCGTGCAACAGGCTGTTAGGCAGACACCGCCGCCCGTTCTCCCGGCTGCGGATGGTTTTCAGGCACGCTTTGAGGTAGTCCACGTGGCGGACTTGGGCCCATGTCAGCCCCGCGGCCTCGGCGCCGGGGAGTTCCTCCCGCGGCGTGACCAGATACGGACGGCGCGTGAGGATGGTCTTCCCTTCATCCAACGTCCACTCCCTGCGCAGTCGCTTCAGATCGGCGCCGCTGGCATCATACAGCACGTGGAAGTCAAATGCGGAACACGGCAACGGGCGGCCTTGGCCACCGACGACGCGGCGTTTCACCTGTTTGGCCGATCGCAGCAATTCCTCGGCCAGTTGGTAGGCGGCGTAGAAGGGGAAGTGGGGTTTGACGATCGCGACGCCGGCACAAGCGGACAGCCGGGCGGGCGTGTCCCCGGCGGATCTCGCCAGAAGTTCGCCGATCACGCCTTCTGCAGTCCGCTGTTCGAATTCTCGCAAGTATGTTTGGATGAACGGGATGGCCAGGCGGCCGTCACAAACGACGGTCAAATCGTCCCCGCCAAGCACGAGGGGGAGGAGCGGGAGGAACTGCGGCCGCTGGTCCGGTTCCCAATCAGGGGCTTGCCAATACTGCCATGTGTGTTCAGCGGCGGCTTGAAATGCCGCACCCCCGCAGTCGTCCAATTCGACGGAGAAGTCGTGCAGCGCGCGGCGGTATTCGTCGTTGTCGCGGGGGACGAGTGTGTCAAACTTCTGCAGCAGCTGGCCGACGCCGTTCCCATCGGCATGGATCACAGCCAACCACTGAAGGCTTTCGAGTTCGCGTTCGATTTCGTCGAGGCTGTCGGGCAACGGGGTCGAGCCGGCCTTTTCGCGGAGCCGTTTCCAGCCCTCGCCGGCGGCTTGGCGTTTGGCGTCGGCGATGGCCGACCGCAGGTAGGCGCCGGCATCGGGCGGAGGCCCTGATGGGTCGGCCTGCACATCTCGCTGGTGGGCGTCTCGATCGAACAGCTTGGCGGGCAGGCCGCTGGTCGCGCAGGGGGCCACAACGGGCAGGCGGAGGAACCGCGTGGCCGGTCCCGGAATCACGCCGGAATTCCGGAACTGCTGATGCTGCTGATGGACGTTCTTTACGGCGTCGCGCAGCGAGCCGGTGTGCCAATCGAACGGTTCGCCGACGACGCCCAGGACTTCCAAGCCGGGGGCCTGCTCCAGGGCCTGCTGCGTCACGTGACGGATGATCTGCCGCCCGGTGTCCGGGTCGGGGACGGGGACTAGCGCCTTGCCGGAAGTGGCGATGATCGGTTCGACCGGCCGCGGAGACGAGCCGCGCGAGACCGCTCGACACGCCTGCTTGGCCGATTCGGCGATGCGGAACACCAATTCGGAAGCCCCGACGTTTTCGCGGAGCTTGTTGGTCCCGAAGATGAAATCCTGGTTGGCGGAAGTTTCGATGAGCACCAGATGCATGGTACGTTCTCCGTGGGCTGCGTTCGTAGTGCCGGCTTCAGCCGGTGTTTACTGTACCGCCTAAAGGCGGCACTACGAACGGTGTCTATCTTCTTGGCGGGCCTCGGCGCTGCTGTGGCGGTCGCGATGGTTCGGGAAACTGCCCGATGGCTTCCCGGAATCGGCCGTCCCGACCGCCTTCCAGGACGACCAGCACGAAAGCGCCCTCGGGCAGTCTTTCCGGGGCGGCCACCAGTCGCCGCCCGCCATCGCCCTGGTATCCTGCGGGGATGTTGGGGGCGGATCGCAGTTGCTGGGCCTCGTAGCCTCCTGAATCGAGGGCGCGCACGACTCGGAACACCGCCTGCGGGGGCTTGGTATCGGCCAGTCTCCGCAGCAGTTCCTCTTTCGTGATGGAGGGCAACGAACGGGCCGCCGCCGGGGCCGATATTGTCTTTCGCTCGTCCGGCCTGCGGTCCCTGGAGAACGTCGGGCTTTCCGCACGAGGCGGGGCAGGCAGTGCCGCACGACGCGTGACCTCTCTTTCAAAACAGGCCGCGAATTCCTGCAGCACTTGCTTGCTGGTCTGCTCGTTCGGCAGCGACTTTGCGGGAAACGCCAGCACGCGTATGAGATACGTCCCATCGGCTTGCCGGGAAACGTGAAGGTGAATCGGTGACGCGTGGCGGGCGTCTTTGGGGGCTAGTCTTCGGTTGCGTTTCGGAAAATCCAGCCACTCAGGACGGTGGTACGTTTCCGACGATTGATTCCTCATGGGACCATCGTCGCGAGGTCCGTGGATCTTCCGCGGCAAACCCAGAGCAGCCTTGGCCCGGTCGTGGCGTTTCATCTTGGTGAACGCCTGGTACGCAAAGCCGATCTCGTCCATGATCTTCCATGCGTCCTGCCAGGGGACTGTCATGCTCGCGGGGCTCGGGATCCCGTTGGGCGGTCCGAGGGCGGGAGAATCAGGCAGGCGAAACTCGCGGGACAGGCCCAATTGCTCGCGGAATTTTGCCGCCAGGCCGCGACATTGGTCTAGTCCCGCCACCGCAGCTATGGCAGGCGACTCTTGGGCGGAGACATCGGACAGTTGCAGGGAGCCAAAGCCCTTGCGCGACTTGGAACCCGCTCCGCCATAAACGCACAGCAGCCACAGCGCGGCGAGGGCCTGTTCGAGAACCTGCTGCGCGGGAATGGGCTTGGTCGGCGCGGGGCGGGCTCTCTCTTGCAGGCCGCCTCGCCTCACAGCGAATCCTGCGTCCGAGGCAATCAGCCTGATTCGCCATTGGGAGCCCGCATCGACGTAGTACCGGTGGCGGTGTTCTCCCCGGCTGACTTCGTCCATTCCGTAGGCGGCGTAAAACAGCCCTTGAGTCGTCTTGCCGTCCGGTCTCGGTGCCAGCCCGTGCTTTCGTGCAAAGTCCGGCTTCGGATCAAAATGGTCCTTGTAGTCGAACGACCTTGGGCCGGCCAATCGGCCTTCGGTCACCTCGACACGAACGGCGCCTCCTCTCGACGTGTCTCCCCAGATCGCCGCTTCCATGGCGCGCAGCGTGGGCACGTCGACGAACCCCGCGTGCATGGTGCGCCACCACCAGCGGAGCAGGCCGCGGAGAGTGGCGGGCCGCAGGTCGCAGTCGTCGGCTTGCTGGTTGGCGCCGGCCAGGAAGGCGGGGGTAACCAGTTCCAGCGTGGCCTCGAAGGTTGCGTGGCGCGGGGACGCGAAGGCCGGCCGGGCGACGCCCACCGGCTTGAAGTTGCCGTAGCCGGCGTTGGTCTTAGCGCCTGCGCCCAGATGGCACAGGGCGCCCAGGAGCCATTGCTGAGCCTGGTCGAGCAGTGAATTGGGAACGTCGTCCCGGCGCGGGGCCAACGCGAATTCGAATTCCGTGCCGCATTCAACGGCCAGGAAATAGACCGGCACGGGATTGTCCCAGTCGCCCGGTGCGTCATCGCCCTGGTAATACCCGACGTGATGATTGTTGAGAATGTCCACGATCAGACGAGGCCATCGGGTGGGCCAGGCGTCGTGGAATACGACCGCACCGGCGCGTTGATGGCCGGCCTGCCGTTCGCCGGGTTCGTTTCCGAAGACGGATTCGATCGCAGCCTGTGCCGCTGCGGCGTCAGGCTGAGCCGGCTTCCAGACCAATGCTGCGTAGGCTCGCGTCATGCCCTTCAGTCCACTGCCCGGCAGATAGACGAAACCGTACAATGGGTGAAGGCAGATCCCGGCATTCTCCAACGCGGAGGCCCTCGCCAGATGCAACGTCAACGGACCCGTCGTCACGCATTGAAAGACGTTGGCGTGCAATCCGATCAGTAGGCGTTCCCGACGTGCGGACAGAGCCGGCAGATCGAGCCCTGCCGGGGCGTTCTGGCAGAGTCCGGCGACTGCCTCCAACGCCGGCTTCTGGACGCGTTCCGAGTGTTTTCCAGCCCCGGCACCTGGGTCCCACGACGCAGCATACTTGTCGAGCATCAGCCCGGGATGGGTATTGTGCCTGAGTCGTTCACGTACGTTTGGTGGCAGCGGGACAAGGCTCATTCCTGGTCTCCTTCTGTCAAGCCCTTGGCCTCGGCGAACCGGTTGAGCCAGGAAAGATACGCCAGCACCTCATCCGTTGCACGTCGCAGGAAGTCGGAATCGCCTTTGATGACCCGCTCCAGCAGGTCGCTCGGTTCGTTTCCTCGCGTCGGCATCCTCTGTGCGACCCAAGCATTCAATTCGACCACCAGACCCGGGGCATAGTCCTTGGCCTTGAGGAAGGCGAGGGACTGTCCCAACCCAGAGGCTATGATGCGCACTGGCAGCTTCTTGGCCTGTCCACCAAACTTCTTCGGTGACTGCTTCTCGTGGACTCCGGCTTGGCTTTCAGCCCGGAGCACGGCATCCCAAGCATGACGAGCCCGCTTCTGGTCCAATGTCGGTTCTGTTCTTGCGTTGGTGGGAACCATCACGCACCTTCCTTTCCATCTAACAATCGCACTGCGCAAAGGCCCTTACCCGTGGTTTCATCGCTGCCGATCTGCAGAACGTCCGGCAACTCGCTGCGGAGGTAGTCCAGCATGCTGGCAGCCTGAGCGGAGTTCCCCTCGCGACGGCTGGCGTTGGCAAACACTAACGCGTACAGAATCGTCTCGCTCGGCAGGAATTCCTGATAGAACAGCGCGCCCTGCTTGACCGTTTTCGTTTCCGCATTCAGACCAATGCGGGCGACGATTTCGGTAGCATGACGGACGAAGTGCGTAAAGTCATCGTCGTGCAGAACCACCAAGCGTTGGCGGAATGCCTCCGGCGTAGTCGCATCGCTTGCCTGGAAGATCCGTTGTGCGAGTTGGTCGCTCAGTCCCCTCGGGTCGGTCACACTCTTGAACTCAAACTCCTCCAGAACGATGCGTTCGCCGTCAACCAAGAGCGGGCTGTTTGAGGTGCAAACCGCTTGGTCCTTGGCGGGGCGTACGGGCAGCTTGATTTGAGCCAGCTGCGCCAAAGCTGCATCACGATTGAATCGCTCCAAGACGGACATGCAAGTTGTCCAAGAAAAGACACCCCGCAGCGAACGCACCGGGAACGCGAGGATGCGGGCATCCGTCACGCTGATCGCGCCCGCGTGTTTGTCCGCCTCTGCGGTTTCCGGTCCAAACGCCGCGAACAGCTGATCTCGGTTGGAAGGTCGGCGGCGACACGCGTCGCGCAGAACGCCCTTGATGGACGAACCTGGCACCACGGGCCACTGCGTATGGCGTTCGCGTTGGATGGGCAGGTCGACCACGCCCAGGGCGGTGCCCGAGCCGGGATGGAGCGAGGTCTGGGCGTGCAGAAACAAGATGGCGCTTTGGGGGGCGCCATCGGCGGTCACAGGATTGGTCATGGAATTCTCCTTGGGGTTGGGGGCTTGTGTTTGTAGTGCCGGCTTTAGCCGGTGGAGGTCGACCGCCTGAAGGCGGGACTACGAATGCTGGACCGCCTGAAGGCGGTACTACGAGCAAGCGGTCCAGACTCCTTTCAGATAGCAGCCCCAGCCTTGCTGCTGATCGCGCGGGCGGTCGCTCAAGGTGCCGGGCCAGGGGTCCAGAGGTTGGTCCAGAAAATACGTACTGCCGGCTTGAGCGGCGAAACGATTGGGCTTGGGGCCGCCGCGGGCCAGGTCCCAGCCGGAGACGGCGAGCGCGCCGGGCACGGCGGCGGCGACGAGGCTGGCGTTGAGCCGGTGTGGTTTCCATCGCCCCGCAAAGAAGCCGGGGGTAGTGAGCAGCACGAGCGGCCGCTGGTCGCCACGGGGCAGCCGCTCGTACTGGTGCCACGGCCAGGGGGCAACGCGCTCGACACGCACGCGGCGGCCCTCGCCGCCGAACGGGATCGTCTGCAGGCCAACCAGGGCCCCGGCGCCGGAATCCTCCGGCAGCACGACTTCGGCGTACAGCAGGACTTCCTGTCTTTGCTTCAAATCGCGTTTGAGCGCCAGGAAGCTCGCTTCGTAGATGATCCCGGTCTGGGCGGACAAGCGGTCGGGTTCGATACCGATCCCGGTCCGGTGGTCGAAGGCAAACAACTCGTCCGGCGCCAGCACCTCGGTTCCGGGCACGTCCTCGTCGGCCAAGAACCGGCGCAGGCCGCGGGGCGTCAGGAAGCCCGTCAGCGGTTCGGTGGCTTCGCGGCGGGTCAACCACAGCGGGCGCAACTCCTGCTGTTCGTCGTTGCCTGTCTCGTGCCAGCCGGGCAACCGGCCGGCCGGCAGCGGGCGCAAACGGGGCAGCAGGCCAGCGCCATCCTCGGCCTCGGCCTTCACCCGGTGCAGCACGGCAGGCACGGGCACGAGGACCTCGAAACGCCGGCCGCCGGACGAATCTTCCGCGCCGGTGCGGGCCAGCCAAGGGCCGCGCACGCGGAGCTTGGCGATCCACTCAGGGCAGCGGGCCTTGCCGAGGGCCGCGGCCAGGCTGTGGCCCTGCTGGAGCGCGGCTGCCAGCGTTGGAAAGTCACAGCGGTGAGCGTCCAGCAGGGCTGTCCAGATCGCCCCGGCCAGCGTTTGCGGCTGCGGCAGGTCGCTTCGTCCGCGGGTGGCCGCGCCAAAGGGCCGGCCATCGCGGAAGAAGAGAACGTCGAGCGGTTCCAGCGTCAGGCCGATCGTGGTACTCATTCGTCCCTCCCTCGCGCCAGGAACGACGCGGTTTGGCAGAGTGTGATGAACTGCGAAAAGGCTTCGCCGTCGGTGGCGAACCGTCGTTGGGGGGGCTGATCGTCGGCTGGCGGCGGTTTCGTCGCCGACCGGTACTCGTCGAACGCAGCCACCAGGCGCCGACCGGCGGCATCCTTGTTTTCCTGTCCTTCGCCAAACAGCCGTTTCGTGAGCTGCTCCGCTCGGCCGATTTGTCGCTGGATCTCCGCCTGCATGGCACCCACGTCGAGGGCAGAAAGTGTCTCGGCTTCCTCGCGGAGGTGATAGGCCCAGCGATCCGAAGCGTCTCGCGTGAAAATCTGCACCCAGCGGTCCACTTCTCCGGCGAATTCCCAGGGGCAGAGGGCCGTGGCGTGCTCGCCCGACCGTCGGCAGACCGTGATTTGCAGTGCGTCCCGGCCCGCGTTCTTGGCCGCCTTTTCCGCCTTGCGGGCCGTCTCCAGGGCGAACCGCAGGTCTTCCTTGTAGTGGACCACGGCCAGGCCGGCGCTGACCGTCGCACGCCGGCCCATCAGCAGACGTTCACGTCCGCCCGCGTCCCGCTCCCAGTTCTTGCGGAACGTCTCGCGCAGTTGGCTCGCGCAGGCCAAGGCCGTCTGGGCGGGCAACAGGGCCAGCACGTCGTCGCCCCCGGCATAGATCAACGTCCCGGAGTGCTGCTCTACACCAGTTATCGCCGCATGTGGTGTTTTCCGGCGCGCATTTTACGCCGCCAG
>CAZAQY010000227.1:0-13558 GCA_964486845.1 uncultured Pirellulaceae bacterium
AGATGAGAAGAGGCCACCGGTACTTCGCCCCCATCCCACTTAAGCAAGTACCCATTGCTTACCCCGATTGAATGTACATCAATTATCTCGCTTGCGCTCATCGTAGAGATCGCAGATCGCATCGAGCCGCTGCTGCGATTCGGCCTCAGACGTGCCTCTGTTGCCCACCTCGAAACGTTGCACGTTGCCATCGAGGGAGCGACCGACTACGGCACGCCGACGCCCTCGTTCGTCGGGTTTCGGAACGTGCCTGCGATAAGCCTTGCCGACCATGATTCCGGGTCATTTTGCAGGGGGTTCATAACGCTTTACACCAGCTATCCTATGCCTGAAATTCGCCCCAATCACCCCCAAAATTCGCCCCAAAATCCGCCCCACTCGAAATGCTGCGAGGGGGCAACTCATTAGATGAAAGTCGCAAGTTGATACAAATAAACAACTTACGTGCAGTCGGCGCAAAAAGAAAGCCTGCGCAAAGCAGGCTAAAAGCACCCCCTAGGGGAGTCGAACCCCTGCTGCCGGACTGAGAACCCGGAGTCCTAGGCCACTAGACGAAGGGGGCGTAATCAAAGATCATCGAAATCGGTGAAGATGACGCTTAGTTTCCAGTATGAGGGCGTATTTGTCAAGCCCCGTCGAAGCGTCAGAAACGGATTAAGTCGGATATCGAGATCCGAATTAGTTCGCCCCCTGCACAGTGGCAAGGTGTCGATGCTGGAGGACGGCCACCCCGTCGTGACGACACGTGGTGTTCGATATCGGTTTCGCTGGGAAATCACGTGGAACGACTGCCGATCGATCAGGTTCTGCCCGAATTGATGGCTCAGTTTCGCGGCCATGCGTCCGTCGTCCTGCGCGCTGCTACGGGAGCCGGTAAGACGACTCGCGTACCGCCGGCCCTGGCGCGGGGCGGAATTGCGGGCGACAAGCGAATCGTGGTGCTCCAGCCGCGGCGCGTGGCGGCACGGGCGGCGGCGGCGCGGATGGCGGCGGAGAACCGGTGGACGCTGGGCGGCGAGGTTGGGTACCAGGTCCGGTTCGAGGACCGCATCGGCGACCGCACCCGGATTGCCGTCGTCACGGAGGGCGTCCTGCTGCGCCGACTGCAGGACGATCCGTTCCTGCAAGATGTGGGTGTCGTCATCTTCGACGAATTCCACGAGCGCAATCTGAACAGCGATCTGGCCTTGGGCATGGTGCGGCAGATCCAACAGAGCGTGCGGCCGGACCTGAAGATCGTGGTGATGTCGGCGACCCTGGCGTTGGAATCCGCCGCCGGATACCTGGACGGCTGCCCGATGATCGAGTGTGCCGGGCGGACTCATCCGGTCGAGATCTCGTACCTTGCCCCGTACGGAAGAGAGCCGCCGGGGAATCTTGTGGCTCGAGGCGTCCAGCAAGTGCTGGACCGCAGTGACGGAGATGTGCTCGTATTCCTGCCGGGGCTGCGCGAGATTCGACAGACCCGGCGAGTGCTGGAAGCGGCGGCCGAGCGGGCGGGCTGCGCACTGCTGGAGTTGTACGGCGACTTGCCGCTGGAGCGTCAAGCTGCGGTCTTGGAGCCCGCTGCGCAACGCAAGATCGTGTTGTCCACGAATGTGGCCGAAACATCACTGACCATCCCCGGCGTCACCGCCGTGGTGGACAGCGGCTGGGCGCGGTCGCTGCGCTACGATCCCCGCCTCGGATTGGACCGGCTGGAACTGACGCCGATTTCGCAAGCCGCCGCCGAGCAACGGGCCGGCCGAGCGGGACGCACTCAGCCGGGCGTCTGCCTGCGTTTGTGGGACGAACGCAGCCAGCGGTCTCGGCCGCCGCTGGAGGAGCCCGAAGTCCGCCGCGTCGATTTGGCCGGTGCGGTCCTCCAGTTGCTCTGCTGGATAGAACCGGACGTCGACCGGTTTCCCTGGTTCGAGCGGCCCCGGCCAGAGGCCCTTCAGCGGGCTCGAACGCTGTTAACGCAACTGGGGGCCGCCGACCAGCACGGCGTCACGAAGCTGGGCCAGCGGATCTTCAAGCTACCCGTGCATCCGCGGCTGGGGCGATTGCTGATGGAGGCCGAACGCCGCGACTGCCTCGCGCGCGGGGCGTTGGCGGCGGCCTTGCTGTCGGAGCGGAGTCCGTTCGGCCGGGGTCCGGAAGACGGAATGCGGCGCCGCAATCAAGACTACCACTCGCGCAGCGACGTCTTGGACCAGGTCGCGGCTTTGGAGGAGTTCGAGGCGACCGGCCGGCAGGATTCGGCTTGGGGACGGATCCTGCGGCCTGCTGCGCGGACCTTGTTCCAGGTTCGCGACCAGTTGTCACGGCAGATGGGCAGGCGCCGGCGGCGGCCAACGGTGGGCGACGGTGCGGACGAAGCCTTGCTGCGGTCGCTGCTGGTGGCGTTTCCGGATCGGCTGGCCAAACGCCGCGAGCCTGGCTCGCGCCGCGGTGTGATGGTCGGCGGGCGCGGGGTGCGGTTGGCCGACGAGAGCCGGGTGATCGACGGCGAGCTGTTTCTCTGTATCGACGTCGACGGGGCCGGCACGGACGCGCAGGTTCGCCAAGCGTCGTTGGTCGACCGAAGCTGGCTGCCAAACAGCAGGCTGCGCGAGGCCAAGGAGGTCGAGTTCGATCCCGCCGGCGAGCGAGTTACGGCGCGGCGGAGGAGGTACTGGGAGGATCTGTTGCTGGAGGAAACGACGGCGGGGATTCCGGATGCCGGCGACGCAGCCCGACTGCTGGCCCAAGCCGCCCGCGAGCACTGGGATCGTGTGTTTCCGCACGAGGACGGGGCGGTCGCAGCTTTCGTGGCCCGGGCGCGGTGGCTGCGCGAGCAGTGGCCCGAAACGGACTTGCCGGCGCTGGACGGGCCGGCCCTGCAGGATCTCTTGCCCGCGTTGTGCCAGAGCCGCCGGTCGTTCGCGCAACTGCGTGCCGCTCCGTGGTTGGCGGCCGTTCGCGGACTGTTCCGGTTCGACCAACTGCAGACCCTCGACCGCGAAGCGCCGGAGCGGCTGACGGTTCCCAGCGGCCGCAGCGTGCCGCTGCGCTACGAACCCGGCCAGCCGCCGGTCTTGGCGGTGCGCATCCAGGAACTGTTCGGTTGGTCCGAGACTCCGCGCATCGCTCGCGGGCGCACGCCGGTGCTGCTGCACTTGTTGGCCCCCAACATGCGTCCGCAACAGGTCACCGACGACCTGCGGAGTTTCTGGAACAACGGCTACCCCGTCATCCGCAAAGAACTACGCCGGCGTTACCCCAAACACGCCTGGCCCGAAGATCCGTGGTCCGCCAAGGCGGAGCGGAGGCATTAGCCCCCTCGGAACGAGAGATCGACACCGTTTTCATGATCGTGCTCCTATGATTCTGCCATCCACCGTCGAGTTGCTGCGTCCGTTGCGGTTCCAGCGGCGTTGCGAGTAAGATATCGGTATCGTGCGCCGTTGCTTGTTGGGGCCTGGGAAGACCCATGTTCGGTATCGACCTTGGATTCGTCCATCCCTGGTATTTGACGCTGCTGTTGCTGCTGCCCCTGTTGTGGATCTTCAGCTTCCGCAGCCTGTCCGGCTTGGGCCGCTACCGGAGACTGTTTGCCCTGGCTTTCCGCACGCTCGTTTTCGTGCTGATCGTGCTGGCGTTGGCCGAAGTCCAGACGTTGCGGACCAGTGAAAAGGTGACGGTCACCTATCTGCTCGATCAGTCCGAGAGCATTCCCGTCGCACAGCGGCAGGCCATGCTGGACTTTGTTCGCCAGAGCGTGGCTCGGCACCGCAACGCCGATCGCCAGGACTGCGCCGGGGTGATCGTGTTCGGCCATGATGCCGTGGTCGAGGTCCCGCCCTTCGATGACGACATCCCGTTCCTGAATCTGGAAAGCACGCAGGGATTGCGGACTGACGCGACGAACCTGGCGGCGGCCCTGAAGATGGCCGGCGCGACGTTTCCCGAGGACAGCGCCAAGCGGATCGTGATCGTCAGCGATGGCAACGAAAACATCGGCGACTCGCGGGCGATCACCGGCCTGCTGGCCGATCAGGGGATCGGCATCGACGTGGTGCCGGTCAAGCTGGCCAGCCGCGGGGAGGTCCAGGTCGAAGAGGTGGTCCTGCCCAGCGACATCCGCCGCGGCCAGCCGATCGAAGCCCGCGTGGTGATCGACAACCTGACGGCTCCGACCGCGGAAAATGCCGGCGGCCTCGTCCGGGGGAAACTGAAACTGGTGCGCCAGTCGGGCAAGCAAGAGGACCTGCTGAACCCCGACAGCCAGGACGTCGAGCTGAAACCCGGCAAGAACGTGTTCTCGTTCCAGCACCGTATCGACGAAGTGGCGGTGTACACGTACCAGGCATCCTTCACGCCGGACAATCCGCAGGACGACCGCGTGCTGGAGAACAATCAGGCGACGGCGTTCACCCACGTGCGCGGCAAGGGCCGTGTACTGTTCATCGAGGATGCAGACCACAAAGGCGGCTTCGACTACCTGGTCGGGCGGCTGCGGGAAAACAGCATCGAAGTGGCGCTGCAGAGCAGCGACAGCCTGTTCACCAGCTTGGCGGAACTGCAGGCCTACGATTGCGTCGTGCTGGCCAACGTGCCGCGGAGCAGCGGGGCGGACGCGAACACCGTGACCAGCTTCAGCGACGAACAGATCAAGATGCTGGTGCAGAACACGGAACAATTCGGCTGCGGCCTGGTCATGCTGGGCGGCGAGAACAGCTTCGGCGCCGGCGGCTGGGCGAACACGGGGCTGGAAAAAGCCATGCCGGTCGATTTCCACATCGAGAACGCCCGCATCCGCGCCGTCGGGGCGCTGGTCATGATCATGCACGCCTCGGAGATCGCCGAGGGCAATTACTGGCAGAAAGTCATCGCCCGCGAGGCGATCAAGCCGCTGGGGCCGATGGACTACTGCGGGTTGATCCATTGGGGCCCCGGCCGGGAAGAGTGGTTGTGGCGGGAAGGCAATCGGGGGCTGGTCCGCATCGGCCAGCGGCGCAACAAGCTGATCGCCGCCGTCGAACGCATGACGCCCGGCGACATGCCGGAATTCGACCCGGCGATGAAAATGGCCCTGGGCGATTTCAATCAAGTCAGCGCCTCGGTCAAGCACATGATCATCATCAGCGACGGCGACCCGTCGCCGCCGACCTTCACGACGGTCAACGGATTCGTGCGGCAGAAGATCAAGATCTCGACGGTGGCCGTCGGGGCTCATGGACCGGCCGGGCACCAGACACTGCAGGACATTGCCGCCGCGACGGGTGGGCAGTACTACGTCGTCAAGAGCGCCAAGGCCCTGCCCCGAATCTTCCAGATCGAGGCCCGCCGCGTCGCGCGGCCGCTGGTCAAGGACCTGCCGGACGTGCCGCCGCGCCTGGTGTACCCGCACGAGATGCTGCAAAGCATCCGCGAACCGCTGCCGCCGATTTCGGGCTTCGTCATGACCACGGTCAAGAAGAATCCGCTGGTCGAAGTCGCCCTCGTCTCGCCCGATCCGCCGGACACCCAGAACGCCACGATTCTGGCGAGCTGGACGTATGGCCTGGGCCGCAGCGTGGCCTGGACGACGGACGCCGGGCATCGCTGGGCCAACGCCTGGACTCGTTGGGAAAACTACGACAAGTTCTTCTCGCAGATGATCCGCTGGGCGATGCGCCCGGTCAACGAAGAAGGCAAATTCTCGGTCGCCACGGATGTCAGGGACGGCAAGATGCGGGTCGTGGTCACGGCCCTGGACAAGGACGACCAGTTCCTGAACTTCTTGAACATGTCGGGCGTCGCCGTGGACCCGGACCTGGAGAACTTCGAAGTGCGGATCGAGCAGGTCGCGCCCGGCCGCTACGTAGGGGAATTCGCGGCGGACAAGGCCGGCAGTTATTTCGTGAACGTCGTGCCGGGCGCCGGCAGGTCGTCGATCCTGGCCGGCGTGACCGTTCCGTACTCGTCCGAATTCCGCGACCGCGAGACCAACGTCGAATTGCTGCGAACGCTCTCGGCGCACACGCCCAAGGGCGGCGAGGCGGGGAAGTTGATCGAGGGCGACTTGGAGCGGGGCAGATTGGACCCGCTGCTGGAATTTGACACCTTCCGGCACAATCTGGCCAAAGCGATCAGCCGGCAGGACATCTGGCCGCTGGTCCTGCTGGCCACCGCGTGCGTCTTTTTCTGCGACGTTTTGGTCCGCCGCGTGACGATTCATTTCTATTGGATCGCCCCGGCGTTGGCCTGGCTGTGCGCACGGGGCCTGCGGCGTCCCCAGGACCAGACCCCGGACGAGCGCATCGAGCGGTTGCGGAGCCGCAAGGCAGAAGTCAGCGAGCAATTGGAGGAGCGGCGCGCGGCAGCCCGCTTCGAACCGCAGACCGAAGAACCCGTCGGCCGTCCGTTGGCGTCATTGGAAGAGGTGTTGGAGGAAGCGGGCGGCAGGCCGCACCCGGCCACGCCGGCGCGCGCCGCCGAACAGGAGCGAAAGTCCGAGGCGGAGCAAGAGAAGTCGTACACCGAACGCCTGCTTGAGGCGAAGAAGAAGGCTTGGAAAGACAAGGAGAACGCATGAGTATTGGCGAGTCGATGCAGCAGCGGGCGGAGGAATTCCGGCGGCGGTACACGGCGGTGCGCGAGCAGATCGGCCGAGTGATCGTCGGCCACGACGAGGTCGTACACGGCGTGTTGACGTGCCTGTTCGTCGGCGGGCATTGCCTGCTGGAAGGCGTGCCGGGCCTGGGCAAGACGCTCCTGGTCCGGACGCTGGCCCTGTCGCTGGATCTGCATTTCTCGCGGATCCAATTCACACCGGACTTGATGCCCGCCGACATCCTGGGCACGAACATGGTGCTGGAGACCGCGGATGGCAAGCGGACGTTCGAGTTTCAGCGCGGGCCGATCTTTACCCAGATCTGCCTGGCGGACGAAATCAACCGCGCCACGCCCAAGACGCAATCGGCCCTGCTGGAGACGATGCAAGAGGGCACCATCACGGCGGCCGGCACCCGCTACGATCTGAAAAAGCCGTTCTTCGTCATGGCGACACAAAACCCGATCGAACAGGAAGGCACCTATCCGCTGCCCGAAGCCCAGCTGGACCGGTTCTTCTTCAAACTGCTGGTCGGCTACTCCAGCCGTGAAGAACTGGCGACCATCGTCCAACGCACGACGCGCGGGATCACGATCGAGCCGGAAAAAGTGATGGATGGCAGCGAGATCCTGAAATGGCAGCACCTGGTCCGCGAAGTGATCCTGGCTGCGCACGTACAGGACTACATTGTCCGTTTGGTGCTGGCCACGCATCCGGCCGGCTCGTTCGCCGTGCCGATTACGAATCAGTACCTGCGCTGGGGCGCCAGTCCGCGCGCGGCGCAGACGCTGGCCTTGGCCGCCAAGGTCCGGGCGCTGCTGGAAGGCCGTTACAACGTCAGCTTCGAGGACGTGCGCCGCGTCTACCTGCCGGCCCTGCGGCACCGCGTGATCCTGAACTTCGAGGCCCAGGCCGAAGGTATCGACACCGACCACGTGCTGTTAGACATTTTGGAAAAGCTGCCGGAAAAGGCCGATGAGCGAGTCGCCACGGCCACGCTGGCGGCGGCGAAGGAAGTGAAAGAGAGGAAGAGTGAAAATGTGAAAGAATGAAAGAGTCGTAGAGTTGAGGGCTGCACGCGGGTCTGCTGAGCCCGCCGCAAGCAACGACCGCAGGTCTCCCCCGGCG
Source organism: uncultured Pirellulaceae bacterium (assembly GCA_964486845.1). Taxonomy (GTDB): domain Bacteria; phylum Planctomycetota; class Planctomycetia; order Pirellulales; family Pirellulaceae; genus Anammoximicrobium. The sequence goes on from CAZAQY010000227.1 coordinate 7,688, forward strand.
AACTTCGGCCTCCGGTCGCCCCCGTGGCTCGGTCGGAGCCCAGCCGCAGCCAGCGTATCACCGATCACCGATCACCGATCACCGATTACCGATTACCCTGCCCCCATGCCCACTCGCACCATCTCATCCCTGCTCAGTCCCGAACTGCTGGCGCAGCTGGAGCGTCTGGAACTGGTGACCCGCAAAGTGTTTCGAGGCCGGATGAAGGGCGAACGCCGCAGCCGGCGTCGCGGCCAGAGCGTCGAATTTGCCGATTTCCGCAACTACGTCGCCGGCGATGACCTGCGGTTCATCGACTGGAACTTGTACGCCCGTCTGGAAAAGCTCTTTCTCAAGCTGTTTCTGGAGGAGGAAGACCTGCATTTCTATGCCTTGATCGACGCCAGCACGTCGATGGATTTTGGCGAGCCGACGAAGTTGCATTTCGCCAAGCAGTTGGCTGCCTCGCTGGGCTTTATCGGCTTGTGCCGCGCGGATCGGGTGAAGATCGAAGCCCTGGGCGCCGCCCGCGAGCAACCCGGTCCTGTGCTGCGGGGACGCCAGAGCCTGTGGCGCATGCTGGAATACGTCGAGCGTGTCGAGGCTGGCTTGAACGTGCCGCTGGCAACGAGCGTCAAGGACTTTTGCCTGCGCAACAGCGGCAAGGGCATCTTGGTGCTGATCAGCGACCTGATGGACAAAAACGGCTACGAGTCCGCACTGCGGTTTTTGCTGGCCCAGGACGTGGACGTTTATGTGATTCACGTGCTGTCGCCGGAGGAGTTAGAACCGGATATCAAGGGCGATTTGAAGCTAGTCGATTGTGAAGACCGGGACACGGCCGAAATCACGGTCAGCCGGCCGTTATTGGACCGCTACCGCCGCACGCTGGCTGCCTTCATTGACGGCGCACGGGAATTTTGCACCCGCCGCGGCATCAGGTACCTGATGACCAGCACCCAGACCCCTGTGGATCAATTGGTGTCCAACTACCTCCGGCAACGCGGCTTGGTCAAGTAGCCACGTAGCGAACACGTGAGTGCCGCGTGCTGGTAATCGGTTATCGGTAATCGGTTATCGCTTATCGGTAATCGGTTATCAGTAATCGGTTATCAGTTGTCCCTCACCGATCACCGCCCCCCGCCCACCGCCCACCGCCCACCGCTCACCGGTCACCGCCCACCGCCCACCGCTCACCGGTCACCGCCCACCGCCCACCGCCCACCGGCCAACGGTCACCGATTTTTTCCACTTTTTTCCCGCACCTTCCCCTTGTCTGTATACACTCGTATATGTTACTGTAGAAAAACACACCGGCACCTATCATCTACCAAGGGGGAAAGTACGATGGCCAAGAGGAAAGGAAGACCAGGCGGAAAAGAAATGACGGCGCGGCAGCGGATGATTTACGAGTTCATCCGCGACCTCGTGCAGCGGCGGGGATTTGGGCCCACGATCCGCGAAATCGCCGATGCCTTCGACATCCGCTCGCCCAATGGGGTCGTCTGTCACTTGAAGGCGTTGGAGAAGAAGGGGCTCATTCACCGGAACGAGTTCAAAGCGCGAGCCATCGAACTGCCGCAGTTGATGGCGGAACGCAAACGGGCGCGGGTCGAAGGCGAGCCGGGCTTGCCGTTCGCCGGGATCGTCTCGGCGGGGTTTACCAAGCAGGCGTTCGAACTCAACGATCGCATCGACTTCGACGAGATGTTCGCGACCCCCGGCACGTTCGTGCTGCGCGTCAAGGGCGATTCGATGATCGGAGCGCACATCACCGATGGCGATTATGTGATTTGCCGCAGCACCAGCACGGCCGAGCGCGGCCAGATGGTGGTGGCCTTGAACGAAGACGACGAAGCCACGCTGAAGTACTGGTACCCGGAGCGCAATCGCGTTCGGCTGCAGCCTGCCAATCCCGACATGCCGCCGATCTATGCCAAGAACGCCCGCGTGCGTGGCGTGGTCGTCGGCGTGGTGCGGGGCAACGTCTAGTTCGACTTGTACTGTACTCATGGTGCAGTTGGCTTGACAGTGAATCGGGGCGTGGGCCTCAGAGCATGGCGATCAACCAGGGCGAAACGACGCGGTTGTTGTTGGAGGCTTGCCAGGGGCAACGCGCTGCGCTGGAAGCCTTGTTGCCGCTGGTTTATGATTGACAAAGTAGCCATCACACTCCGTGTGATGATCAGCAACAAACACGGGACCGTTATTTCTCGAACGCTGCTCAGGTTTTCCGGCCAGCCACGTTTTGACCCTCGACGCAGGTGTTTTTTCCCAGTCCGGGACGCGATTGGCATTGTCTGGGAGCGGATGCCAAGCGCTAACAGTAAACGTTACCTGCTAACCGGCGGACACACTTCTTGATACGACGCGCCCAGCGTCTGGGCGTCGTTTGTCGGAACTGCCCACCGCGAGGATCGGGAAATTTGCTGGGAAAACGCCGCTCCTGAGCCTTCTGACGGCGGCACATCGAGTCAGTTCCACGGATTCAGCACGATCGGCACACGCCGTGCAAGCAACAGAATGTGTCTGCCCTTGCCGGCAACCAGGGCCTAGTTTGGCTGTTCAGTAGGACGCTTGTGGTGCGCCCCTACGTTCCTAACTTCTGTTTCCATGGGAGATTGTGCAATGAGAAATTTGTGGAATGACGAGGCTGGCTTCATCGTGTCGGCCGAATTGGTGTTGATCGCCACCATCATGGTGATCGGGTTGATCGTCGGTATGGCGACCGTTCGCGATCAGGTGATTCAGGAACTGGCCGATGTGGCCCAGGCCATCTCGAATGTCAACCAGAGCTATTCGTGGTCCGGGGTCACCGGCCACACGTCGAGCGTGGCTGGCAGCTCGTTTGATGACACGACCGACTTCTGCGACGAAGACACGGATCCTATCGACGCGGCTAGTCACTGCATCAACTTGCAGGTCCCCGCGATCGCGGGTGAAGGCAGCCCGTAACGTAGTCTAGCTTGTGAAAAGCATCTCTTCGCCCGACCAGCCGACCAGCGACTGGTCGGGCGTTCTCTTGTCCGGACGGCGTACCGGACGACGGGGCATCTATAAAAATTTGACTAGGCGCGTCCAGTCTGCGAACTAGAGTAGAGGAATGACACGCGCTGGGGTGCGATGGGTTCCCCTTGCGTTTACGACGGTCTGCTGCGGAGGAAACGATTGTGTCGCGCATCACGCCTGGAACGGTTATCGTCGGCATCTTCGCCGTCTTGTTTGGTTTGGTGGGGGCGTATGGTGTCCGCAAATACTTGCAGGACCAGAAGCCCGCTCCACCCCCGCCGCCCGCCGGGCCGCGTGCGACCATCGTGCCTCTGGCCAGCATGGATCTGGAGCCGGGTCGCGTCGTCGTCCTGCACGACATCGGCCTGTACTCCATGACCGACGCACAGATCGCCGAACGCCGGAAGGAAGGGAAACTGCCTGCAGCCTTCATGAGCAACACCGAACAAATCATGGGGCAGATGCTTCGGATACCCTTGAAGAAGGGAGACGCATTCACGCCGGATGTGTTCTACCCGGAAGGAAAGGGACCGACGATCGCCGAGAAGCTCGATCCCGGACTGCGGGCGGTTACGATTTCGGTCGACGGCACCGGCGCTCTGGGTGGTTATGACGGTCCTGGTTCGATCGTGGATGTCCTCTTCCGAACCAAGGCCGACCAGGCAGTCGGCGTTCCGGAAGCGACGGTAACGTTGTTGGAAGGGGTCCAGGTGCTGGCGATGGAACAGGCCGACTCCCGCCAACCGCCGGGCAGCAGTCTGGAAAACCGCGTGACGTTGGCCGTCACGGCAGCCCAAGCGAACGCGTTGAAGATCGCGGAAGGCCGCGGCACGTTTTCGCTGGCGCTTCGCAATCCCGATGATATCGAATTGGCCGCATCCAACGTTCCCCAGACCTTGGACGGTCTGCTGAACCTGCCCGGCCGCCGCGAACACGTCACGCAGATCTTCCGCGGCGGCAGCGCGCAGGTCGTCCGTTTTGCGAGTGCCGCTCCGCAGACCCAGCCCGTGCTCGCGTTGCCGGTCGCCGGCGCCTTGCAGATCCGTGCAGCGCAGCAGACGCAGACCACGTCGCTGCAGAAGAGCCAGCCCGAAGCCGCCGATGCGGCCACGGCGGAAGCGGCTGCGGACGCCCCGGCAACCCAGTCCTCCCAGCCTGTCGACACGCAATCGTCCGACAAGCCGCAGGGATCCGACGGGCAAACCACGGGAACTCAACCGGATTCCCCCAACGATCCTTCGACGGCGACGGTGCAGATCCCGGTGAGCGCCCAGGCCGGCCAGCAGGGTTCCCCGGCGGCGGACGCGCCAGAACCGCAAAGCGTCCTGAAGCCTGCCGCGCCTTCTGAGGCTGTGGCGGCGCCCGGCGCGGAGACCGGGACCGTCGAATCCGGATCAAGAATTTCTTCGCGGGCCCGAAAGCTGCTATCCGATATCGGCAGAGACGCGCGTCAGACGCCGGCTGGCACCAACAACTGACCTGGGGTGGTTCGTACGCAGTCACGGAGACGCCTAGAAACGACACAGGACAGACAATGATTCGAGCAATGACACCCGCCGCCCCGCGCTCGAAACGCAGCCGTCCCGACCCGGACGAGCACGCTTTTCAGCGCCTGAAAACCACCATTCACGAGGAGCTGGTGGAATCGTTGGACCTATCCACGGTGGGAGTCATCGACCGGCAGCGATTGGGCGTCGAGGTCCGCAGCGTGGCGGACGACCTGTGCCGCCAACGGGCCGAAACGCTGGATACGTCCGGCCGGCAGCGGATGCTGAACGAGCTGATGGACGAAGTGTTCGGCCTGGGACCGCTCGAACCGCTGATGGCCGATCCCACCGTGACGGACATCCTCGTGAACAACGCCTTCGAGGTGTACGTTGAACGCCACGGCCGGCTGGAACTGACGGACGTCATCTTTGCCGACGACCAGCACGTGTTGCGCGTGATCCAGCGGGTCGTGTCGCGCATCGGCCGGCGAATTGACGAGGTCTGCCCGATGGTGGACGCTCGGCTGCCCGACGGCTCCCGCATCAATGCCATCGTGCCGCCGCTTTCGCTGAAGGGCCCTGTCTTGTCGGTTCGCCGCTTCGGGGACAAGCCGCTGGATTTGAACGACTTGATGGCCAACCGCTCGATCCAGCCCGAGATGGTGCAGTTCCTGTCGGCGGCGGTGGATGCCCGACTCAGTTTTCTGATCTCCGGCGGTACGGGGTCCGGCAAGACGACGATGTTGAATGCCCTGTCGGTTTGCATCCCGCCCGGCGAACGGATCATTACGATCGAAGATTCGGCCGAGTTGAAGCTGCAGCATCTTCACGTCGTCTCGCTGGAAACACGGATTGCCAACACCGAAGGCGCAGGGGAGATCACGCAGCGCGACCTGGTGCGCAACAGCCTGCGGATGCGGCCCGACCGGATTCTGGTCGGCGAGGTCCGCGGGGCCGAGGCGCTGGACATGCTGCAAGCCATGAACACCGGGCACGAGGGATCGTTGACCACGATTCACGCCAACGACAGCCGCGACGCCCTGTCGCGGCTGGAGATGATGGTGGCCATGACGGGGCTGGAGATCCCCGTCCCCGTGGTTCGCCAGTACATTGCCGCCGGGATCAAGCTGGTCGTACACCTGGCCCGGCTCAAGGGCGGGCTCCGCCGCGTCATGCGGATTTCAGAGATCGTCGGCGTCCGGGAGGGCGAGTACGCGTTGGAAGAGGTGTTCGGTTTCGAGCAGCAGGGCGTCGCTGAAGACGGCGTCGCGTTCGGTCATTTCTACGCCACCGGCTATCGCCCCAAGTGCCTGGAACGTCTGAGGGCCTCCGGTGTGGAGATCCCGGACGATTTGTTCGAAGCCAAGAAGTTTTGATGATTTGAGATTTCAGATTT
>CAZAQY010000228.1:0-13434 GCA_964486845.1 uncultured Pirellulaceae bacterium
CCGTGTGGAAGCGGGAACACAACGGCAACGATTTCAACCGTTGCTTCACCGAGCTGCGCGAGGCGGGCTTCAATACGATCCACACGTACCACGCGCAGCGCGACGCCGGCTTAACGGAATTCTACGCGGCGGCCGAGCGCCATCGGCTGCGCGTGATCATTGCCCCGCGCGGCGGGGCCAATAGCCGCGACCCGCAGAACGCAGTCCGCACCGTGATCGAAGAGTGCCGCCAGCCGGCCCTGTTGGCCTGGTATCTGGCCGACGACACGGCGAGCCACATCAGCGCCGACGAACTGCGGCGCGTGCATCGGGCGATCCGCGACGTCGACCCGTTCCACGTCACGGTCCAGGCCGATGCTGTGTTCGCCGGCGGCCCTCGGCCCTCGCGGTACACCGACTACGTGGACTCCACGGACGCCTTCTTGCCGGAACTCTATCCCATCCGCTCCGACAAGGACTGCGAGGTCGCCCACGTGACACGTGACATGAAGCTGATCGGCGACGACCTGCGCCGCGCCGGGCGCAAGGCGCCGGTTTGGGCGATCATCCAGGATTTCGAAGGCTGGGGTTGGCAGCGGTATCCTACGGAGGCCGAAACCCGCGTGATGACCTATCTGGCCATCATTCACGGCGCCACTGGGATGACCTATTACACCTACGGCGGAACCGGCAAGAACCACGGCGTGACCCACGATCCGCAGGTGTGGGCCGCGCTGAAACGACTCTCGCGTCAACTGGCCGATCTCCACGACGTGCTGGCCCAACGCGACCCGCCGCAGAAGCAACAGGTCCAGATCCTCAGCGGCCCGCCGACCGACGGCCTCGGCTATCCGGCCGTGAGCACGCTGTTGAAAGAGCATCAAGGCCGGCGCTACCTGTTGGCCGCCAATTCCTCCCGTGGGGCCCTGCGTGCGCGGGTCAACGCCGGCGTCGCAGCCGGCCAGGTGCAAGTGATGTTCGAAGACCGCCGGCTTGCGGCGCAGGCCGGAGGATGGGAGGATGATTTCGCCCCGTACGCCGTCCATGTGTATTCCTGGTAGAACTACTCAGACAGGATGGGAACCATGAGTTCAAAGTTGTTCTCCGACAGAGAGGTTCGCACTTGGATTGCCGTTTTGCTCGGCATTTTCGCCGCGTGGTGCGGTCACGCCGCGGGCGGCGAATCGGCACCACCAGACGCGCTTCGCGTTGGCCTGGCCCGCGTGTGCATCACGCCGGCCGTGCAGCGGGAACTCGACGCGGGGCTGTTCCCCGGAGCCGTGGTGCTGGTGGGAAGGCCGGGGAAAGTGCTGTATCACGACGCCTTTGGCCACGCGCGGATCGTGCCCGACAAGGTGAAGATGGCCAAAGACTGCATCTTCGATCTGGCCAGCGTGACCAAGCCGGTGGCCACGGCCACGGCCTTTGGCGTCTGTGTCGATGAGAAACTCTTGCGTTTCGACATGCCCATTCGCCAGGCCTTGCCCGAGCTTTCGGGCAGCGGAATCGAGCCGGTCAGCGTCACGCAACTGGCCACGCACACTTCGGGCTTCGACAACACGAAGTATCACGATCGGGCGCAAGGCGACGCGCTGCTCGAGCTGATGCTCGGCGTCACGCCGAAGTGGCCGCCGGGCAGCCGCTATTACTACTCCTGCCAGAACATGATTCTGCTGGGCCGGATGGTGGAGAAAGCCAGCGGCCAACGTTTGGACGAGTTTTGCCGATCGCGAATCTTCCAGCCGCTAGGCATGCGCGACACGTCGTTTGGACCGTTGCCGCCGTCGCCGCGCGTGGTGCCCAGCGGAGCGTCCGAAATCGGCCAGATCGAAGACGCCCAGGCCCGGCTCGCCGGCCGCCCGGTGGGCAATGCCGGACTGTTCAGCACGGCCGCCGACCTGGCGCGGTTCTGCGAAATGATGCTGGGCGCGGGCCGGATCGGCGAGATTCGCGTCCTGTCGCCCGAATCGCACCGCCTGATGACCGGCAATCTGTTGGCCCCGCCGCTACCGGCCCGGGGCTTCGGTTGGGAACTCGACGTCAATTCGCTGCACCGGCCCACGCGTCTCTCGAAGAGGGCCTACGGTCATAGCGGCCATACCGGGCAATCGATTTGGATCGACCCGGAGAGGCAGGTGTACGTGATTGTGTTGACCAACCGCAACCATCCCCAATTCGTCGGCGGCGCGCGAAAGGACGACCAGTATCGGGCGCGAGCCCGCATCGGCGACGCCGCCCTGGCGTCCGTCGGCTACTGAACACGGCAGCCGGATGCCGAAAATCAGCGCCGCCGCTAATGCGACGGTCCCTGGAGGATATCTTTCTCAGTGGAGGCCTTTCCGTCTTTTCCTTTGCGTTGCCCTTTTCACGAAACTAGAGTTGCCATCCCTCGCGGTACGCGGGGCGGGCGGCCTGGTCGGCCGCTTCGTTGTTCACGATTCAGCCGGCGAGGGGGTCATACTCCAGGGTCTGCTTCGGGAAGAGCGACGCCAAGTTGCCCAGGAGATACCACTCGGTGAACCCGCCGCTGAGGTCCACGAAGTCGCACATCGGCGCCGGGCCGCCCCGGATCGCGTCGGTCCATCCGCTCAGCCCGGGTGCCCCCAGGGGACGGGGCAGCGATTCGGGCGGGTTCCCGATGTTATTGCAGCACTCGGATTTTGCGTAGAATGGCCGCTGGCGCGTGGAAACCGCGGCTAGGCTCCCCCTCACAAGCGGTGCAGCAAATCGCTGGGCCAACACAGCGGAATTCAACCTTGCCGTGTTCCGATTCTGGGAGGCAAAAACGTCATGCTTGAAGTGCCATTTCTTGACGAAATCGTTGGGGAGAAGACCCGCGCGACGGCTTGTGAGACAGCTCAGCGGTACATCGTCGCGTTCCTGGAAGCTCGATTTGGCGATCTTCCGGGAGACCTCGTCGAAGAAATCGAGTCGATCGACGACGAGAAACAACTGCGGGGCCTGGTGCGGTCGGCCGGTTCGTGCCCCGATCTGGAAGCCTTTCGCAAGGCGATGACGCGACGCTGACGGAACGACGCTGCGGAGGATCGATCTCGGCATCGGCTGGCATCCGGCGGTAGACGACCTTGAAAGGCCGACTCGGCCAGCGCGTTCCGGCCGCCCCCGTGCTTCTTGTCGGGCATGGACAGCACCACCGGCCCAATTCGCTCGCCGATTCCGTCTTTCCTTCCGGCGGCCAGTCCGATCAGAAGTCCCGGCGGCAGAACAGGAACGCGGCGACGGAAAGCACAACGAGTTCAAACACCAGGCACGTGCCCCCAACCCAGGCTGCGGACGGCCCAGGAGCCGCCGGCCTGGCCGCTGAGCCGTTCCCGCCCCGCCCACCGCCGAATCGCCGAGAAGCGGCCTCGATCCGCCAGCGGTGCAACAGATGCACGGTTTCCGCAAGTAATGCCTGTCGTTTTCGGGTCCGCAGCAGCGGCACAATTCCGGGAGCATGAAAGGCCAGCAGGCGGTCGTCGATCGTGGCCTCGTGTCGCAGCATCCGCGTGGCCGATTCATCCAGGCAGAATTTCAAAGCCACCGGGGGCGCATTGGGGACGTGCGGATTGACGGCTTTCCAGACTTCGCCGAAACCACCGGCGCCCAGAAGTTCGACCAGCTCCAAGTCGACGCTGGGGATCGGCCGGTCGCCCGGTCGAAACCTCGCCGGCCGGTCCGGCAGCAGCCGCAGGACGTCGCGAGGCGTTCGCATCGAGAAGGCGCCGGGAACACTTGTGCCCGTCGGGTCGCTCGGGCGGCGAAGCGTGCGCCGAGCCATCGACTGGACCAACGTCAGGTACGCCGCCAACTCGCTTTGGACCTGTTCCGGACGGTCGCCGGCCACTTCGCGCGCCACCCGTTCGGCTGCCTGCCGCAGTTCTCCAGGTGCGGCTTGAGCGAGCGGTTGGACTTCGGCGTTACGTTCCGCTTCGGAACTTCCCGCGGATCACTCGTCCCAAATGTCTTGGGCCATAGCGGGCGGGACATCGACGACAAAGTCGCCCAGCACGCCTCCTCCGACGGCGTTCAACGCGGCCTTGGCAAGGAATCTCAGCAAGACAAGCGGCGTGCGCATGGCGTCCTCGTATTCCGAACCAACGTGTCTGACTTGGGACTATTTGAACCAACGCGGGCGTCAGCCGCAAGCGCCGTCCTGGCAGGTTGTGACCGTGACTTGCCCACTCGGTTCGTCAGGCAGCTGACCCGCATGATCCGTGAGCTGATCGGTGAAGACCCACGAGGCCTGCGGGCCTTACTGCCTTCGCCGCGGAAGGCTACAATACAGCGTGGTAGCACCAAGGCTTCTTCAAACCTACCGAGGAGGACACCATGTCGATCGCACTCAGCCCTGAGACGCAGGCGAAGGCGGCACAGATTCCCGACATCGCCGTCCGCTTGGAGCGTTTCATCGACGAGCAATACGCCCTCGAACAGTGGCGTGCGAGACGTTTCCGGCCCGAAGTCGCGGAACTCGTCCAGGAGGCCATGGGTGACGGAACGGCCCTGAAGGCGTCCGGTGTCGACCGCGACACGTTGTTCGCACGTTTGTTGACGCTCGTCGAAAGCAACTTCCATGGCCCGCAGCCCCGATAATTGCCGCGCCGTCGCGGACAGCAACGTGATCATTGCGGCGCAGCGGTCGACACACGCCCAAAGCTCCAATCGGGAATTCATCGAGCGTTGGCGGCAGGGCGAGTACGATTTTCTGTATTCGGCGGATACACTGGCAGAGTATGCCGAGAAACTGCTGGCGTTGGGCATCGCCCGCGCAGAGGTCGTGGCCTTTCTCGCGCTGCTGAGCGCATTGGGCACGGAAGTGGAGATCCGCTTCTTTCATCTGCCGCGATATCCGCACGATCCCGACGACATTGCATTTCTGCGGTGCGCCTGGAACGGGTTGGCTACGCACTTGGTCAGCTACGACGAAGACTTGTTGTCGCTGGCGGAGGACTACCGTGCCCACTTCGAGATCTGTCGGCCATTGGAATTCCTTTCGGACCTTCGGAGCGCGCGATGATCAACTCGTTCATGGCCACCCGGCGTTCGACATGCCCGTCGCCGGGCCGGACGCGAACGGGCTCTATCGAATTCCCGTCCCAAACGAGCATCAAGTGAAAACAGAAAGGCAGGTATTCTCATGAAATCGTCGCGAAGGCAGTTTCTCGCCCGTTCGAGCGTTTTGCCCTTCCTGGGCTTACTGCCACCAGGATACAGATCGCCCGAAGATTTCTACGAAACGATGGAGGCGACGACCTCGCAATACAGGGACCGCAAACAGGTCTTCAATATGTGCGGATACTCGGCGCCGGCGATTCCACATTTGCGAGTGGGTTACATCGGCCTCGGCAATCGCGGCTACGCGTCGATCCAGCGACTCGGTCGGATGAATGCGGTCGAAATCCGCGCGATTTGCGACGTATACGACTATCCGATTCAGCGAGCGAAAGACTTCCTCAAGTCGAAGGGCTGTCCCGAACCGGCGGTCTACACCGGCTCGAACGAGGCCTGGAAAGGAATGTGCGAGCGCGACGACCTCGATTTGATCTATGTGCTCACCCCGACGTTCTATCATGCAGAGATGACGGTTCACGTGCTGACGTCGGGCAAGCACGCGGCGGTTGAAGTCTCGGCGGCGCAGCGCGTCGACGACTGCTGGCGGCTGGTCGACGCTTCGGAACGAACGAGAAAGCATTGCGTCCTGCTGGAGAACTGTGTTTACGATTTCTTCGAGTCGATGGCGATCAACATGGCGCATCAGGGAGTCTTCGGCGAGATCATTCACGCCGAAGGGGCGTACATCAACCCCGAACGTCCGCTTTTCGAAGAGCCGAAACCGCCACACAGCAAGGAGTCGGCTCCGTGGTACGGCTCGGTTCTGGCGCTGGCGCCGGGGAACCGGATTCCGACGCACGGAACCGCGCCGATCTGTCAGGCAATGAAGATCGGAAGGGGCGACCGCCTCGATTACCTGACGTCCATGGAAACCGACGACTTCATCCGCGCGAAAACCGCGAACGATCTCGCCGCGTCGGGAAGCATCTATCATCAGCAGTTCAAGAACAAACGGCACGCGGGAAACGTCAACACGACGATGATCCGCACCGTGAAGGGCAAGACGCTGCTGGTCGAGTTCGACGCCGTGAACCCACGACCCTATTCGCGCATCTTCCAACTTTCAGGGAGCAAGGGATTTGCGCAGAAATACCCGCTTCCGCCGCGTATCTATCCGGACGGCGAGCATCTCGCGGGCGAAGCGGAAATGAAGGCTTTCGAGGACCAATACACGCCGGAGTTGGTCCGCTTTATCGAGAAAACCGCGAAGCGATTCGGCGGGCACGGCGGCATGGATTTCACCGTCGATTGGCGGCTGGTCGACAATCTGCGGAACGGCCGCCCGATGGACGTCGACGTTTACGATGCCGCGCTCTGGAGTTCGATCACGCCGCTGACCCTTTGGTCGGTGATGAACCGCTCGACGCCGATCGACGTTCCGGATTTCACTTGCGGAGCCTGGAGTACGAATCCCCCACTCAGCCTCACGCTCCAAGGTGGCGGCAACACAGTGGTTCGTGAACTTCCAGGCTAGGCCTTGAATCATAGCGATTGGTATACTGCTCCAATCTCAGCGGCAGAAAGCCCTCGTTCGACGCCCGACGCTCGGCTGGCTGCGACTCCGCCATCGCTTCTCCTTGCAGTTCCACCGGGGTCAGCCACCCGTCGCGCGGCGCCCCGACCGGGGCCGCCTCACGCGGTGTGGCACGGCCTCGTGCGGCACGGCCCGCTTGTTGGTGATGGGCGGAGGGAACAGCCCGGATCGCCATGGGGGGACGTCCGGCCGCACCGGGCCGCGCGAGGAACCAACTCGACAGAAGCTCCGACGCAGCGACACGCCATCCGCAACGCAAGCACGGCTTACTATGTTAGCCGTGCCTGCGCTGCGGACGCGCGTTGTTCTCGAGGGAACTCGAAAGCCTGGCCTTGTCGTGTACCGTGTCACGAGCCCGCGATCTTTCGCTCGTACTCGGCGACACCAGCCTTGATCTGATCGAGAGCCGCTAGGTCGCTGTCGCACGCTGCGAACGCCTTCTGAATTCGCTTGGCCGTTTCCACGCTGGTCCTGGCGTAGCCGACGCTTTCGACCTGCTTCTTGCCCAAGTCGTAGTCGGCATTGAGCCGGTCGGCGTACAGATCCGCCAGAAACCGGCCCGCCTCGACCGCCAGGGGGTATCTGCAGTTCATGAGCCGATGCTGGATGAACACGTGGACGTTCGCATTCCGCGGTGGGCGTATTTCCAGTCGGTCGAACAGCGCTTTCGCCAGGTGAAACGCGCCGTAGTACGCTCGGCTGATCGCCGAACGACAACTGGCCGCTTCGGTGTAGGTGGCGGCGAGCTTGGCCGCGAAGGTGATGTAGTCCGGGCCAGTCATTCTTGATAGTCCAACGTCAGTCGCAAAGCCGCGCAGGAAGGAGATAGTCGCACGACACGCCTGTGCCATTCCGCCCGGCGGTCCACGACGTCGAGTACATTGCCGCTCGCCTGGGCCTCAATCACGGTGAACCGGTCCTGCGGATACTCCGGATCGGTCATGACATGGACCGAGACGTGGCCCGGAAACAGCTCTTGGGTGACACGCGTCACGTCAGCCAAGAGGCTGGAAACGTCGGCAGGCATTTCCCGGTCGTAACGATTCGGTTCCAGCCGCTCTTCCAACGCCTGAACTCGGCCCTCCAGCCGCCTCACGACACCTTCCAGCGGGACCGCCAACTCGGCATTCGACACGGTCATGGTTGCTCTTTCTCCCTGGAACGAATTGGATCGCGCAACGCTGTTAGTATACGCTCGCCAGACACACACGGCCAGACGGCGATCACGCCAGCCGCGTACGCCCTTCCTCAGCCGTCGGCCATCCAGACTGGCACCGACAATTACGTACGACAATGAGCCTGAGCACCCATCCTGATGGCGCCGCTTCCTGCCGGGCACGGACAGCAACATCGGTCCAATTCACCCGCCGATTCCGTCTTTCCCTCCGGCGGCCAGTCCGGTCAGAGGTCCCGACGGCAGAACGAGAACGCGGCGACGGAAAGCACAACGAGTTCAAATACCGCCGACGCGTCCCCAACCCAGGCTGCGGACGTGCCGGGAGCCGCGAGCCCAGCCGCTGAGCCGCTCGCGTCCACACCGCCTTCGCCGGGGCCCAGAGAAGCGGCCTCGATCCGCCAGTGATACGGCAGATCCAGGGTCTCCGCAAAAAAAGCCTGCCCTTTTCGTTTTGTCCTTTTCGCGCTTCGCTCAGGCACGGCTGACAAAGTGAGCCGTGCCACACCAAACGGGCCACGCCCGTCATTCGCCGGGGGCGAAATCGTGTTCTACCCCGATCGCGTCGAGCTGTGCGGGGTCGACATCTGCAGTGGTCGCAGGTCCAAGTCGCGGCGAATTCTGCTGGAATTGCTCAGCAAAAAGCGCGAGGGAGGTGAGTTTGTCGCATACGGCGGCGACGAACTGGAGAACGCAGGCCAACGGATGGGGGTTATGAGGGAGGCTGTTGGCTGGATTCGGGACGCACGGGATCGCATCGAGGAGTCGTTGCGTGCGGCAAGCATCTCGTGCGAAGGCAAGGACGTGATCCTAAGCGGGGGGCCAGGATACCGGTTCGCGGATTCCCTGACTGTCCGCTATGTGGGACAACCGGCGAGCGCTGATGTCGACGAGACGCCCAGCGAGGCCGATGAACCCCCTGTCGAGGTCCGCGACGATCTCAGCGATGGCCCCGCGGCCGAGCGCCGAGCTTGGATTTTGCAGCGTCTGGCCAGCGGAGAACGACTGCAGGCCCCTGCGGTCGCCAAGCAACTGAAGTGCTCGGTCAAGACTGCCCAGCGCGACCTCGCGGCACTGAAAAACGCGGGGAGGATCGAGTACGTTGGTGATCCCCGGAAAGGCACCTACCAGTTATGCCAGCCGCCAAAGGCTGACGGCTGATGATGCCGGTAGCGGTGACCGTGATTCGCTCAATCCCGTTCCGCCCCACGGTGATCGGCGTCGTTCTGGTCTTGCCGGCTTTGTCCTTCCACTTGGCGAGCCGCGTACCTTTGCGGGTGATGATTTCGGCGCTAGCCGGCAGCGGCTTGGTGAACGTCTTGCGGCGTAGTGAGCCCATCGTCAGTCTTCCTTTTTCAATACGGCTCGCGGCACGTCAATCTGGTTCGTAGCCAAGGTCTTTCGCCTTAGCAAAATCAGCGTCTGCTTTGCTTCTGTCGCCCTTGCTGTGATAGGCAAGGCCCCGGCTGTAATACGCTTCGGCGTAGTCCGGCTTGAGCCGGATAGCTATGTTGCAGTCGGCAATCGCCTTGTCCAGGTCGCCCTTGTCCTCGTAAGCAACGCCCCGGTAGTAGTACGCCTCAGCCCAGTCTGGCTTGAGGCGGATAGCCTCGGTGCAGTCGGCAATCGCCTTGTCCAGGTCGCCCGTGCAGCCGTAGGCAAGGCCCCGCTTGTAGTACGCCTCGGCCCAGTCCGGCTTCATCTGGATAGCTCCGGTGTAGCCGTCAATCGCCTTGTCCGTGTCGCCTTCGTTGTGGTACGCAATGCCCTGGTCGTAGCACTCCTTAGCAAGTTTCAGCAGGCTTTCTTGGGTGTAGTCGGCAATCGCCTTGTCCAGGTCGCCTTTGCTGGCGTAAACAGCGCCCCGGTTGCAGTACGCCTCAGCGTCGTCCGGCTTGAGCCGGATGGCTTCGGTGTAGTCGGCAATCGCCCTGTCCATCTCGCCTTTGCTGACGTAAACAGCGCCCCGCTTGTAGTACGCCTCAGCGTGGTCCGGTTTGAGCCGGATGGCTTCGGTGAAGTCGCAGATCGCCCTGTCCATCTCGCCTTTGCTGGCGTAAACAGCGCCCCGGATGTAGTACGCTCCAGCGTGGTCCGGTTTGAGCCGGATTGCTATGTTGTAGTCGGCAATCGCCTTGTCCAGGTCGCCTTTGCCGACGTAAACATCGCCCCGGTTGTAGTACGCCTCAGCATAGTCCGGCTTGAGCCGGATGGCTTCGGTGAAGTCGCAGATCGCCCTGTCCATCTCGCCCTTGCTGACGCAAACATCGCCCCGGATGTTGTACGCCTCAGCCCAGTCCGGCTTGAGCCAAACGGCTTCGGTATACGCGAAGATAGCCCAGCCATAATCCCCTTGTTCGTGGTAGGATCTGCCCCGCCTAAACGCCTGTTCCGCAGTCCCCTTGGTTCGGATGTCATTTCCCTTCCATCCTCGCCTTCGTCGGTTGCAGTTCAAGCCCGAAGTGCGCGGTGAGCCGGTCGGCGATGTCGAGCCGCAAGCTTTGGTCCCCCCTGGCGAACCGAATCAAGCTTTCCAGATTATCCACCTTTCTTGGGCCAGCCGCAACATTGGCACCCCGCCCAACTCGACCGTGACTTGCAGATTCTGTAAGATTCTGTAACTGTCCAGCAGGCCAGCCAGAAGAATTTGACGCCGATCACGGACATGCCGTCCAACGGCGATGTCCGTAATGTCCGTGATCCCGATGTCCGTAATGTCCGTGATCGCCCGCGGCCAAGCGAGCGCGCGGATTTCCAGCGCCGCGGGGCGGGTCGCCGGCTCAGGAATCTGGCCGGCAATCACGCCGACAGCCGCATAACCCGTGTTGCCACAACGGCTTCGGCGGTCGGGGATAGCGCGGCGTCGACCCAGGCGGCGATAAACGGTTCAAACGAGCGCCAGTCACCCCGACTGATTGTAAGTATCGCTGAATCCTTGAGTTAGGATAGCCGCGCTACACGCGACGCCGTTAACTCCGCCTCGCCCTGCGGCTGGTTGACGTGCTCGCCCCAATTCGGCCAACGTGGCAACGGCCAAGGTGTCAACAGCGATTTTGCTTCGCCCCGCCATTCCGCCAGCGATTGTTTCTGTCAAGCTGTGCAGCCCGCGGCTTCGGTCGCTCGGCCGCCTTGAAAAGCATTACACATCCGAGGCGGCGTGCCGGTCGAGCCAGCCGTGCAGGTCGTCGAGCGATTGGAACCGCAGGAGGGCTTTGGCCAGTTTCTCCAGGGCCGCGGCGGGCAAGCCATACACGCGGTCCTCGTCGTCCTGCGGCAACGGGCCACAAACCTCGGCCAACTGCGACAACACGACGCTCGTCCTGCCGCGGGCCTCCCCACGAGCCTCCGCAAAACGTTCTACGGACGTAATGTACGGCATCTTTCGTGCCTCCTCAGACTCGACGATTTCTCGCGTCAGTTGTTTTTCCAGGTCGACCCGCAGGTGCATCATCCAGTCCAATAGCCCGAAGATGTCGCGGATCTGATCTTCATTATGGCCTGGCTCGCCAACCGTGCAGAACAAAATGCTTCGGCCGATCAGTCATTTTGAAGTACGGTCACCGAGCGGAAGATGTCCGAAAGACGCTTGTCGCCGGCCGTGTTCTTCGTGGTTCCGTAGTGGCCGGTGCTGGGATTGGTGCTCATGAACTTCTTGGTCGTGGCGGGCAGCGCATTGTAGAAGGCAAAGACGCTGCTGGGAGTGCACAGCTCATCGGCAAAGCCCGTACACACGTAAATGTCGCACTGGATGCGCGGAGCAAAGTTCACCCCATCGTGGTAAGCCAGCGTAACCGCACGGCGCGGATCGGCCTCTATGCGGGCGACCGCCTCCTTGCCACGGTACAGCGCCGCCGCGTCACGCCCCTGCTTGTGGCCGTTGTATTCGCAACCACTGGGTACGCTCACGACCGCGATGGTGACATCGCGATCCAACGCCGCCGCGGCGATCGTCTGGATACCGCCCAGACTGCCGCCGCACACCACGAGTTGACCATGCTCAGATAGTTGACACAGGCCGGCAGACTCTTCGGCTTCGCGCCGACAGGCACGGCCAGATAGCCCGTCACGGGAGTGTGGCCAAGGCACTGGACCTCGATGCTGTAGCAGGTGACCTTGCCCTGCAAAGCCTGGGGGACACCGACCTCGGTCAACTTCGGGTCCAGGGGCAACTGATCGAGCTTGGAGCGGCAGGAAGCCCAGTACGCGTCGAAGTCCGCGGGGCGCGAATCGAGCGCTGTGATCTTGTCGGCATCGTACATGGCGCCAATCTCGCCCACGATCGTAGGTTTCATCCGGTGTTTGAAAATCCCCTCGCCTTGAAGCGGATTGCCGTCGGGGCCGATGATTTCAAACCCGAAGAAGGGTTTCCGGGATCTTCACCGTTCGGCGATAGGTCACGTGTCCCGAAAAATCTCCCCCGAGGTTCAGGGTTTTAGCCCATGAGCCCAGGCTTACCGGTTTGAACTCGGCCTTGTCACAAGTGACGTAAGCTTCCAGCTTGCGATGCCACTTTCTGCCGCAAGCTGGAAGCTTACGCCACGGAGACACGGGACAGTCATTTCTCGAACGATGCTAAGCAGCTTCTTGGCTTGCATGGCGACAGAAAACCTCATTTCCCACAATGCGGAGTCTAAGCGGGAGAAGCTCGTGATTCAAGGGGAAGCGGAAAGAGAGGACGGCCATGGCCGTCGATCTTGCCGAAGTCGGTCGATTTCGGCCGCTTGCCAGCGGCAAGAAGAATCGCACATACTTTGCGCGTTGTGGCCTTGACCGTAAGCTGGCAGGTGATCGACAATGAACCGAGAGTGACCCCGCCCCAAAGCCCCGTGCCGGCCGCGATCGGCTCCCGCCACCGCACCCCGTCCGGCGCTCTGAGGATCCGTTCCACCGGTGCTGATAGGAGATGTGCGATGAACAATGTGCAACCAAACTCGATCACCCGGCGTGAACTGCTCATGGGCGAGGCCGTCATGTTGGCGCTGGCGGCTTCCGAGTCGCTGGGCGTACGCAACGGCTTGGCGGCAGATCAGCAGGCGACCGGACCAAACGTGATCCAGCAGGAGAATGCCCGCGAGGGCGCGACCGACTGGCAGCTGACGCGAACCCGCGTGGACAAGCCCGACGGGTGCCGCTGCTTGCCATCGACACGACCCTAAGTTACAAGACCGACAAGCAGGCGCAACGCAGCGTCCTGAGAAAGGAGAAGCCATTATGAGCCACAAGATTTCTCGGCGCGGTTTCCTGGCGGGAACGCTTACCGCTTCGGCGGTCAGTCCGCTTGTTCTTCCAGCGGCCGTCTTGGGGAAGGACGGCCAGCTTCCTCCCAGCGAGCGGATCACCATCGCCGTTTTCGGCGCCGGCAACCGGGGCCGCCATTCGCTCAGCGCCATGCGTCCCCTGCCGGATCATCAAGTTGTGGCCGTTGCCGAGGCCCGGCGGGATCGTGGCCTGAGCGCTTGTCAGATGGCCGAAGCCTTCTATGCGCAGCGCCTGGGCAAAGCCTCGTACCGAGGCTGCAAGCTCTACAGCGATTTCCGGGACGTCCTGGCCCGCGACGATATCGACGCCGTCTGGGGCACCGTTCCCGACCATTGGCACGGCTGCTTGTATAGCCGGGTGATCGAATCGGGCA
>CAZAQY010000229.1:0-13251 GCA_964486845.1 uncultured Pirellulaceae bacterium
CTCCGGAAGGCGTATCAAGTGCTCCCCGATCCATCGGCCACAGAAGAAGGCTATGTGCGTGTGATTGATGAATCGGGCGAAGACTACCTCTACCCGGCAGACTACTTCCTCCCGGTCGCCTTGCCCGCGTCGGTGGCGGAGCAGTTGGCCGTTCCCGCGTAACCGGCGCATGCACGGGAGCGGCGGATGCGGTCGCGCGGTATGGCGGCCGCGTTGGCCGCCGCCCGCGTGATCGTGGTCGTTCGGCAAGAATGAAGTTGGCTCGTGGGGGCATAGTCAAAGGAATGGGGACATCCCAGACTTGGCCTTGTACGCCTTGGTCGAGGGCGGGAATGCGATCGGGGCTGATCCACGACAGACTATGTGCCGTGGTGTCCAGGCAGTGGTTGTCACAGCCGCGCCGGGGGCGGCCAGGTGGCCGAAAAGCCGCTTCGAATCCCAGACGGTTCGCCGTGGTCCCATTTTTTCACCGCCTCGGAGCGAAAGGCGACAATGCGTAGTGGATTCGCGGATCCTCAGGGCAGCTCCGGCGTGCTGGCGGCATCTTCCAGGGCCTTGTCGGTGCTGTCGGGGTCGATCTTGCGGCAGGCTTCCGCCAACCGCTCGGCCACGTCTTCCAAGTCGTCCCGCCACTCGCTCGGGTCCGCATCCGGCGGGCAGAACTGGGTGAATTCGTAGCACAGCAGGATCAGTCGCAGGCAATGGCGAAAGACGATGCCTTCCTGCTTCTGCAGGGCCTTGCTGGTGATGTACTTGTTGAAATCGCCGCCGAATTCGAGCAGTTCACCGGCAGCCCAGACCGGCGTGGTGATCACGTCGGGCACCCCGGGAAAGTCATAGTCAAACAGCCGCCGGAGCTTGTCCGCCAGCGTCAGGACGCGGACACGCTCTTCGGGGAACATGGCCCGGCGGTCGCGGTCGGTCGCTTCCTCGGCTTCCGCAGCCGCGCCGAGTTCTTCGGCCGAGGCCAAACCGAGCTGCAGCAGTTGGACGTCCAGCCGCGTGGTGGCCAGCGGTCCGGGCGGTAACTGGTCCGGCGGCGGCACGCGCAGCTGGAACAGCATCGAGCGGGGAATCTCCAGGACGCTTTCCATCGCCTGCACGCGCTCCCAGCGGTCGGCGATGCCCAACTGGTTGACCAGGAAGACGCCGTACAGCGGGTTGATGCCCCGCAACAGCAGGAGCTTTTCCAGCGTGGGCGTGGGGCGCGCGTACACGGGCCGGTAGGCTGGTTCCTCGGGGGCGTGTCCCGGATCTGCGGCGCTGGCGGCACCGGCACGCTGGGCAGGGGGCCGCGGGTCCTTTTTCGCCGAGGCGGTCGCTGTCATCACGCGGAGCGTGATGGCTACTGGGGGGGCAACAGGCCGCGGGTCCTTTTTCGCCGAAGCGGTTTCCAAATGGCTGGGACGAGAGCCGAGCAGGAGCCCCGCCGCCGGTTCGGGGCGACCGGTTGGAGCGTTTGCCGTTTGCGCATGTTGGCTTGCCTCCGCCTTGGCCGCCGGTTTCTCGGACGGCTTCGGCGGAGGCGGCTCCAGTTCCACGTAACCGGCCTTCCACAGGACCATCAGCATCCGCTCCAATTGTCGCTGGCCGGCTTCCAGGTGCCGGACGTCGCTCAGACGTTTGGCCACCAGCGTCCGCACGCGGTCGACTTCGGGCGAGGCCTGCAGCATGTAGGCCAGCAGCCGCCACGGCAGCGGCCCGCGGCTGCGCAGGCGGCCAGGCGGCGACTGGGTCAGCTTCTGAAACTGGGCTTCGGTCCAATACTGCTCGTTGGGCGAGCGTTTGGGCATCTTGCGTTTGAGGTCCTTTTTGGCCTTCAGCAATCC
Source organism: uncultured Pirellulaceae bacterium (assembly GCA_964486845.1). Lineage (GTDB taxonomy): Bacteria > Planctomycetota > Planctomycetia > Pirellulales > Pirellulaceae > Anammoximicrobium. Next base: position 1,830 of record CAZAQY010000229.1, read on the forward strand.
CGGATCCTTGGTGTTTTCCGGGATCTTGTCGAACTTCTCCCGCCAGCGCAAGATGCGGACGTCGTCTTCGTGGGCCAACGCGAACACGTAGCCGCGGGTATCGAACTGGGGCCGGCCGGCGCGGCCAAACATCTGATGCGCGGAACTGGGGTCGACCAGTTTCTTGTCGTCGGGCGGGCCTTTGAGCAGGTTCGGCAGCACCACGCTGCGGGCCGGCAGATTGACGCCGGCCGCCAAGGTCTCGGTACAGACGCAGATCGTCAGCAGCTTGCGCTGGAAAAGATCCTCGACGATCCGCCGGTACTTGGGCAGTACGCCGGCATGATGCACGCCGACGCCGCGGACCAGGATCTGTTTCAATTTCGGTCCCGCCCCTTGCGACCAGTCGTAACGTTCCAGTTCGCGGACGAGTTGTTCCTGCTGGCCGTGCGCCAACAGCCGCTTGCCCTTGATCTGTTCGGCGACCGTCCAGCACTGTTCCCGGTTGAAGCAGAACACCAGGGCGGGCGTCAGCCGCGTCTGGTCGTCGCCCTCGGCCATGGCCTCCAGTTGTTCGTTCAGCAACATGTCGCCGACCCACTGGAACGTCAGCGGCACCTGGCGGTCGCCGCCCTGGACCAACTCCAACCGGCGATGGTGCTCGTGGTCCAGCCAATTGACGAATTCCAGCGCGTTGCCCACGGTGGCGGACAGCAGCAGCAAGCGCACGTGCTTGGGCAGCAGCCCCAAGGCAAATTCCCAGACGATCCCGCGCTCCAAATCGTTGAAATTGTGGAACTCGTCCATCACCACCGCGAACACGTCGTCAAACGGGAACTCCGGGGTCAGCAAACGGTTGAGCAGGATTTCGGCCACCACGACCAGGATCGGCGCGTCCGGATTGACGCGGCGGTTGCCGGTCACCAGCCCGACGTCCTCCGGGTAGAAGCCCCAGCGTGTGGCCAATTGTTGGAACTCGTTGAACTTCTGGTCCGTCAGCGCGATCAGGGGCGTCGTATAGTACACTCGTTTGCCGGTCTGCAGGGCCTCGAACAGCGCCGCCTCGGCGATCAGTGTCTTGCCGGTCCCCGTCGGTGCGCACACCAGCACCCCCTGCTGGGCCGTGAACCACGCCAGCAGCGCTTCCTCCTGCACCGGGTAAGGCGGAAAAGGAAGTTGTTCGAAATACCACGCTGCAATCTGGTCGCGGGTCAAGTTCCTGGCTGGCATGGGCCGCTGCTCACTGGTTTCGGGGAACGGGACTCCCGCAGTGTACGCCGGAACGGCGGGCGCGAAAATGGGACGGGGTTTGGGGTGGGGACGCGATGCAAAGTTCCGGACGGCATCTCGAAAGCGAAGTGGATCGCTGCCTGGGAGCCACCCGGCGCCGGAGCCCTGCGTGACTGACGCGACGCTGACTCGGCTCCAGAGCGGCGGCGAGGCACCGCACTCCAGGCATGTCAACCTGGAGAAAATCTGCGTTTTACGGCAAGTCTGTGGGGCGTAGGGGAATTCTTTGTTGTAGCGGTGCGGGCGGTCGATGATGACTGTGGAATCCGTGCCGGCGTGCGCGGATGCAGCGATCCTACCGTGCTAGCCTGGGTCGGTTCTTGCGGATTGGGATGTCATGGAGCGGACTTTTCGTCGCCAACTGAGCCTCCTGCTGGCGATCTGCTGGCTGGCCGCCGGCTGTGCGCTCCGGAACGGGTCCGAGATTGACTTCGGGCCGCCCGACTTGGGGCATTATCAGCAGTTGGCCGCGACGATCGAGTACCCGGACGCCGAAAACCCGGCCTGTGACGACCTGGCCCAGACCCCGCCGCCGCTGACGCTCTCCGAGTCGGAGCCGCCGCCTTTCCGCGACCTGACGTTGCAGGAGGCCATTTCCACAGCGCTCTCCACGTCGGAGGTGCTGCGGGACCTGCAGGGGCTGGTCCTCACGTCTCGCTCCAATATCCGCACGATCCAAGATCCGGCGCTCAGCGAGACGGATCCGACCACCGGAGTCGAGGCGGCCTTGAGCGCCTTTGACGCGACCTTCGAGTCGCATGCGTACTTTGAGAAGAACGACCGGGCCCTGAACAACGTGTTCTTTGGCGGCGGCACGCGGCTGTTGACCCAGGACCTGCACGCCTACAGCGCGGGAATCACGAAGCGCACGGCCGTGGGCACGAACTTTGCCCTGCGCCACAACGTCTACTACGATTTCAACAACCAGCACGGAAACGATGACCCCAATCGGCCTTGGGACGTGAACTTGGAGGCCGAAGTCCGGCAACCGCTGCTGCGGGGCGCGGGGGCCGAGTTCAATCGGATTGCCGGCCCCAACGGCACGCCCGGCCAGTTCCGCGGGGTCTTGCTCGGCCGGCTGAACACGGACGTGAGTTTGGCGGAGTTCGAGATCGGCGTGAGCGACTTTGTGGCCCACGTCGAGTACGCGTACTGGCAACTGAGCTACGCCTATCGCGACTTGGACGCCAAGCGGGCGTCGCGCGATCGCGCGTTGGAAACCTGGCGGCGGATTCACGCTCTGTACGTCAACGGCCGGCGAGGCGGTGAGGCGGAAAAGGAAGCCCAGGCACGCGAACAATACTTCCGCTTGCACCAAGAGGTCGAAAACGCGCTCGCCGGCTACATCGGCCGCCTCGAGGGCGGCGGCGCCGGCGGCCCCGGCGTTCAGCAGAGCGAACGGCAACTGCGGCGGCTGATGGGAATCCCGATCAGCGATGGGACCTTGCTGCGGCCGGTCGATGAACTGACGGTGGCCAAAGTCGTGTTCGACTGGAACGAGGTATTGATCGAGGCGCTGTCGCGGCGGGCCGAATTGCGCCAACAGCAGTGGCGGATCAAGTGCGCCGAATTGCGGCTCGCGGCGACAAAGAACTTTCTGCTGCCGCGACTCGATGCGGTGGGCCGCTACCGCTGGCGCGGCCTGGGACACGACCTGTTGGATCCCAACAGCCATTCGCCCGACCGCTTTGACAACGCCTACGACAACATGACCAGCGGCGACTTCCAAGAGTGGCAATTGGGCGTCGAGTGTACGGCTCCGCTCGGCTTCCGCCAGGCCCACGTGGCCGTGCGGAACGCAGAACTGCAACTGGCCCGCGAGCGGGCGATCCTGGAGGAACAGAAACGGGAGGTCGTTCACGATCTGAGCAACAAGTTCGCAGATGTGGAACGGGCATACCTGGTCTCGCAAACGAACTACAACCGGCGTCTGGCGGCGCGCCAGCAGCTTCAGGCATTGGAGGCGGTCTATGAAGACGCGGACGAGAACGAGAAGACGCGGCTGCTGGATCTGCTGCTGGACGCCCAACGCCGACTGGCCGACGCCGAGAGCCAATACTACCGTTCGCTGATGGAATACACCCTGGCGATTCGGGACGTTCATTACCAAAAAGGATCGCTGCTCGACTACAACGAGATCTTTCTGGCCGAGGGACCGTGGCCGGGAAAAGCGTATCTGGACGCTTGCCGGCGAGATCAGTTGCGGTCGCCGCCGATCTGCTTGAGCGACTACCGCCTGTCGCGCGGCCCGCTCGTCAGCCAAGGCCCCTACGCCCAGGATATCGCAGCACCAGCCCCGCAGCCCCCGCCGCACGGCTCGTCAACGCCCAGTCCCGAGGACGGCGGCGCCCCCACCTTGGCTCCCGTGCCGTCGCCTGCCGCGCCCCCGGTAGAGTCCGTCCCACCCGCCGCGTCTGCAGCCGCCGACTGGTCGCGTCCCCGGCGCCTGCCGCATCTGCAACATGACGCGGCGCAATTCGATTGCCTTCCGACAGGCTACGCCGCCGGACAAGATGCGAAGGCGCCCGGTCCGGAGGCGGCGGAAGAATGAGCGGGAGAAAACAAACAGGCTGACAGAAACTCGGCGTGACAGGTCGTGTGGCGTTTCGTGCTACTTCGTGGACAGTTCGATGCGTCCGAGTTCGGTCGGCTTGCCCGGCTCCACCTTGAAGCGATGTTGGGACTTCTGCTGATCGGCGTAGCGGCCCTTGAGTTTGTCGGGGCCGCCGTAGCTCTTGGTGATCATGTTGAAGGTGCCCCACGCGAAGGTCAGCAGGTATTCGCCTTCGGGCACTCCGTCGGCGGACTGGTAGGTGGAAATGGCAAACTTTCCGTCCGGGCCGGTCATGGCGGACGAGACGGTCGGGGCCGCCGTGTCGATGCCCTCGACGTGGTGGCACGCGACCTGCAGTTGGGCCGCCGGCTGGCCGTCGACATAGACCTCGCCCGTGACCGGAAACGTCTCCTTCCGGTCGGGCATCTTTTCGCCACAGGAACACAACCACAGACACACGACCGCCACCGCGGCCAGCCGTCTGGCTGGAATGGTCATATACTACCCCTTGTCGTCACCAGTGTGGCCTATTTCGGCACGTTGAAGGATTCGCCCTTGGCACGCGTGATCATCGAGGCGACCACGTACGCTTCCGTGTCCTCGGACAGGAACTTGACCGAGCCGTCGGCCAACAGGAAATGGCAGCCGCCGGGATGGAAGGAGTGGAAGCCGCGGCCGTTCATGTTCGTCCGGTTGATCGCGTAGGGCCCTTCCATGAGCGGATTGTCCCAGAGCGAGCCCGCCACCCAGTGCTCGCCATTGAGGATATCGCCCCACCCGCCCCCGTTGATGCCGGCGTAAGTCGGTTCCAACGGGTTGTTCCACACCGACAGCCCCGCATAGACGCGATTTCCCCCCGTGCGCTCCGCCACGATGAACGTGTTGGACGTGCCGTCCGTAATGTCCGCCATCTTGTTGGAACTGACCGTGATTTGCGTCGGGTTGCTGAGGTTCGTACCGAGGTACTGCAGGACCCCGTCGCGGCTCCCCCCGGCGCTGCCGCTGTAGGCCACCGTGGCGAACACACCCCGCACACCGGTTGTGGCGATGTAGTCCGAAGGCGCGGCGGACCAGCTGAGGGGATAACCGGCGGGAGTGAGGTCCGCGGAGACGGTTCGTTTGTCAGGCGCGCCGAGTGCGGAAGGACAAATGTACGTGGGCAGGACGGTCTGGATGACTTTCAGGTTCTCCTGGACTTGCGGCAGGGCGGCAAACGCATTGACCGCCGGGTACCGGTCGTCGAACCGGTCCTTGAGCGATTGCTGCTCGATGAACGGCAGGATCCGCACGCCCCACACCTGGGCATTCATTCCTGGGCCCAGAGAGCCTCCCGGAAGGTAGACCATCCACGCAAAGGGATATGACTTGTGCGTGTCGTGGTAGTTCTGCAATCCCAAGCCGAGTTGTTTGAGGTTGTTCGTACACTGCGTCCGCCGGGCGGCCTCCCGCGCCGCCTGGATCGCGGGAAGCAGCAGCGCCACCAAAATTCCGATGATGGCGATCACCACCAGCAGTTCCACCAGCGTGAAGGCCAGTCTGCGCTTCCGCGCTCCAGATGACGACATCAAGCACATGACGCCATGCTCCTCTCCGTGAGAGTAATCCGGGGATTCATGTCTCCCCTCAGTACCAAGACGAATCGAGGACGATCTAAGCGGCAGAACAAGGGTCCAGCCGAACGGATTGCCTCGCGACAGCTCCGGTAAAGTGCTGCCTTCCAAGATAATGGGCCAGAGTCGCGACGTCAATGGTTTCGTCTTGAAGCCCGGAGCTTGTGACCGGGACTGCCTGGCCCCCTTCGTCGGTCCGGACGGCTACAATGCGGCGCGGATAGCCTGTACAATCGCAGGGCCAATCCCGCTTCGCGCATGGCAAGCTTGCGGCGGCCGATGGTTCTGCCCGGAAATGCGGGGCTGCAAGGTTTTGGCGTAGCGAAGGCCGGGAGTCCTGCGTGGCAAGGAATGCTTCGTGACTCAATATGTTCCGGAAAACCCGTTGATTGTCCAGGGCGACCACACGGTGCTGGTCGAGGTGGACAGCCCGCGCTACGAGGCGGCGCGGGACGAACTGGCGCGGTTTGCCGAGCTGGTGAAATCGCCCGAACACATTCATACCTACCGCATCACGCCGCTTTCCATCTGGAACGCGTGTGCCGCGCGCACCACTCCGGAGGAGATCGCCGCCACGCTGCGCCGGTACTCGAAGTACGACGTGCCGGCCCACGTGCTGCAGGAGGTTCGGGATTACGCCTCGCGGTACGGGCGGCTGTGCCTGGAACGAGGTGCCGAGGGGCTGGTGCTCCGCGCGGCGGACGAACCGCTGGCGGAAGAGGTCTGCCGCAACAAGCACGTCGCGCCGCTGCTGGGCCGGCGGCAGTCGGAGCTGGAGTTCCTCGTCGAACCGGCGGAGCGCGGCAAGCTGAAGCAAGCCCTCGTAAAGATCGGCTTTCCGGCCGAAGATCTGGCCGGCTACTGCGACGGCGATCCGCTGCCGATTCAGCTGCGGGCGACCACGGGCGGCGGACTGCCCTTTGGCCTGCGCGGTTACCAGCAGGAAGCGGCGGCCATCTTTCACGCGGGAGGCTCGGAACGAGGCGGCTCCGGGGTGATCGTGTTGCCTTGCGGGGCGGGCAAGACGGTGGTCGGCATGGCCTGCATGGCCGCGGTGCAATCTTCGACGCTGGTGCTGACCACCAACATCACCGCGTCCCGCCAATGGATCGCGGAACTGCTGGACAAGACGACGCTGCACGAAGACCAGATCGCCGAGTACAACGGCTCGAGCAAGGAAGTCGGCCCGGTGACGGTCGCGACCTACCAGATCATGACCTACCGGCCGAAGAAAGAAGCGGACTTCGTCCACCTGGGGCTGTTCGACGAGCGGAACTGGGGCCTGATCATCTACGACGAAGTCCACTTGCTGCCGGCTCCCGTATTCCAAGTCACGGCCAGCCTCCAGGCGCGGCGGCGGTTGGGGCTGACCGCCACCCTGGTCCGCGAAGACGGCCGCGAGGACGACGTGTTCGCACTGATCGGGCCCAAGAAAGTCGACGTTCCCTGGAAAGTGCTGGAGGGCCAGGGCTGGATCGCCACCGCCGTCTGCACCGAGGTCCGCTTGCCCATGCCAGACGACTTGCGGATGCCGTACGCCGTGTCCGACGCGCGGCAGAAGTTCCGCGTCGCTTCGGAGAACCCGGACAAGCAGGCCATGGTGCGGCGGATCGTGCGGCGGCACGCCGGCGAGCCGACGCTGATCATCGGCATGTACGTCGAGCAACTGCAGCAGATCGCCCGCGAGTTGAAGGTTCCGCTGATCACCGGCAGCACGTCCCAGCGGAAACGGGACGAGTTGTTCGAGAAGTTCAAAACGGGCGAAGTGCGCGTCCTGGCGGTCTCCAAGGTTGCGAACTTCGCCGTCGATCTGCCCGATGCGGCCGTGGCGATCCAGGTTTCCGGGACCTTCGGCTCGCGGCAGGAAGAGGCCCAGCGGCTGGGGCGGATCTTGCGTCCCAAACCGGGCCGGAATCAGGCCCACTTCTATACGCTGGTCAGCCGCGATACGGTGGAGCAGGATTTTGCCTTGCGGCGACAGCTGTTCTTGTGCGAACAGGGGTACACTTACGAGATCGCGGACGCGGACGAGACGGCCGGCTGGACGAACGGCAGGAGAGATTGAGCGCGGAGATGAGATTGACAGGTTCCTCTAGGCCAAGACCGAGGAACCGATGAAGACCCAACAAATACTGGACAACTTGCGTGCCAAGGAACTCAAGGCGTTGGCCAAGAGCGCCGGCCTGCCGAGGACGGTCACTCGCACGCCTGAAATCGTTGCGGAATTGAACCGGTTCCTTTACACGGCACCGCCCGGCCTCGCCGCGAAGGCGGCGTGTTCGGCAGTGGCCAAGCCCTCATCGAGGGTGCGGAGCGTTCCGGCCAAGTCGCCTTTTAGTAAGGCCTGGGCGTTTAGCCACAGCGACGCCCGGAGTAATGGCCTCGTAGTGGCCCAGCCAAGTGATGATCTTGGCGTGCGGGCGACCGTGACGTTCGACGCGAACAGGTGACGGCATGTAGACGACTCCTTCGATGAGTTCCGCTTTTTTCAGTGCCGGCATCGCCTCGTACCGCCGTTCGAATTCCTCTCGCGTCAGCCGGTCCCCCGGCTCCAGTGGTGAAATCGCAGAAGCGGGAGACCGGCGAGCGGCCAGGGTTTCGCCTGCTGAGGTTGCCATAAGCCGTTCCTCCACGACAGCACAAGAATCAGCGGTAGTCTGGTATCACAGCCGTTTCATGACGATGTTCTTCAACCCGCCCTTGGTCGCGTACGTGGCGAAGCCCAGCGGCGGCATGGGGTCCATTTCCCAACGCAAGGAGACCTTGCGGCCGGCGTGCTTGACGTCGACGATCTGCTCGTCGTCCACCCAGACCTGAATTTTCTCCGCGGTGACCTGCAGCCGGACCTTGTACCACTTGCCGTCTTTGAACGCCATCGAATTGGTGGACTCGTTTTCCGAAGCGTCGAAGCCGTCCAGGCAGGACAGGCCGGTGAGGCTGCCGCCCCAGCCGCCCAGGATCAGGCTGCAGTGGGACTTCTCCACCGGAAACGTCATGCCGCAGAAGAAGTCACCGCCTTCGATCCGCCGGGCCTCCAGCGTGATTTCGTAATTGGTCTTGGGCAGTTCTTGCCCAGCCCATCTCACACCCGTCATCGGCCGGCCCATGTTCAGGATGAGTTCTCCGTCCTTGACCACAACCTCGCCGTGGCCGTCGAAGTCGATCTTGTCCAGGATTTTCCAGTTCTTCAGCGACGTACCGTCGAATAGTTTGATCTCCTTGGCAGGCTTGGCCGCTTCGGCCGCCCGTGCGGCAGGGCTTGGAGCAAAGACGACGACCCAGCAGGCCAGGACGGCAGTCGCGGCGGCAAATCGTGTCAGGGCAGTGATTCTCATGGTTTGTCCCCTTTCCAGTCAGCAGCCAATCTCTCGGTTAACACAACACCCGTTCATTATGCGCAGGAATTCACGCGGGGCAAACCCACCCGGCGCCTTGACCGGCCCGCTTGGTGTACAATCAACCGCCGCCATCGAGCCCCCTGACCCTTGATCATCCTCGCCGATTGGGAACGCTGGAAAATGGCCGGCGCCTTTGGACGCCCGGAGGATTTCTTCGCGCACAGCAACGCGCGGATGGCGGGCCAGCGATTGCTGGGGCTGAACGCCATTCGGTCCAACCCCAACGTGATCGGGTACAGTCTGACGGGCACGGTGGACCAGGGCATGAGTGGCGAGGGATTGTGGACGACGTTCCGCGAGTTGAAGCCGAATACGGCGGACGCGCTGTTCGAGGGCTTCGCGCCGCTGCGGTTCTGTCTGTTTGTCGAGCCGCTCCATGCCTATCGCGGCACGCCGGCCCGGTTCGAGGCGGTGTTGGCCAACGAAGACGCACTGGCGCCGGGCGAGTACCCGGTGCGGCTGCAGGTTTTCGGACCCTACGCCGTGACGGATACCAGCCCCGGGGCCGACAGGAAGTGCGTGTTCGAACGCACCCTTTCGATTACGATTCCGGACAAAAAGGACGATGCCGAACTGCCGTTTGTGCTGCCGGTCTTTGCCGGGGATCAGCCGCTGGACTTCCCGGCCGGCCGATACCGGTTCCTGGCCTCGTTCGACCGCGGGGCTGCGGCGGCGGGCGGCGAAGCGGAGTTCTACGTGGCGGACCCGGCAGAGCAGCCGAAGGTCGAGACCGAAGTGGTGCTTTGGGGCGAAGACGCAGCACTGAAAAACTGGCTGGCCGAACGCGGGATCCGGCATCGCGATTTCGCGCCGACCGCGCCAACTGGTCGTGAAGTGATTTTGGCCGGTGTTCAACCGCCGGCGCCGGGCGGATCGGCTGCGTTTCGCGAATTGGTGGTTCGGATTGCTCGCGGCTCACCCCCTGCAACCAGCGGCGACCGCGCCGTGCGGCTTCCGCCGCCAGACTGTCCACCCGCCCCGCCGCCAGTCGAAACCAGCGGCCGAAGTTCAACACCGTTTCGACCCAAGTCTCATTCGACAGCCGCAGCCGCTCCAAGATCGGCAACAGTTCCGCAGGGATCTGATCCCGCTTGTCCGGTCGCGTCTGCCGGCCGGTCCAACGCATCAGCCAAGAGATGCTCGACAACCGTTGCCGGCGTTCCTGCAGCCGCTCACGGTCCGCCATCAGCATCTCCAATTCGTGAGACCACGCTTTCCTCCAGCAGCTGAGCCGCGACCTGCATCGGGCTGACCCGACGGCCTTCACCGCTTAGCTCCTCAGCCAAGGCCGTGAGGCGCGCCTTCGTTTGCTGGCTCATCGGCACCTTCGCTTGTACGACCCAGTTGGGATCGCTCGGACGGCCCGGCCGGCGTCCTTGACTGGCCAACTCCACGGCTCCCTGCCTCTTCTCGCGGATGGTCTGCAGCCGCCGGGCGAGTTCGGCCTCGAAGCCGCGGTCCACGGGACGGTAATACTGGCGATCGACGCCCAAGTAATCCTGCTCCGCGATGCCGCCGGCGACGTCGTGCGAATACTGGTACTCGGCCCCGTGTCCCAGCCGCTGGGCGCCGGCGTAATGCGCGTCGCGCAGGTGGACCGGCACCGGCAGCACCCGGCCTTGGCGCACGTCGCCCCGCGCCTCGCCGATTGCCACCGTGGCCGCATTCGACTTCGGGGCGCAGGCCAGATAGGTCACCGCCTGGCTGAGCGTCAGCTGGCATTCGGGCAGGCCCACGAATTCACAGGCCTGCATGGCCGCCACCGCCAGGGGCAGCGCGTGCGGATCGGCGTTGCCGATGTCCTCGCTGGCCAGGATAATCAGCCGCCGGCAGATGAAGCGGATATCTTCGCCCGCTTCGAGCATCAGCGCCAGCCAGTACAGCGCGGCGTCGGGATCACTGCCGCGGATGCTCTTGATCAGTGCGCTGGCCGTGTCGTAATGGGCGTCGCCGGTGGCGTCGTAAGCCACGGCCTTCCGCTGCACGGACTCTTCGGCCAGTTGGCGGGTGAATTCCAGCGGCCGCTGGTCGCTGGACAGCACGCCGATCTCCAGCGCCATCAGGGCCCGCCGCGCATCGCCGTCGCAGACCTCGGCCAGGAACTCCAGGGCCTCGTCGTGCAGATGGACCTGGTGCTGGCCCAGTCCGCGCTGTTTGTCCGCCAGCGCGCGGCGCACGACTGTTTTGATTTCGTCCGGCGAGAGCGGCTGGAACTGAAAGATCTGGCTGCGGCTCACCAGCGCGCTGTTGACCGCAAAGAACGGATTGGCGGTGGTCGCCCCGACCAGCGTCACAATGCCTTCCTCGACGTCCGGCAGCAGGGCGTCCTGCTGAGCTTTGTTGAAGCGATGAATCTCGTCGATGAACAGCAGCGTCTTGCGCCCGCCGGTGGTCAACTCGTCGCGGGCGTCCACCAGCACCTCGCGCACCTCCTTGACGCCGCTGGTGACGGCGCTCAATTGCCGGAAACGGCGGCGGCTCTCGGTCGCCAGCAAACGGGCCAGCGTGGTTTTGCCGGAACCGGGCGGTCCGTAGAAGATGACCGAGCCCAAGCGGTCGGCCTTCAGCAGACGCCGCAGCAGCTTGCCTTC
>CAZAQY010000230.1:0-13206 GCA_964486845.1 uncultured Pirellulaceae bacterium
TCGGCCACCGAGACTCGCTGCCGGTCTCGCAGAGACCGGGCTACGTGAGTAAACTGCTCGTACTGCCGTCTTCAGGCGGTGCTGGCCGGCCCAAGCCGGCACTACGAAAGCCGGTTTCGGAGAGACCGGGCTACGTGGCGCCGCGGAGCCGCTGTTCGGTGATTTCGATCGAGCGCAGCAGGCCGCGGGCTTTGTTCAAGGTTTCTTGGTACTCGAGTTCCGGCTGGCTGTCGGCCACGATGCCCGCGCCCGCCTGGACGTACGCTCTGTCGCCCTGCACGACGATCGTCCGCAGGGCGATGCAGGTGTCCATGTTGCCGTGATAGTCGAAGTGCCCCACGGCGCCGGCGTAAGGACCGCGGCGGTGCGGCTCCAGTTCGTCGATGATCTCCATCGCCCGCACCTTGGGAGCGCCGGAGACGGTGCCGGCGGGCAAGCAGGCTTTGAGCGCGTCGAACGCGTCCTGGCCGGGGGCCAATTGCCCCGTCACGTTCGACGTGATGTGCATCACGTGGCTGTAACGCTCGATGACCATCACGTCGGACAGTTCCACGGATCCGAATTGCGCCACCCGTCCCACGTCGTTGCGGCCCAAATCGACCAACATCACGTGTTCGGCTCGCTCCTTCGGGTCAGCCAGCAACTCTTCGGCCAGCCGGCGGTCTTCCTCCTCCGTCGCGCCTCGCCTCCGCGTGCCCGCCAGCGGCCGCACCGTCACCTTGCCGCCGGCGACGCGGCACATGATCTCCGGCGAACTGCCGACCAACGTCACCTCCGGCGTGCGGAGGAAGAACATGAACGGGCTGGGGTTGACGACGCGCAACGTGCGATACATCTCGAACGGATCGACCCGCAGTTCCAGCTCCAGCCGCTGGCTGATCACCACCTGGAAGATGTCGCCCGCCTGGATGTAGCGCACGCACTTCCGCACCGCTTCTTCAAAGTCCTCGCGGCGAAAATTGGAGCGGTACGCAATGGTCGGCTCGCCCCGGGAATGGATGTCCGTCGCGCGCAGCCTCACGGGAGTGGCCGTGAGTTGGGCCACGGTTTCGTCGACCCGCCGCCGGGCCTCGCGATACGCTCGTTCCGCATCGGACTCGCCGTCGACGCGCGCCGTGACGACGACGTACATCGTCTTGTCGATGTTGTCAAAGATGATCATGCGATCGTAGAATCCGAACGCCAGATCGGGCAGACCGAGATCGTCCGGCGGCGCGCTGGGCAGGTCTTCCGTGTAACGCACGACGTCGTACCCGGCGTACCCGACCGCGCCGCCGCCAAACGGCGGCAGGCCGGGCAGCAGGGCCGCTTTGGGCTCGCTGAGCCGCTGGCGCAGGACCTGCAACGGATCGGCCGCGGTGAACTGCCGAGTGCGACCGGCCTCGGAAATCGACACCTGCGTTCCCCGAGCGGCCATCTCCAGGAACGGATCGGCGGCCAAGAAGCTGTAGCGTCCGACCTTCTCGCCGCCGATGACACTCTCGAACAAGCAGGCACTGCCCCCCGTGTCGATCTTGTGGAAGGCCGTGACCGGCGTCAGCGTATCGCTCACCAGCCGGCGATAAACGGGAATCAGTTGATATTCTCTCGCCAGTTCGCGAAAGGTATTCCAGTCCGGGTAATGCATGCAGTGGTACTTTCGGTCAATACGTTCGAGCCCTGCGAATCGCGGACGCTGACTCCGAGAAATAACTGTCGCCTCGTCAAAGTAGCCATCACACTCCGAGGCTGTGAAAAAATGGGACTGGCTCCGAGCTAGCACCGCGCCAATCCCTGGAAAAACTGGGGACTGCGAGGTGCCTGTCCCAATTTTTTCACAGCCTTTCCGTGTGATGATCGGCAACAAAGAAGGGACAGTTATCCCTCGAACGCTGCCAAACGAACTCTCTCGACACGCTGCGCACAGTTTCCTATTGTGACAAGCCCTCCGGCCGTTGCAAGAACACGCACCGGCTGAGTAGAGTAAAAGGATGATGACCATCGAACCGAATTCTGAGATCATCGATCGCCCCTTTCAGGTGCCGCTGGTCCACCGGCTGCGGTTCACCCGCGACGTCTTTGGTGCAGACCGTCGGGTGCTGGCCGAGGTCCTGGAGCCTTCGGGCAACGGGCCGGTCCGGGTCCAGTTCTGGGTGGACGCGAACGTCGCGGCGGCCCAACCGGGCTTGCGGTTGCAGATCGGGGAGTTCTGCGCCGCGCAGCGGGACCGGATGCAACTGGCCGGCGAGCTGCAAACCGTTCCCGGCGGCGAAGAGATCAAGAACGACGTGCAGGGTCTGGAACGGATGCTGAAGGTGTTCCACGCCGCGGACTTGGACCGCCGCAGCTACGTGGTGGTGATCGGCGGCGGGGCCGTGCTCGACGCGGTGGGCTTCGCGGCGGCGATTGCGCATCGCGGCCTGCGGCTCGTCCGGCTGCCCACGTCGACGCTCTCTCAAGGCGACTCCGGCGTGGGCGTCAAGAACGGCGTGAATCTGTTCCAGAAGAAGAACTGGCTGGGCTGCTTTGCCGCGCCGTGGGCCGTGATCAACGACGCCCGGCTGCTGCTGACGCTAAGCGACCGCGACTTTGTCTGCGGCTTCTCGGAAGCCGTCAAGGTGGCCCTGCTGAAGGACCCGCCGCTGTTCGACGAGCTGTGCCGTGTGGCGGACCGCATTCGTCACCGGGACATGCCGGCGGCGTTGCCGGTGATTCGCCGCGCGGCGTTGCTGCACTTGGCCCACATCACCGAAGGCGGCGATCCGTTCGAGGCGCTGGCAGCCCGCCCGCTGGATTTCGGGCATTGGTCGGCTCACAAGCTGGAGAGCATGAGCGGGTTCCAACTGCGGCACGGCGAGGCCGTGGCAATCGGGGTGGCGGTGGACACGGTGTATTCGTCGCTGGTCTACGGTCTGCCGAGCCAGGACGCCGATCGCGTGTTGCACTGCCTGACCCGCCTCGGCGTGCCGCTGCATTCCCCCTGCCTGCACGACACCGAGAGGCTGTTCCGGGGACTGGAGGAGTTTCGCCAGCACCTGGGCGGCGAACTGACGCTGACCATGCTGCGCGGCGTCGGCCAACCGCGGGAGGTCCACGAGGTGGACATGGGCCGCATGCGGCAGGCCGTCCGCTACGTCCTGGCGTTCGCCCACGGCTGGTCCCTCGAGCTGTCGTGACCCCGGCGGAAACGCGTTGCCCCGAAGATCGCATCCGCCTCTGGGCGCTGGGCGCGAAGAAAGAGCCGCCCAACGGACACGCAGGGCCGAGTGGGCGGCTGGCAATTGCGAGCGAGTACGGCGCAGCGATCTGCGACTTCAACCGCTGACCATGTCCTTCAGCCCCTTCAGGACGCGGGCCTTGGGTACGACCTTTTCCGGCTTGGCCTCAGCCCAAACCATCTCGCCCGTGGCGGGATTGCGCACTTGGCGCCGCTTGGTCGCGGGCCGAACGACGCGCATGATCTTGACCAGTCCCGGCAGTTGAATCACGCCGGGTCCCCTGGTCGAGACCGCTTCTTCGATCTCCTTCTTGAACGCCTCGAAGACGGCTTCGACCTGCTTCTTGGTCAGTTCGGTCGCTTCGGCGATCCTGGCATACAATTCGGTCTTGCTGAGCGGCTTAGCTGCGGCTTGCTTCGGCATTGTCTACAGCCCTCCATGTGAACGGGAACGAAATTATGGGTTAGTGGAGATGTCAATCCGCCGCGCGGATGGCGATGATTAGAGACAGTGTTGGCCATTTTTCAACGGGGAAACACGGCAAAAACGGGGGAAAAATGCGAAAAAACCGGTTTTTTCCCGTTCCAGGCAGGGTTTGGGCGGCGGCAACCAAGTAGCCGCGACTGAAAAAGCCCGGCTTTTTCCGAAAAGCCGGGCCTCTTCGCTCGCCCCTGGGGGCGGTCATTTCTTGACGCGGCGCCGGTGCTCAGCCCAGCGCATCGGCAAACGCCGCCCGCAAACTGCTCAGCGCTTTGTCGCCATCCCGGCCATTGACCACCACATTCACGCGCACTTCGCTGGTGCTGATCATGTCCACATTGACGCCCGCCTCGGCCAGGGCTCGGAACATGCGAATGGCCACGCCGGTGTGGCTGCGCAGGCCCACGCCGCTGACCGACAACTTGGCGATGTTCGGGCAACTGCTGACGCCTTTGCAAGACAACTGCTTGACCAGCCGCCGCGCGACTTCGGTCGCTTTCTCCACCTGGCCCCGCGGCACGGTGAAACTGAGACTGGCCCGGTCGGCATGGCTTCCGTGGCTCTGCACGATCATGTCCACGAAAACGCCCCCCGCCGCGACTTCGCGAAACACCCCCGCGGCGATTCCCGGCTGGTCCGGCACGCCGCTGATGGTGACTCGCCCTTGCGTCTCGTCCAGCGAAATGTCGTCGATGAACAACTCTTCCATGTTCGCGCCGTGTAACCGCGAGGCCACGTCGGCGGGGTTGGCCTTGGCATGAGCGGTGGCCAGCGGCGCCACGCCGGCGGGCGACGGCTTGTCCAGTTCAAAGGCGTTGTGCACGGCGCGCAGGGCCGTCGCGGCCGCGTCGCGTTCCACCAGCACCGAGATCTTGATCTCGCTGGTCGTGATCATCTGGATGTTCGCGTTCTCCGCCGCCAGGGCCGCGAACATCTTTTCCGCCACCCCCGACTGCTTGGCCATGCCCAGACCCACGACGGAAACCTTGGCCACGTTTTCGTCGTGTGCGACCTTGCCCGCCCCCAACGCCTCAACCGCCTGTAGGACCGACTCCAGCGTCACGGACAGTTCGTTTCGCGGCACCGTGAAGGAGACATCCGCAAGTCCGTTCTCGCCGACGTTCTGTACGATCATGTCGACGTTGACATTCTTGCCTGCAATGGACGAAAAAATCTGCAAGCTGACGCCCGGCTTGTCCGGCACACCCAGCACGGACACGCGGGCTTCGTTCTTGATCACCGCCGCGCCGCACACGGGGCGGTCCGCAAACTCCGGCTGGGCGAGGATCATCGAGCCCGGCGTGTCGCTGAGGCTGCTGCGGACGTGGATCGCGGTGCCGAACTTCTTGGCGAACTCGATCGACCGGTTGTGCATCACGCCCGCGCCCAGGCTGGCCAACTCCAGCATCTCGTCATAGCTGATCCGCTCGACGTGGCGCGCTTCCGGCAGCAGGCGCGGGTCCGTCGTGTAGACGCCGTCGACGTCGGTGTAGATTTCGCAGGCGTCGGCGCCCAGCACGGCCGCCAGGGCTACCGCGGTCGTGTCGCTGCCGCCGCGTCCCAGCGTGGTGATGTCGAAATTGTCGTCGATGCCCTGAAAGCCGGCGGCGATGACGATGTGGCCTTCGTTCAACAGCCGCTGCACGCGATCGGTGGAGATCGACTTGATCCGCGCCCTGGTGTGCGTGGCGTCCGTCTTGATGCCGATCTGGGCGCCGGTCAAGCTGACCGCCTTGTAGCCCAGCGCATGGATGGCCATGGCCATCAGGGCCACGCTGACTTGCTCGCCGGTGGACAGCAACATGTCCATTTCGCGAGCTTGCGGCCGTTCGCAGACCTTGCCCGCCAGTTCGATCAGGTCGTCGGTCGTGTCGCCCATGGCGCTGACGACCATCACCACTTGATTGCCTTGTTGTTGAGTGCGAATTGCCTTGCGGGCGGCCGCCAGAATCTTTTCCGCGTTCGCCACGCTGCTGCCGCCAAATTTCTGTACGATCAGAGGCATAGTCCAAACAGTTCCATTGAAAAAAGGGTTTTGAAAGGCAAAGGGTCGCAAGGCCAACTGTGCCAGTGCCCGACGGCCGCGTTACGCGTTCAAGAAGTATCCCATCAATTTCCAGCCCTCCTCGAAGACCAGCCGCGACGGGGCCGCCGCCGCCTCGTCGTAGCTCTCGGCCCCGCCGGCGGTGATGCCCGCGCCGGCCATCGCGAAGGGCACAAAGCCGTGGCTGTGCGTCTTGGTCCGCACCGGCGTCGGATGATCCGGCGTGACCAGGATGCGATACTCGCCCTGCGCCTGAAGCGCTTTCCAGAGCGGAGCGACGATGTGCCGATCGATTTCCTGGAGAGCCTGGATCTTGGCCGCCGCGTTGCCTTCGTGCGAGGCTTCGTCCGGAGCCTCGACGTGGACGCAGATGATCTCGGTACTCGGCAGCGATGCCACGGCGCAGCGGCCTTTCGAAGCGTAATCCGTGTCCAAATATCCGGTAGCCCCAGGCGCTTCGATGCGCTCCCAGCCGATCAGAGCGGCCAAGCCGCGCAGCAGATCGACCGCCGTGATCATCTTGCCCTTCTTGCCGTAGGCGTCGCGGAACGCGGTCAAGTTCGGCCGCCTGCCCAGTCCCCAGAGCCAGATGTTGGTGGCCGGCAGTTGTCCGGCCTGGCGGCGAGCCACATTCACGGGATGCCCGGCGAACAGCGCGACGCTGCGGCTCATTAGTTCGTTCAGCAGGTCGCTGCCGCCGCCGCGCGGATAGTCGTCGATCACCGACTTGTCGGTCAAGTCGTGGGGCGGGGTGGCCCGCGTGTCGACGGTGAACGGCGGCGGCCGGCGTTCAGCGCGATAAATCATCAGGTTTCGGTAGCTGACGCCGGGCAAGAATTGCACGGGCAAATCGCCCGCCAACTCGGCCTGAGCCGCCTTCATCAATTCGGCGGCTTCCGGCGTCGAGATGTGCCCGGCGGTAAAGTCCCGCATGATCTGGCCTTCGATCGTGACCAGATTGCAGCGGACTGCCCAGTCGTCCGGCCCCAGCTCGATTCCTTGCGCCGCCGCTTCGATCGGCGCGCGCCCCGTGAAGACGGCGGTCGGATCATAGCCCAACAGACTCATGTTGGCGACTTCGGACCCCGGCGGCAGTTGTGCCGGCACGTGGCTCGCTCGCCCCACGACCCCGGCCGCGGCGATCGCATCCATCGTTGGCGTGCGGGCCGCCTGCAAGGGCGTCTTGCCACCGAGCGAATCTTGCGGCTCGTCCGCGCAGCCGTCCGGAATAATGATCGCGTACTTCATCCGTCACCGTTCCATCCCGTGGCCGTACTGTCATGATCCGATTGTTCGTTTTTTCGCGCGTATTTTGGCGTGCGGCGCCTTGTCGCCGCTTGGGCCCGATCGCGATACAACCACCGCCGCTTTGAGTTCCGATGCCGCGCTGAGTCTCCTGAACCCAATCAGCCGCCGCGCTCCAGACCGCCGCCCAAAGCGGCGACAAGGCACCGGACTCCAAAACTCCAACTGCGGGCAAAGGCGACGATACAGTTTGATCGAAAAGCGGCTGAGCGTCCAGATACCCTTGTCACGGGAACCGCCGGAATTTTCGCTCAAGCCATCAGCCGCCGCACGTGCTCGACCACCGCCGGGCCGAGGTTCGGCAGGTCGTACCCCCCCTCCAGAGCACTTACCACGCGGCCCTCGGCGTGCCGGTCTGCCGCGTCCACCAGCGCCTGCGTCATCCACCGGTAGGAGGCCGGTTCCAAGCTGAGGTGAGCCACGTGATCCCACATCAACGCGTCGAATCCGGCACTGAGGAGGATGAATTCGGGGCGATAACGGTCCAGGGCCGGCAGCACTTGACGCTCCATCGCCCAACGGTAATCCGCGTCCGTGCTGCCGCGAGCCAGCGGCACATTCAGGGTGAAACCCGCCCCGTCACCGAGGCCGGTTTCTTCGGCAGCCCCGGTGCCGGGAAATGCCAGCGAACCCGGCCGCTCGTGCAGGCTGATATAGAACACGTCGCGTCGCGACTCGAAGATGTGCTGTGTCCCGTTCCCGTGGTGGACGTCAAAATCGACAATCGCGACGCGGGCCAGGTGGCGGTTGCGGATCAAATGTTCGGCGGCGATGGCCACGTGATTGAACAGGCAAAAGCCCAGGGCCTGATCCGCCTCGGCGTGGTGGCCCGGCGGACGCACCGCGCAGAACGCCCGCCGCACGCGACCCTCCATGACCGCATCGCAAGCTGCCAGCACTCCCCCGGCCGCCAGCGCCGCCACGTCGTAGCTCTTCGGACCGATGCCCGTGTCGGACGATCCGATGAAGGTGAAACCCTCGTCACACAACATTCGCACCAGTTCCACATAAGCCGGATCGTGGACCAGCGCCAACTGCTCCGGCGTGGCGGCCCGAAACGAAATCGGGTGCATCGCCGCGAGCAGTCTCGCTTGCTGCAGCGCTCGCACAATCACCTCCAGCCGTTCCGGCCCCTCGACATGCGACGGCCCCGGGTCATGATCCAGGAACCGGCGGTCGTAGACCCAACCCACGGTTGTGTGACCTTGCGCCATGTAAGGCAGCATCAGGCAAAGCGGTCAGAATGTCAAGGGAGAACCCTGCCCGAGGCTGTGAGTTCGGCAGTCTTGCCGCCCGAAAGGTCGGTGTGGATGCGGATTTTCACAGCGACTTGGCCGGGTTCAGCGCCCGCCTGAAACGTCACGGGGACAAGGTGCAGCGACTTGGCGGTTTGTCCAACTTCGAAGCAAAACCGCGTATCCTCGCACTCGACGGAGGTGATCCGGAAGGCGTCGGCCGCGCGCACGACAAGTCGGGTTGTCAACTCCTGACCGCACTTGCTGTTGCCCAGATACAGCAGAGCCGGACTCACGCACAAGGCTGGGACGATCTGGCCGCTGACGGCCAAGGGGACGCGATTTCCTCGCCCATCGTTCGTTTCCAGCGTGAGTTCCGTATCCAGGGTGCCCGCGGGGGCATCCGCGGCCAACCTGACGACGAATTCGTAGCCCACGCGGCCGAAGTTGCGGTTCGTTTCCCGCGTCTCGACGCTCAGGTGCCGGTCTGGAACGTGGATGGCCGTGACCTGCCAGTCGTTGCGGCCGGCGTAGTCGAGATTGATGACGCGCTCGGCGCACTCGCCTTCGCGGACCGTGCCGAATGCGACGCTACCGGGAGTGAATACGACGTCGCAGCGGATGAAGCCGCGGACCTGCAACTGCACCTCTGCATAATAGGGCCGGTCGAAAACAACCGTGATCGTCGCCCCACGCTGGCCGGTGAACGACCGCGTGTTGAAGACGGCGCGAATGGCGCCTCGTTCGCCGCTTTTGACGGTCGACTGCACGACGCTGGGCGTCGTGCAACCGCAGTTGGTCCGTACGCTGCATACGTGAACATCCTGCCCCAGCGTGTTCATAAACCAGAATAGATGTTCCGTGGCCGCTCCGCGCGCGACCGTTCCGAAGTCGTGAGAAGTTTCGGCGAACAGGGACCGCGACAAGGTTTGCGCGGCGGCGTGCGCCCCGCACATCAGCCACCCTGCAATGGCGATTGGGATCAGTGATCGTCTCATGGAGGTTGCCACCGAAGGACGGGGTTGCCTGCCCGTCACAGAAGAGAAGACCTCTGTACTATATCCCGATTGGCGGTTGGTGTGAGTCCTGGACCGCCGTACGAGATCCGTCCTAACCAGGATAGGTCATCTCCAAGGCAGCACCGCCGAGTCGATCCCCACTCGGTGGCCTCCAATGGTTGCCGTCACCGGAAAACTCGCGGTGTTCGTTACCATCGGCCCTTGACGACGTGACAACACGGTTATCGCTCCGCTATACTAAACCGGCGAACCAAATAATGAATATCCGTGTCCGAATTTAAGGATCAAGGGGCACACAAGCACGAAACGCAGGCGAGTGAACACTTCACTCTCGTCGTCACTTGCTTGCGCAGCGTGCTCGTATGGTCGCAGATCCACGGCCCAGCGGCTCTGTTCGGCGAAGTCCGTAGCGTTTGGAAAGGAACCTGGCCATGCAGCCCCTGATCGAGAAGTTGTTAGCCGAAGGTCCCGTGCTCACCGACGGTGCGTGGGGCACGCAGATGCAGGCCCGCGGGCTGGCTGTGGGCGGTTGTCCGGATGAATGGAACCTGACGCATCCGGAGACGGTCGAGGAGATCCCTCGAGCGTACGTCGAGGCCGGCAGCCGGATCGTGTTGACCAACACGTTTCGCGCCAACCGGGTGACCTTGGCCGACTATGGACGCGCCGCTCAGGTGGAAGCCATCAACCGCGCCGGCGCCGAAATCTCGCGCCGCGCCGTCGGCGACCAGGCTTACGTGTTCGCTTCGATCGGCCCCAGCGGCCGAATGCTGATGATGGGCGAAGTGAGCGAACAGCAGCTGCTGGATGCGTTTGCAGAACAGGCTTGCGCGCTGGCCGCGGGGGGTGCGCACGCGCTGGTGATCGAGACGATGGGTGACGTGGCGGAAGCCAAGCTCGCGGTGCGGGGCGCAATGACGACGGGACTGCCCGTCGTCGCCTGCCTTTGTTTCGATTCCGGCGCGACGTTGGATCGTACCCTGATGGGAACAACGCCGGAGCAGGGGGTTCACGAGCTGACGGAAGCCGGGGCGGACGTGATCGGGGCCAACTGCGGACAAGGCATCGCGGGGTACGTCGAGATCTGCCGCCGACTGCGAGCCGCGACCGAACGGCCGATCTGGGTCAAGCCGAACGCCGGGATTCCCGAATTGGTGAACGACGTCCCGGTCTGGAAAACGGCCCCGGAGGAATTCGGCAGCTACGGCCCGGCGCTGGCCGAAGCCGGCGCCAGCTTCATCGGCGGCTGCTGCGGCACGGCGCCCGAGTTCATCCGGGCACTGCGCGACGCGATTCGGCGATGAACTTCAAGCCGCAGCCTTACCAACCCACCCGACGGTGACGCAAATGGACCCTACCGGTTTTCACCGTACCCCTTTGTCCCAAAACGTGCAATAGCCGGGGGGCAAAAAACCGGCCCGGGGCGGGACTGCCGCCTGTGGTCCGTCGCGGTGGGGGGGCCGCCGCCGTGGCGGTTGGCAAACGCCTCCCCTTCTGTTAATATCTTGCGGATGGCGCAAGTAACGGAGCTAGATGGGGCGACTGGACCGCGGTTGCGTCTCGCTTCTTGGGTGCCCGCACGGTGCGTGCATCTTGTAGGTCAGGCTTTCGAGCCGGACCGGTCAGGCTCGAAAGCCTGACCTACAACCCTGGGGGTGGCCGCCAGGCCGCGATAGAGCAATCATGACGCACACAATCGAAGCCTTCATCAACCGTTTGCAAACCGACGGCGTCGAGGCGGGCCGCCAAGAGGCCGAGAAGATCCGCGCGGAAGCCGAGCAGCAGACTCAGAAGCGAATGGCGGCGGCGGAGGAGCAGGCACGACAGATCGTCGAGCGGGCGCAGGCCGAAAGCGAGCAGATCCGCGCCCGGACGGAGACGGAACTGCAGCTCGCGGCCCGCGACACCGTGCTGCGGTTGCAGGAGGCGCTGAACCGGGCCTTGCGGACTGTCCTGTTCGACGCGGTGCGCGAGAAGCTCGACGACGCGGATTTTCTTGCCGGACTGATCCGCGACGTGGTGCTGCGGTACGCCGAGGCCGATGCAAAGGGTCAGGCACCGCTGGCCGTCGGCGTCTCCGAGGACATGCAGCGGCGGCTGTTGAGTTCCACGGCCGCCGCGCTGCGCGGGACCGGGCCGGCGGCGCCCCAGATCGACTTGCGGGCAACGCTGGCCGAGGCGGGATTCGAGTACGGGACGGGAGAGGGGACCGTGGAAGTGACCGTCGCTTCCGTGGTCGAAGTTCTGTCCGACCTGGTCGGTTCCGAATTGCGGAAACGCATCGCGGCGGCGTGCTCGGCGGAAAGTTCCCCGGCCTGATCGGATCGCGCCGCCGGCCACGTCCACTCCGGTGCCAGCAGAAGGCCTTGACGATGCTCGACCACTATTACTACCTTGCCGCGCTGCCCGCGTTGGGCGAGTTGGGAAGCGAACCCAGCATGGGTTTCGCCGAATTGCTGGAGCATCTGGAACACGACCGCCGGCGGCACGACTTGGCCGGCAGCCTGTTTCTGCTGGACGATCTGTTGCAGCGGGAAGGCTTCCTGGCGGGCGAATTGGACACCGTGGATCCGGCGGTGCTCAGCATCCATCAGGTCCGCAACGAGAGCCCCTTGCCGGAATTCCTGGCCCCGGCGGCGGATGCCGAGGAGAGCGGCCGGTTCGGCGCCGCCGACCACCTGTGGGAGGCCTATTTCCGTCACGTGGCCAGCTTGGCCGAACGGCTGGGGAGCCGCTTTCTGGCCGCGTGGGTCGGGCACGAAGTGGCGCTCCGCAACGCCCTGGTGGCGGCACGCGCCAAGCGGCTGGGGCTGGGGGAAGCGGACTGTCTGGTCGCCGCCGATTTGGCGTCGGCCGGGGACGAGGTGACCGAGGCCGTGAGCGCGTGGTCGTCGGCCGCGACGCCGCTGGCGGGACAGCAGGCCCTGCTGCGCGCCTGCTGGAATTGGTTGACGGCGCACGACGCTTGGTTTACCTTCAGTGACGATGAATTGGCGGTCTACGCGGCGCGGCTGATGCTGCTGCACCAGTGGCAACGCATGACAAGTGAGGGAGATTGACAAGTGCGGCTTGCGACCGCGATCAAGGGAATCCAGGAATCGCGAAGAGGAGGAAACAGAGGAAACAGGGTGCGGGAGCTTTCTCTGTTGTCTCTGTTCCCTCCTGTTCAGAAACGCGCGCCAGGAAACAAGAAGCGGGCACGAGTAGTACGACGAAAGTAGCGGTGCGGCTAGGGAAAGGTGGTTGCCGTGAGAGGGAAGATTGTCGCGGTTGACGGAAGCCTGGCGATCGCCGAGATGGACGGTCGCGTGGTGCAGAACTCCGTGGGGTACTGTGTCCGGGGCGATGGCACGCGGTTGTTGAGCGAGGTGATCCGCGTGCGCGGTCAGCTGGCGGATCTGCAGGTCTACGAGGAGACCCGCGGCCTGAGGATCGGCGACGAGGTCGAATTCCAGGAGGAAATGCTCTCGGTGGTCTTGGGACCGGGCCTGCTGGGGCAAATCTACGACGGGCTGCAGAACCCGTTGCCCAAGCTGGCTCAACAGGTCGGGTACTTCCTCAAGCCGGGCGTGTACATTCACGGTTTGGCGACGGAGACCAAGTGGGATTTCACTCCCGCCGTCAAGCCCGGCGACCGCGTCGCGGCGGGCGACACGCTGGGCACGGTTCCGGAAGGGATCTTCGACCATCACATCATGGTCCCTTTCGGCTGGCGGGGCAGCTTTACCGTCGAGGAAATTGCCGGCGCCGGTTCCTACACGGTCGAGGAGCAGGTGGCCCTGTTAAGTAATGACTCCGCCCCGTCCCAACGCGTGACGATGCAACAGACATGGCCGGTCAAGGCGCCGCTGAACGTCTCCCGCCGCCGCCTGATGCCGGCCGAACCGCTGGTGACCCGCGTCCGGATCGTCGATTCCATGTTCCCC
>CAZAQY010000231.1:0-13174 GCA_964486845.1 uncultured Pirellulaceae bacterium
CCGTGCGGATGTCCACGCCGGCGGCCAACAAGTGCGTCGCGAAAGAGTGCCGGAAAACGTGAGGTGTGATCGTCCTCCGGCGGTTGGGCCATGCGTGATCGCATCGCTCGTTCGCGCCAGGCATTCGTTCGGCAAACTGGCCGACTCGTGCGATGGAAAATGCCTCGACATTCGACCAGTTCACAAAGACGAGAAGACACCGAGCCACAGCCGGTTGCCTCTCGTTCTGGGATACAGTACGACCGTCGCTCCATCCAAGAGTGCTGAATCCGCCATCGCGTCTCCGGTCATGAACCTCCAATTCGCCCGTTCTTCAGGCGTGGCATGGAGCAGGCTAGGATACCAGGCGTCCGGGACCGTGATCGTTCGATCGTCCACGAGGTCGACACTGAACGCATCTTCGCCGAAGTGCATGTCTTTGACACGTTCATCCGGCCGGATTTCCGAACCAGCCATTCCAAGCCTCCAACAATTTACGTTCCCCCCATCCCTCGACCAATTCTACATCCGGACGGCGTCAGGAAGCAGATCCGAACTCAAGAGTGCGTTGGTCGGTTCGACAACCCCCGCATCCCCTGCCGGGTGCCGCAGTCACTTCGGTGCGTCGGTCTGCTCCGTCAACAGCCGCGTTTGTGTGACCTCGGCGGGCTTCAGGTGCATGTCCATCCAGCCGAAGATCAGTTCTCGCGATTCGTGGGCCACGCTGTGTCCCCGGCCGTGCATGTAGAAGGCGAAGTTCTGCGGCGCCTTTTCCAGTTCGTAAACGTCCATGATCCGCAGCAGCATCAGCGCCCGCTGCCGCTGCGTGAGCGGGTCGCCGTCGTTCAGGCCCGCCAGGTCCATGAACGGCCGCGGCGCGATCAGGGCGATGATCTCGTGCATATCGATCGGCGGCAGCTTGCCTTCCAGCAGGCCCGGGCGCATGGGCTTGAGGTACACGTACCAGTGGTCGCGGGCCCATCCCTCGACCCGCTTGTTGTGCCGGAAGAATGTGGCTCCGCAGTTGCAGGCCGAGGCCTTGATCCGCTCGTCGTAGGCCGCCAGGAAGTACGTGCCGTGTCCGCCCAGCGAATGGCCCAACGCCCCGATCCGTTCGGGATCGACCTCCGGCAGCGATTGCAGCACGTCGATCGCGATCGCATGCTCGTAGGTGAATTTGCCCACCGCGGTCCACTCGGGATGCTTCTGGTAGAAACGAGTCGTATCGTAGGGGCCTTCCGGCGGAATGCGATGCCCCGAAACGAAATGATCGGGGGCAATCACCACGTAACCGCGCCGGCACAGTTGATCGAGCCAAGCCTTGTCCGGATTGCCGCTCAGGCCGGCCGTCTGCTCCTTGCCTTGGGCCGTGGTGCCGTGCAGGGCCACGATGGCCGGAGTTTTTCCGTCCAGCTTCAGCGGAATTCCCAGATAGGCGTGCGCCCGTTCGTCCTTCTCCACGTTGTAGCTGACCAACTGCCGGCGATAGAGGCCTTCCACTTCGACCGTTTCATGGACTTGCAGGTCCAACGGCGGCTTGGCCGGCTTCCGATCGTCGCGGATCAAGTCCAGATAACGTTGTTTGAGCACCTGGCGGCGGGCCTGCCAATCCTCCCGCGTCTGGACGCCTTCCAGCAGATCGTCCCAGGATGAAACGATCGGCGGCGGATCGGAACGCATACGCTGCGGCGGTTCGGCCGCGATGGCCGCGACAGCCATCAGCAACAACAGAGACGTCGTCACGAACTGCGAATTCATTGGGGTCACCTCTCAAATTTCTGATAAAAACGATGGCGTACCATCCTCGCGGCGAAGGAAGTCAACGAGAGCGGCGGACCGACGTCGTATCGTCCTCGCCACGGCCGCCCGATGCGTCTGGCGCGGAAACCACTTCGAAGACGTGCTCCGTCTCGACGTCGGTTCGAATCCGGAGAGTTGAACCGGTTTGCTGGAAGTCGGTCATCGGCTTCCCGTCGCGCGACACGGCGGCGCCGGGCGGAATCTGCTGGCAGACGATCTCCGTCGTCCCGCGGAAGGCAGGCCGGCCCTTGAGCACCGTGAAGCGCAGCACCGGCGCGCGGTACTCGGCCGTGCGGACGTAGACGTTGGGGTAATCCACGTGCGCCAGCGTGGGCTGGTCCGGCAGCGGCCGGCGGCCGGTGCGAAACAGTTGCCGCAGCGAATCGCGGTCCGTGGCCAGCGCCGCCGCGACGTTGCCCGTGGTCACGATCTGCAGCGGGTCGTCCGTGTAGTAATAGCACTCGGAGTGTCCGTCGCCGTCCAGGTCCGCCGCGCGGCCATATTTTGCTTCCAGCCAGCGGAGGATTCCTTGGGCTGCGGCTCCGTTCCGGCCTTCGACCTGGACCGCCGCCAGGGGCAGGAACGAGTTGCTGAGCGGCAGGGAACCCCCGGCACAGCAACCGATGATCAGGTTGTTTTCTGCGAACCGCTGGCCGGGCTCCGGGTACTTCCAGCGGGCCTTTTCGAGGATGGACTGCCAGCCCTCGTGCGCCAGTTCCGTCGAGGGAAACCAGGGATAACCCCAGCCCAGCGTCCAGCCGTCGGCGCCGACATCCCCCGTGGGCACGAACAGCCGGCTGGCCTGATGATACGTTACGTAGAACAACTCACCTCCCGGCGCATTCGGGAAACGGAAGTTCTTGGACATCCAGGCGAACCATTTGTCGTTCACCCGCGCGTACTGCGTGCCGTGCAGGAGATCGAACAGCAGGAACGACGCGGCGCTGTGCGAGTTGCAGGTGGCAAACACCAGTCCCGGCTCGCAACAGATGCCGCCGCCCACATTCCGCTCGCTCTGCACGTGCAGCCGCTCGACGGCCTGCTGCAAGTTGTAATGCAGCCGGCGGCCGTCGCGCCAGACGAAATCCCAGCCCGCCACGGAGTACCGCGTGTCACCGGTCAGCAGCTCGTACAGACACATCAGCTGGGTGAGATGGCCGGTATACATCACGTTCTCGTACAGGCACGGATCGGGCGGGCCATCGCCGTGGTTCCAATAAGTCGTGACATAGGACCAGATCCGGATGTCGATCATCCGCTCGCACAGGTCGCGCAACTGCTGCTGGACCAGTTCGCGGTAGGCGGGCGTATTGGCCGCCTGGACCGCACAGCCGTAGCCGGCAAAGGCCAGCTGATATCGCAGGCTGGTGGTGCCGAGCTGGACGCCGTCGTCGTGCCAGATCGGCCAGGGCTTGGCCGACCGGTCTTGCAGGAAGGTCAGCTGCGAGAACCACCGGCCCAGCGCCAATTCCCGGTCCGTCAGACCCTCGCGCCAACGCGCCGGCGAGCTGGTCACGGCCTGCCCCGCTTCCTGAGCGAAGGTTTCGCTCGGAACCACTGCCGGCGAGATGCACAGCGTTAACAACAGCCCCAGGACAGCGACCCGCCCCAACCCAGCAGTACGATCGTGTGTCATCGCGGACCCCTTTCACGTGTCACATGCGAACGATTATAAATGCCTGTGCGAAAGTTTGTAGTACCGGCTTCAGTCGGTCGTCCTCGGAAGGGGCCGCGAGAGCAGAACGGGTTTCAATTCGTTCGGAACGGAGTGAATTCCGTTCTACGAATGGCACGCACGGCGCACGCAACCTGCGGAATCACACTCTGCCCACTTCCTTAGCAGCCTTGGACTCAATAACCACCTCAAGATGGCGATTGTCAAAGGAGGTCTTGTGAGCAACTTAATCCGCCGCACGTTCATTTTCTTGACGGTCATCGCCGCCGCCGGCGTCACGGGATGGTCCGGCGAAGACCTGCTGCCGCCGGCCCCCGAGGGTTCCTTCGGCATCGCCGTCATTCCTGACACGCAGGCGTATCGCGGCCGGGTGCTGGCCGAGCACGCTTCGCGCCGAGCCATCGTGGCCTCGCACATGGGCCTGGGACCGTTGCTGCAGCCGAAGCAGCCGGAGGATTTCTTCGCCGCGGCCAAGGGCCGCATGCAATGGAAGAAGATCCACGGCTCGTTGGGCAACACGCCGCAGCAGATGTGGGACAAGTGCTTTCGCCGACACGCGAACGTGTTTCTGATCCTGTCGGGCGATCAGAGCCGCACGCAGGCCCTGCGCCAGGTCTCGCAGAACGACGCCGGCCGGCCGGTCCATGAAGTGCTCTCCGACTACATGGCGACCACGGGCACGCCGGACTGCTGGCTGCGGATCTGCCGCTTCCTGCCCGCGGAGAACCGGATCGACGTCTTCACGGTCGACTCGCGCACCGGCCGTTTGTGTCCCGGCACGAAACTGGTGCCGCATCGCGACGCGCACCAGTTCAGCCTCCCGTACGCGATGACCGATTCGTGATCCCGGCCTGACCAGGGGCAAGCGGAAACCGGCAGAAGCGTCTCCGCTTACTGCTTCAGAAAATACTCATTCAGCTTCGGGTCCGTATGCCGGACGGCGGAGCCCGTGTGGACATTGGCCACTTCGGTGATGATGGCTCCTTCCGGTCCGGCATATTGCCAGTGCCGCGACTCGACTTTGGCCAGCTTGACAAACGTCCCCGGCGTAGCGACGACCTCATGCTCCGTGGTGGTTTTGCCATCCCAGTGGAGTTTGGGGACGATCACATCCTCGCCCAGATTCGGCTCGCCGATGCCCACGATATGACTCACGCCCCAGCGCACCAGCCATCCTTCGCGTTTGGCCGGGTTCCCTTCGCCCTCCACGTGCCAGTGCTCCGGCAGCATTTGACCGGGCAAGAGAAAGATGTCCATCATCATGTAACGGTCTTCCACGTTGTTGACAAAGATGTAGGCGGCCAGACCGACCTTGGTGAACTTGCCTTGGCCGTAGTCCGAGATCCACAGCCCGTCGCGGAAGCCCGGGAAGATCGGGTAGCCGTGGTACTTGCAGAGAGCCTCGACAGCATCCTTACCCTTTTCCACGTCGAATTTGCCGCCGGCGCCCAGCAGTTCTTCGTCTTGGTAGTGAATCTTGGGTTTCCCGCCGCCGGCCTGGGGCGTGGCGTCCGCCGTCTGCGTAGTCGCCGTGACGGCGGCCAAGGCGGCGACCGAACCGGCGGTCTTGAGCAGTTCGCGTCGATGCATGGTTTTCCCTTTCTCTCGTGGAAACTGAAAATCGGAGGTGGCAATCAGGGATGATAGTTCACGTGAGCCCGGAAGGAAACGCCTCCAGGCCCAAGATGTTCCCCGCCGGACGAGTTCGTGAAGGATCGCGGATCGCCGGGGGCGGGTTCGCTCTTCAGCACCTCAGCGACTCGAGAAGTTGGCAGGTTCGGTCAGCGGCACCGACTTGTTCCAGGACCAGTTGGCGGGCTCGCCGGCCGAGTTCGGCGGCGAAATCGGGCTCGGCAAGGCAGCGGCGGACGAAGGCGGCAAGTTGCTCGCCGTCGGCGACGACCACGGCGGCTTGGCGCGCAAGCATCAGGGCCACCACATCGCGAAAGTTGCTGGTATTGGGGCCGAACGCGACCGCCGCGCCGTACGCGGCGGGCTCGATCATGTTCTGACCGCCCCGCGCGCCCATGCTGCCGCCGACGAAGGCGATCTGCGCCCTGCCCCACCAAGCGCCCAGTTCGCCCATGGCGTCCACCAGCAGAACGCGGGCCCGCGGGTCGCTGCCGTCTTCTTCCAGCCGGCGGCGGCGCTGCCAGGGCAGGCCCGAACGGTCCAGCAACTCGGCGACTTCCTGGAACCGTTCCGGGTGCCGCGGGGTGACGATCAGACGCAGTCGCGGGTAGGCGGGGGCCAGTTCGCGGTACACGTCCAGCGCCAGCTGCTCCTCCGGCTCCTGCGTGCTGCCGGCCAGGAACACCACGTCGTCGGGGTGAATGCCGGCCAGGTCGGCCAACTGCCGCGTTTTCGGATTGTCGCGATCCGTCTGGGCGCCGTCGAACTTGACCGAACCGGTCCGGTACACGGACTCGGGCCGCGCGCCCAGCCGGCAGAATCGCTCGGCGTATTCGTCGTTCTGCGCCGCGATCGCATCCAGGGACTGCAGCAAGCGGGCCACCAGGGGGCGGACGCGTTGGTAGCCGCGAAAACTGCGATCGCTCAGCCGTCCGTTGACGACGGCCACCTTGGCGCCGTGCCTCTTCGCCGCCCAAATCAGATTGGGCCAGAGTTCCAATTCCGCCAGCACCAGCAGGTTCGGACGGATGCGCTTCATCGCCGACCGCACGGCCCAGCTGAAGTCCAGCGGGCAATAGAAAACCGTGCGGGGGGCGTATTTCACCTTGGCCAGTTCAAATCCGGTCTTGGTCGTCGTGGAGATCACGTACACCCAATCCGGGTGCTGCTGTTCCAACCGCGCCAGCAGCGGGCCCAGCAGATTGACTTCGCCGACGCTGACCGCGTGCAGCCACAGGCAGCGCTCCGCCCCTTGCCGGACCGGGACACGGCCCAACAGTCTGGCTCTGAAGCCCGTCCGGTACTTGCCCTTCCGGATCGCCGCGTAGACCAGCCACGGCGAGCAGAGGACCAACAGCAGCAGGTAGACCAGGTTGAGCAGGTAAGGCATGAGGCGACTTGGCTGCCGTAGGGTTGAGTCAGTCGGTCAAGGATTGATCGCGCGGTTGGGGCCCAACATCGCACACGGCCGAGTTACACCCCACTCATTTTTCGCATGCAGCAATTCTTGTATTTCTTACCGCTGCCGCAGGGGCAGGGGTCGTTCCGCCCCACGCGCGGGCCGCGGTTGCGGATCGTCTCGACGACCACCTCGCCTTGGCTATTCTGGATCGCCTGCTGTTGCTGTTTGGCAATATCGCTGGCGGTCTCGGCCGCGGCGTGGCTGGCGGCGGTTTCCACAAAGGTGCTGCCGACGAAGCTTTCGTCCAGCTGCTCCATGCGGTACACCAGGTCCGTGACGCGTCCGCCGATGGACTCCCACATCGACTCGAACAGCCGCATGCCTTCGCGCTTGTATTCCACCTTGGGGTCGACCTGGGCGTAGCCAACCAGGCCCACGGAGCTGCGCAGGTGGTCCATCGCCAACAGGTGGTCTTTCCAGGCGGCATCGGCAATCTGCAGCAGCACCGCACGTTCCATGCGGCGCATCTCGGGGCGGTAACGCTCTTCCACGACATCGCTGAGCTTGCGTTCGAGTTCCTCGCGCGTCAGCCGCCGGAGATCTTCTTCGGCGATTTCGCAGTCGAAGGTCGAGTTCATCCAATCCGTCAACGACTTCAGGACGCCGTTGCTGCCGGCGATCGCGCTTGCCGGCTGCCGGTCGTCCATGTCGAGAAACAATTCGGCCACCTTCCGGCGGACTTCGCTCAACAGCTGCTGAGCCCGCTGCTGGTACGCCCGGCTATGTTCCATGAGCACCGCGCGGATATCTTCGCGCTGCTTGTGTTTGAGGTCTTCGAGCGACAGCGGGGCCTCAAACCGCTGGCTGGCCCAGGCGATCAGGTTTTCGCGGTCCAGCCGCGATCGGCCGGCGCCCGACGAGAAGCGATACAGGGCCGCCATGACGGGGTACTGCGCTTCCTTTTCATCGTAGGCCTTCACGGCCCGGGCATAGACCAGGTCTTTCAGCTCATTCGGCTCCAGTTCCCGCACGTCCTCAAAGTCCAGTTCGATGCCGAACTTGTGCTTCACCCAGCCGATGGCGCTGCGCAGGCCGAAATCCTCCCGCAGGAAGGCGGCGCCTTCGTCCAATTCCACGCGGCCGATCGCTTCGCGAGCCCGTTCGATGAGCAACTCGGCGGTCCCCTCGCGGCCGGCCTTGCGCAGGTCCCGGTCCCGCAGATTCAGGCCCCAGCGCGCATTGACGAACTTGGTCAGCGCCAGCCAGTTCCATTCTTCCGGGTCTTCCTCGTCCCCGACCTCCGGCAAGTTCTCTTCGATGGCGTCCAGCACCTGGGTCTCAGCGAACTTTTCGGCTTCGTCCCGCGCGTAGCGTTCTGCCTGGGCAAAGTCCATGCCCCGGAAATCGCGGGGCTCCAGGGTCGTAGCCAGCCGCTTGCCGGCCCATTCCGTGAACGTCTCGACGCCGAAATCGCGGCCCAAGTAGGTGCCCAGGTGATGATCGATCTGGTGCCGGACCGATTCCAGGATCAATTCCCGGCAACTGGCGCCGTCCAGAATCCGCTGCCGGTAGCCGTAGACCCGTTTCCGCTGCTCGTCCATCACCTCGTCGTATTCCAACAGGTGCTTGCGGCTTTCGAAGTGGCGTTCTTCGACCTTCTTCTGTGCCGCTTCGATCCGCCGCGTCACCATGCGGCTCTCGATCGCTTCGCCTTCCTTCATGCCCAGCGATTCCAAGATCTTCCTGACCCACTCGCCCGCAAAGATGCGCATCAAGTCGTCTTCCAGCGAGAGGAAGAAGCGGCTGCTGCCGGGGTCGCCCTGACGTCCGCAGCGGCCGCGCAGCTGGAGGTCGATTCGCCGCGCGTCGTGTCGTTCCGTGCCGATCACGTGCAGGCCGCCGATCCGTTTGACGTGATCGCCCTCCTCCTTCATGTTCTCTTGGCGTTCGATTTCGGCGACCAGCGAGTCCCATTCGTCGCGGGGCACGTCGAGCCGCGTCTCGTACTTGTCCTGCAGCCGCGCCCAGGCCATGGTCTCCGGATTGCCGCCCAGAACGATGTCCGTGCCGCGGCCGGCCATGTTGGTGGCGATCGTGACGGCGGCCAGGCGGCCGGCCTGCGCGATGATCTCCGCCTCGCGCTTGTGGTGCTTGGCGTTGAGCACCTGGTGCTTGACGCCCCGTTTGTCCAGCATCGCCGACAGCCGCTCGCTTTTCTCGATCGACACCGTGCCGATCAGAATGGGCCGGCCGCGAGGCCGGATTTCTTTGATCTTGTCCTGGGGGATCGTCTCGCGGCGGCGCGTTTCGACGGCCTGGAAATCCACGGCGCCGTCTTGCTCCTTGAGGATCGTGCCGACGAGGATTTCCCCGTTCGCCGTGGCGAGCAGGTCGTAGCGGTGCATCTGCTCGATTTCGTCAGCCACCGCTTTGAACTTTTCGCGCTCCGTTCGGTAGATCACATCGGGATGTTCCAGTCGGCGGAGCGGCCGGTTGGTGGGGATGGCGATCACTTCCAGCTTGTAGATCTTCCAGAACTCGTTGGCCTCCGTCATCGCCGTGCCGGTCATGCCGGCGATCTTGTTGTACAGCTTGAAGAAGTTCTGCAGCGTGATCGTGGCCAGCGTCTGCGTTTCCTCCTTGATCTTGACGCCTTCCTTGGCCTCGACCGCCTGGTGCAGGCCGTCGCTCCACTGGCGGCCTTCCATCAACCGCCCGGTGAACTCGTCGACGATCACGATCCGGCCTTCCTTGATCACGTACCGGACGTCTTTCTGGTACAGGTAGTGGGCCTTGAGGGCGTTGTCGAGCAGGTGCGGCCATTCCATGTTGCCGGCCGTGTAGAAGCTCTCGACGCCCGCCAGTCGCTCGGCTTCGCGGACGCCCTCGTCGGTCATGTGGGCCGTGTGGTCTTTCTCGTTGACCACGAAGTGCATATCGCGTTTCAACATCCGCGCGATGCGGTCGGCCTCGGAATACTTGCGAACGTCGTCGTAGGCCGGACCGGAAATAATCAGCGGCGTCCGAGCTTCGTCGATCAGAATGTTGTCCACCTCGTCGACGATCGCATAGTTCAGCCGGCCCTGGGATTGCTGATATTCCTTCGGATACCGCTCGTCGCCGCGGGCGGCCGGACGCATGTTGTCGCGGAGGTAATCGAAGCCGAACTCGTTGTTCGTCCCGTACGTGATGTCGCAGGCGTAGGCCCGCTGACGTTCCAGCACCGGCATATCGCTTTGGATGGCACCCACCGTCAGACCCAAGCCCATGTACAGCGGGCCCATCCATTCCATGTCGCGGCGCGCCAGGTAATCGTTGACGGTCACCACGTGGACGCCCTTGCCTTCCAGGGCGTTCAAGTAGGCGGGCAAGGTGGCCACCAACGTCTTGCCTTCCCCCGTCACCATCTCGGCAATCGAACCCCGATGCAGCACGACGCCGCCGATCAACTGGACGTCGTAATGACGAAGGCCGATGAACCGCCGGCCACCCTCGCGGCAGACCGCAAACGCTTCGACCAACAGATCGTCCAGCGTTTCGCCCGCTCGCAGGCGCTCGCGAAACCTGGCGGTCTGCTCTCGCAACTCCGCGTCCGACATCGCCTCGTACTTGGACCCCAAGTTATTGACGGCGTCCACAATGGGCTGCAGTCGGCGGATGTAACGAGCGTTGGACGAGCCGAACAGCGACGTCACGCCGCGTTCGACTCCTTTGAGAAGGCCGCTGAATGCCAGGCCGATGATTTCCCAAATACGTTCCAGGGTTTCCATGGTTTATTGTTATCCGTTGCAGGGATGCAGGCGGTCTTGTTTGAGCAGTGAAAGCGCGCAACATCTTCCAAAGAGGCAGTTTATCGCGATTGGGGGCGAGCGGTCAACCACGATTGCACGAGGGAAGCCCTGCTTCTAGGGCAAATGACGATTTTGCGCCGGTCCCGCCCACGTCCTGTCGAGGGTAATTCGTCCGATGAACGGGGTTATCGAAGCCACCGCATCCTTCGCCCGTGAGGGATTGCGCAGCGGTTAGGCCACCAGTTTGGAGGATTTTTGGCCAGGAAAAACCTTGGGCACCTACGTCAAGTGCCGAATAAAACTGTTGGAATTCTCGATTCGACCAGCTATCTTTACGGATAGGGCACGCAGTTCGCGCTTGGTCTTTGACGTCAAACCAAGGCTGCGACATCTTGAAGAGAGGCAGGAGTAATCACATGCGAGTTTCATTTGAGCGTACGATCACAACGGTGGTAGCGGTCGTGAGTGTCGTGGCGATCGTGTTTTCCGCCAACGCGGCGGACAAGGCCGGTCCGGCAGCCAAGCGGGTGGAGTTGTTCGAGGCCATCAAGGCGGGGGACATCGCCGTCAAGCTGATTCCGAAGGATGCCAAGGAAGCGAACGTGTTGATTGAGAACAAGGCTAAACAGCCGCTGGAAATCAAACTCCCGGAGGCCTTCGCCGGGGTGCCCGTTCTGGCTCAGATCGGCGGCCTTGGTGGCGGCGGCTTTGGTGGCGGCGGCTTGGGAGGCGGTGGAGTTGGTGGCGGCGGCGGTGGGCAGAACCAAGCTATGGGCGGGGGGATGATGGGCGGTATGGGCGGCATGGGAGGCATGGGAGGCATGTTCAATGTGGCTCCCGGCAAAGTCGGAAAGATCCAGGTTGCCACGGTCTGCCTGGAGCACGGGAAGACAGATCCGAATCCGCGGGTGCCTTATGAGATTCGCCCCATCGAGTCGTTCACTCAAGATCAGCGTGTGGCCGAAGTGTGCAAGATGCTGGGACGCGGCGAAGTGACTCAGAATGCGGCCCAGGCGGCGGCCTGGCACTTTACCGACGGGCTGAGCTGGGAGCAACTCGCGGCCAAGGACCGGGTGAAACTGAGCAATGGGTACACCGAAAAGTACTTCTCGCCCCAGGAACTCGCAGTCGCCATGCGCGTGACCCTGGAAGCCGTCAGGCGGGCGGAAGGCAAGAAGTCGGATACTTCGGATCCATACCCGTCGCTGAGCCGAAATTGAGATTTGGATTGGGTTTATCTACATGCCAGCAAGCGTTCTGCGGCTTGGCCGCAGGACGCTTTTTCGTGTGCCCTAGCGGTGACGCCGCTTTGCAGGCGTGTGATCAAGCCAGGGGTGCGAGGCTTGGCCTCCCCCTCGCTGCGCCAAGTTCGCCAATCTGTTTCTATCGTTCGTATTAACTTTTCCAGGCAAATCGGTCGAAATAAGACGAGCAGAGAAGCAAGGAAGGTGACCCGTGTGCCGGCTGTCCATCATCATCCCGCTGTGGGCGGACAACGATTCCTTCGAAGATACACTCGCTTCGGTTTTGCAGAACCGGCCGGCGGAGTGCGAAGTGATCGTCGTCCATTCCCAGGTGTACGATGATCCCTACGACTTGGCGGGCGAGGTTCGTTTCGTCCCCGTCCCACAGGATGCAGGTTCGTCGCAGATGATCAATGCGGGATGCCGCGCGTCCCAGGGCGACATCGTCCATGTGTTGCAGCCCGGCGTGCTGGCGACCGATGGCTGGACGGACTCCGCCCTCGCATCCTTCCGCGATCTTCAAGTCTGTGCGGTAGCCCCGATCCTGGTGGATGCGGCCGACGAGGACCGAATCATGGCGGCGGGACTGCGCTATGCGCGGGGTGGCCGCCGAGTGTGTCATGCCGCGGGCGCCGCGCGTTCGGAGGACTCGCGCGTCCTGCTCCGCGAGATTGTCGGTCCGGGGCTGTTCGCCGGGTTTTACCGTCGTTGGATTTGGGAAGCCATCGGCGGATTCTGCGAACGGCTGGATGTCGACTGGGCGGATGTGGATTTCGCATTGTCTCTGCAGGCGCTGGGCTATCGAGCCGTGCTGGCAGCGGACAGCGTCGTGCGAACGTCCTCCACCGCCGTGCCGGATGTTCCG
The DNA here is from genome assembly GCA_964486845.1 of uncultured Pirellulaceae bacterium. GTDB lineage: Bacteria > Planctomycetota > Planctomycetia > Pirellulales > Pirellulaceae > Anammoximicrobium. The sequence continues at coordinate 12,389 of CAZAQY010000231.1, forward strand.
TTGTCGTTCCGTTCCGGACGCGGCGCGGAGTGTGTCTTCTGGCGGCACGCTGCGGTCAACGGCCTGGCGGCTTCCCTCGTGTGTCACCCGTTCACGGTCTTCGCATCGCTGCTGCGGGATGGGAAGCGCGGCGCGGCCTACGCGCACTTCGGGGGGCGAATCTGCGCCCTGTTTGGCATCGGCGGTCATCTGGCGCACGCGGGCAGGGTTCGCCGCGACGTCGAGTTTTTTCTGCTCGAAACACCGCCTGCCGCGCTGAACAGTGGGCGTAGGCAGGACCCACAGGGACCGTCTGCCAAATCCTCGCGGCAAACCTACCGGGATGCGGCGTAGCGTGTCGCCTTCTGGACCAAGCGGTTTTTCTTGCCGCGCGCGTTGTCGCCATCGAGCCACGCGCTTTTCCGTGCCACGCCGCGTCAACACGGCCAACAAGTAGGCCGTGCCACGCCGCGTCAACACGGCCAACAAGTAGGCCGTGCCACGCCGCGTCAACACGGCCAACAAGTAGGCCGTGCCACGCCCAACGCGATGTCATAAGCGCCAGCAATATGCCAGGAAAGACCGCCTGGTCCTAGGCGGGCATCGCCATGCCTGATATCCTCGACAGCTGACCCGGATCGGTGACGGCGCGTTGCTCGGAAAGGAAAGGGAACCATGAGACACGGAACAGCAAACACCATGATGATTGTGGGCGGCCTCGTGCTGGTTTGTGCAGCCAGCGTCGCTCAAGCTCAAGGGGCGGCCGATGGCCTCCCCAACGGCTCGTTCGAGCAAGCGCGTGACGGT
>CAZAQY010000232.1:0-13070 GCA_964486845.1 uncultured Pirellulaceae bacterium
AACGCAACCGCTCCGCAGTCGCCGCTGGAGTGGCGTGCGCCCGCGTCACAACTCTCACCTTCGCCGTGGGCTCCGGTGGCCTTGCAACTGATCCCGAAAGTCCTTCTCCGCGCTCGATCGCCCGCACCAAACCTACACAACTCTCGAACCGTTCATCGCGACGTTTGCCCAGGCCAACCAACAACGCACGGTTCACCCAATCCGGCTGGCCCTCGATGCCTTCCGGCGGATCGTTCAATACGCACGCCCGCAGAATATCGAAATCGGCCGACTCGAAAGGAAGACGACCCGCCAACAACTCGTAAGCAACCACCGCCAACGCGTATTGATCCGTGCGCGCGTCCTGGAACTGACCACGCCACTGCTCCGGCGCCATGTACGGACGAGTACCAGAAGTGTCCATCTGGATCCGCGTGTAACGGCTGACCGTCGTGCGAATCTCGGCTGCCAAGCCAAAATCCACTACCTGAACGTCCGACGCCTCGCCAACGACCAAAATGTTCTGAGGCTTGATGTCCCGATGGATCACCTTTTCACCGTGCGCGTAATCCAACGCCGCAGCCACCGGAAGCAAAACCTTCACAAGCTGTTCGACCGGAAACGAACCGTGCCGAGCAGCATACGTCGCTCGATACGACGACAGCGTCTGCCCGTCGATGAACTTCATCACCAGATACCAGCCGAACTGCGGGTCTTCGTCCAGCAGGTACAGCGGGCAGATATGCTGATGCTGCAACGCATGCACCCGCCGGAACGTGTCCCGCACGCGGGCCATCTCTTCGGCGGCCCGCTGCAGTTCGCGCGGCACCAGTTTCAGCACCACAGGCCGCTCGGCCTTCGTGTCCCACGCCTTCCACACCTCGCCCATCCCGCCGCGGCCCAGCAGCGTCTGCAATTGAAAATTGCCCACCTGCACGCCCGCGCCCGCCACCCCCGGCGACGCGGCGTCGGGCGCCAACGTGGGAACCCCGTCGCGATCGTTCCACGGCTTGCCTTCCGAGTGGTTCACCAGATCATTCTCCCAATCGAATTCTGTTTCTCGCAGGGCAAGAGGCTGTCGAAGAACCACGAATAACACGAATTACACGAATCGAAGAGAAATATCATTGCCTGGCTCTTTCCTCATTCGTGTTATTCGTGTCATTCGTGGTTCCTCCTCGCTACCTGCCTGTTACTCGGCTCCTTGCACGAACCGTTCGTACCGCTGGAGGCTGTCCGGCGTGACTGACGGTCGGACGCGGCTGAGAGCTTCGTCCAGGTCCGCTTGCCCCACGGGCCGGTCGCTGCCGTGCAGGATGGCTTCGCGGAACGGGATCTGTTTGGCCCGCTCGCACAACTCGACCAGGTCCGCGCCGCTGAACCCCGCCGTCCGCTCGGCCAACCGGTCCAGGTCCAGGTCGACGGCCAGCGGGCATCCAGCCAGCCGCAATTCGAGCAGCTTGCGGCGCGCGGTCAGGTCGGGCAACGGAATATAACACTTGTCCGAAAACCGAGGCGGCCGCAGCAGAGCCTGGTCCAGCAGCCACGGCTCGTTGGTCGCCGCCAGGAACAGCAAGCCCTTCGGCCGGCCGTGTACGCCGTCCAGTTCGTTCAGCAGTTGGTTCAACAATCGCCGCGACGGCTCGCTGGCGTCGGCCCGGCTGCGCGACGCGCCGATGGCGTCGATCTCGTCCACGAATACCACTGCCCCTTGGCTGCAGCCGCGAACCGTCTCAAACAACTCCGCCAGTCGGGCTTCGCTCTGGCCGTAGTACTGGCTCAGGATATCCGACGGCTTGATCGCAAAGAACGGCGTCTCCAACTCGCCGGCCACCGCCCGCGCGACCATCGTCTTGCCTGTGCCGGGAGGACCGAACAGCAGCATCCCGCCGCCCATCGCCAATCCATACCGGCTGAGCGCCTCCGGGTTGCGGGCCGGATAGATCATCCGCAGCCGCAACGTTTCTTTCACATCCTCCAACCCCGCAATGTCGGCGAACGTGACGCCGGTGGCAACGCGCGACCCGCCAGCCGTGCCGGGCTCGGGCCGAACCGCCGTGCACGGCGAATCCGTGTCCGCTGCCGTCGGCTCGGCGGTCTCGCCCTTCAGGGCGCGGACCGATTCGAGCAACTGCCGCGCCCGTTGGGCCAGCCGTAGTTTGTCGTCGTAACGGCGCGTCGCGGCGGCCTGCTGGAACAGCAACTCGCCGGCCCGGGCATAGCTGACCGCTGCGGCCCGCCGGTCGTGGCGGCCCAACGCTCCGTTGCCCGCGTCGATCAGCGAGACCACTTGCCGCGCAAAATCGTCCGACTGGCCTGCCATCGCATCAGGCCTCCTTGGCGGCTTCCGCCGCAGCGCCCTCGACGGGCTGGTCCTTGACGGGGGAGGCCGCGACGGGCGGGCGCTCCTGCTGGGCCTGCCGCGCAGCCTGCGCACCGCGCGAGATAGCCGCGTCCAATTCCGACATCACGCTGCTCAACTCACGGTCCGTCTCCACGCCCGCCGACGCGGCCTGCTCCGCCACTTCGCCGTCCAACTCGGCCATCAGTTCATCGAGCGAACTGTCGCTGGCCGACGCCGAGATCTGCTCGACGCCGTCGGTCACCTGCTGCAACATGGCCGCCAGCTTCTCCTGCTGCAGCGTGCCCTCGATCGTCGCCTCGTTGATGAACGCTTCGATCTCGCTCATGTCCATCTCGGCCAGCGCCGAGGCGACGCCCATCTTGTCGAAGAACGCCATGTTCTCCTTGATCAACAGGAATCCGTTGACCGTCCGCAGCATCTTCTGCAGGTACGACACTCGCGTATCGACGCCCATCCGCCGCGTGCGGATATCCTGGATCTTGCGGGCGATCGACTTCTTCTGCGTCACGCTCGCCGCCACGGCGTACTCGCTTTTCAGTTGCGATTCGCCGACGCCCGGCGGGAACTGTTGTTGGCCAGCCGCGAGTTGCTAGCCCTGGCCGCCGAACCGGGCGATGCGGCGGCGCGTGAGGCCCGTAAGCAGAAGGGATTGAGACTGCTGGAAATGGCCCGCCGCATCCCGGACGACGCGCCCCCGCAGCCGCGTACTGCGGGCTCAGCCGGCAGCTCGAACGGCGCGGGCGACGAGCCGGCGGGCGAGTCGCCTGCGGCCGGGCGCCGCTGGCAGGTGCTGGACAAGCCGGGCATCCGGTTCGACGACATCGCCGGATTGCAGGCGGTCAAGGACCTGATCCGCCGCCGCGTGATCCTGCCCTTCCGCAATCCGCAATTGGCGAGCGAGTATGGCCGCAAGCCGGGCGGTGGCGTCTTGATGTACGGCCCGCCGGGGACGGGCAAGACGATGATGGCCAAAGCGATCGCCACGGAACTGGACGCGCCGTTCTACAACGTGCAGTGCAGCGAGGTGATGAGCAAGTGGGTCGGCGAGGCCGAACAGAACTTGCGCGACCTGTTCGCCACCGCGCGGCGGCGATTGCCGGCGGTCGTGTTTTTCGATGAGACCGAATCGTTGGTTGCCCGTCGCGGCGGCCAGTCGACGGTGATGAACCGGTTGATTCCCGAGTTCCTGGCGCAGGTGGACGGGGTCAAGGACGGGCCGGCGGGCCTGCTGTTGCTGGGCGCCACCAACCGGCCCTGGGACATGGATCCGGCGGCGTTGCGGCCCGGCCGGTTCGGCGAGCAGATCTACATCGGCCTGCCCGACCAACCTGCACGGCGGTTCATCTTGGGCAACTCGTTGGGCCGCGTGCCGTGCGAAGACGGCATTAGCCTGGACGATCTGGCGGCTCGAACCGCCGGGTTCTCTGGCGCGGACCTGCAGGGGTTGGTGGACCGCATCGTCGATCCGGTGTTCGAGGAAGCGATGAATGTGGGTCGCCCCGTTCCCGTGCGTTCGGAAGACGTGCAGCGCGGACTGGCTCGGAGCCGCCCGTCGGTCAGCGCACGGGAACTGGCGCGGTACGACAAGTTTCGGCAAGAGGGCGTGTAGCGGCGACACGTCAAAGTCGGGCCATCCAAAATCCTGGCGCTAGAACGCGAACGACTACGAACAGATACGGCCAACGAACCACGAATTATGCGAATTGCCCGAATCGGGAGTTGCCGCGATGAAGGGACTGCTGAAGTTTGCCGGCCGGATGTTCTTTCCGGTGATGTTCTTCCTGTCCTTGCTACGGCACGTGCGGTTCCTGGCCATCGCGGCGCTGGCATTGGGGGTGGGTGTCTGGGGCTGGCGTCAATCCGGTTCGGGTGAATCGCCGCCACCAGTTCCCGCCACGCTCCAAGAGGCGGTCGACGCCGCGTGCCGCGACGTGCCGCGCGCGCTACCGCGGCCGCAGCGCGCGCTGCGGCCCACGCTGGTTCTGCCGCTGGAGGGCGACCGCGAGTTGCTGGTGACGCAAGGCGTCCGGCGGGCGCTGGAGCGGGACGGCGGATACCGTCCGGTGGACAAGGGGAAGGTTCGGGAACTGATGGACGAGTTGTTCGACATGGCCGGAGTGCCCCGGCAGGACGTGACCGACGCGGCCACGGCGCTCAGCATTGCCAAAACAGCGGGCGCCGAGGTGGTGATGTTCGGGCGCGTCCAGCGGCTGGAACAGGGGGACGGTCAGGCCGCGGTCTCTTTTAGCCTGCGGGCGTTTGAGTTGGGCAGCGAGCAGCCGTTGCTGGCAGATGACTTTCCCGCCGCGCGGCCGGCTGAATCGTCCCCGGGCCAAACGCTTCACTGGGCGTGGATGCTCGGCGTGCTGGCCGTCGCCGTCCTGTGGCCTTTGTTGACGATCCCCGTCATGGCGCGCGTGTTGAAAATGGAAAGCAACGCGGCGACGCTGTTGACGATCCTCGCCGTGACCGCCGTCCCGGCCGTCGTGGCGTGGCCGCTGTTCTTCGGCACCACGGTGGTCGTCTGGCGGGTGGCCCTCTTCGCGTTGATGCTGTTGCTGGTCGGCCTTTGGTCTGCCCTGGTCATGTCCTGGGTCGCCGCACGCGAAGATGGTGTGTGAAAACGACAGGCTAGCGCCGTCCCCAGTTCCTCATTTGACGCCCTGGAACCTGGTCCCGATCCGTTCTTTTCGGCAAAAGTTCGTCCGGGCCGGCGTTCGATATAGGACAAGTTCGAGCGTACTCGGACGGCGCACGTGGCCGTCCGTCTCCGCCGCTAGCAGTGGAAGCTACGAACCTCATGAGTCAGATCCTGCGAAAAACTGTGTTGGGGCCGAAAATCTACGAACTGGTCGTGGCGGCTCCGCGAATCGCGAAGAAAGCCCAGCCGGGCCAGTTCCTGGTGGTCATGACGGATGACAGCGGCGAGCGCATCCCGTTGACCATCGCCGACTTTGACCGCCAGGAAGGCACCATCACGATGGTGTTGGCGGTCGTGGGCACCAGTTCGCTGAAGCTGTCACGGATGGACGAAGGGGAATCGCTGCACGCGGTGATCGGCCCGCTGGGCGTGCCCTCAGAACTCGACCATCCCGGCACGGTCGTGATGGTGGCCGGCGGCGTGGGCGCTGCGCCGATCTACCCCATCGCCCGCGCTTTCTACCAGGCCGGGAACCGCGTGATTACCATTCAGGGATCGAGGACGCGCGACTTGTTGTTTTGGACCGCCCGCCTGGCCGCCGTCAGCGATCAGCACACCATCACCACCGACGACGGCAGCGCCGGCCGCCGGGGGCTGGTGACCGAACCGCTGGTCGAATTGCTGCGTGACGACGCCGGCAAGTCCATTTCCTGCGTCTATGCGATCGGCCCCGCAGTGATGATGAAATTCTGCGCAGCCGCCACCCAGCCGTTCGGCGTCAAGACGATGGTCAGCTTGAACACGATCATGGTCGACGGCACCGGCATGTGCGGCGGTTGCCGCGTGGACGTGGGCGGCCAAACGCGGTTTACCTGCGTGGACGGCCCCGAGTTCGACGGCCACCAGGTCAACTGGACGCTGCTGATGGCCCGCCAGAAAACGTACACCGAGCACGAGTCCTGCTCCCTCGAACGCCATCTCCAACTGGCGGACCGCGAGTGAGCGAAAGCAAGGGAAACGTCATGACCGAAAAGCGAGTCAAACTGCCTCCCCGTCTGCGGATGCCGGAGCAGTCGGCGCAGGCGCGAATTGAAAACTTCCTCGAAGTGCCGCGGGGTTACACTCCGGAGCAAGCGCGCCAGGAGGCCCAACGCTGCCTGCAGTGCCGCAAACCGAAGTGCATGGACGGCTGCCCGGTGCAGGTGGACATCCCCGCCTTTCTGAAGCTGATCGCCGAGGGCCGGTTCGCGCAAGCCGCACGGCAGATCAAGGCCAGCAATTGCCTGCCGGCCGTCTGTGGCCGCGTCTGCCCGCAGGAGAGTCAATGCGAAGGCCAATGCGTGCTCGGCAAGCGGGGCGAGCCGGTGGCAATCGGTGCGCTGGAGCGGTTCGCGGCGGATTACGAGCGGGAGAACGACCTCGTCGAGTTGCCCGAACGAGTCGCCTCGACGGGAAAAAAAGTGGCCGTCGTCGGCGCGGGGCCGGCGGGACTCACGGTGGCCGGCGATCTGGTTCGCCTGGGCCACGAAGTGACGATTTTTGAGGCCTTTCACCAGGCCGGCGGCGTGCTGGTGTACGGGATTCCCGAATTCCGCTTGCCCAAGGACATCGTGCGGGCGGAGGTCGATTACCTGCGGCGGCTGGGCGTGAAACTGGAGCTGAACCAGGTCATCGGCAAGTCGATCACGCTCGACGAACTGCTGAAGGAAGAAGGCTTCGACGCTGTTTTCGTGGGCGTGGGCGCGGGATTGCCTCAGGCCATGAACATTCCCGGCGAGAACCTCGGCGGCGTCTACTTTGCCAACGAGTACCTGACCCGCGTCAACCTGATGAAGGCTTACGATTTCCCGAACTACGACACGCCGGTGGCCCGCGGGACGCGGGTCTGCGTCGTCGGCGGAGGCAATGTGGCCATGGACGCGGCCCGTACGGCCAGGCGTCTGGGCGCGCAATCGGTCTACGTGCTGTACCGCCGCTCGCGTGAAGAATTGCCGGCCCGCGCGGAGGAGGTCCATCACGCAGAGCAGGAAGGCATCGAGTTTCGATTCCTGTGTACGCCGGTCGAATACGTCGGGAACGAGACCGGCACGGTGCGTCAAGTGCGCTGCCAGGAAATGGAATTGGGCGAGCCCGACGATTCCGGACGGCGGCGCCCGGTGCCCAAGCCCGGCAGCGAGCTGCGGATCGACGCGGACCTGGTCATCGTGGCCATCGGTTCCGGCGCGAACCCGCTCCTGACGCGGCAGACGAAGGGCTTGAATCTGAACCGGCGCGGCTACATCGTGACCAACGAAGCCGGGGCGACTTCGCGCCCGGGCGTCTGGGCGGGCGGCGACATCGTGACCGGCAGCGCCACCGTGATTCTGGCCATGGGCGCCGGCAAAGCTGCCGCCAAGGACATCCACCAATACCTGCTGCGGGGGGAAATGGAACCGAACATCGACGATTCCAAGGCGGTGGCGTGATGCGGCCATGATTCAGCTCGCATCCCGTATCTCGCATCCCGTATCTCGCATCCCTCATCTCGCATCCCTCATCTCGCATCTCGCATCTCGCATTCAGCCTACTTGCATGCCGCGTCCAGTGGCTGCAAAATGGCCTTTTCGTTCAGCGCCACGCTCACCTTGTACCCGCGGAGGACGACTTCCATGGCCGAAAATCCCTCAGTGATCCTGTCCGGTTTTGCCGATGAAGCCGCCAACCAGAAGACCGCCGAGCAGCAGTTTGCGGCCTTCGCTGCCCTGGGGTTGCAATACTACACGATTCGCTTTATCGATGCCGGCCAAGGCGTGAAAAACGTCATGCAGTTGACCAAGACGGAGATCGCCAAGATTCGGCACCTGCAGGACGAGTACGGACTGAACGTGTCTTCGATCGGATCGCCGATCGGAAAGGTCAAGTTGTTGGACGTGGACGACGGCACCCACAACCGGTTTGTGCCCTTCAAGAAGTACCTGGATCAGGACGTCAAACAGGCCTGCGAGTTGGCCCATGCGTTCGAGACGAAGCTGATCCGTGGGTTCTCCTTCTATCATCCGCGGGGCACCGATGCGTGGCAGCATTTGCCGCAGGTCGTGGACCAGCTGGGCAAGATCGCGGAAATGTGCCACCGCAGCGATTTGATTTTCGGCTTGGAATTGGAGGCCAACCTTGTCGGCCAGAGCGGCAGTTTGCTGGCCGAGATCCATCGCCAGGTGGATCATCCGGCGCTGATGCTGATCTTCGACGGCGCCAACATCGTCACGATGGGTTACTCGGCGGATGAGTGCCTCGCGCAGTTTCGCGAGATGAAACCCGGTTTGGGCTGGCTGCACATCAAGGACTATCGCCATCCGCACCCTGCCAAGAAGACGGACCATGTGGACGAGGAGGCGCTGAAGCACTTCGTGCCGGCGGACCGCGGCGATACGGGCCACGAAGCGATCCTACGCGATTTCCGCGAATTGATTCCCAAGCTGGAGAAGAAGCTGAAGAAGCGCGGCGTGCCCGGAGTGTTTTTGGACCTGGAGCCGCACGTCAAGGGCGGCGGCCAGTTCGGCGGCTTCAGCGGCCCCGATGGCTTCGGCGTGGCGCTGCGCGCCCTCTGCCGGACCCTGGACTACCTCGATATCGGCTACCACATCCGCGATTTCGACGACATCAAAGCTGCCCGCGGGTTCTAGTTCCGTTTCTGGCTGAGTTGCCTGACACAAGAACCGTAGCGACGGCAAACGCGATCGACTCGCTAGATGAGACTCGCATCGGCCGATCTCCTGGCTAATGGACTGTCGGCATAGTGTACTGGGAAATCCTCGTTCGCGGTAAGTGGGGTCGATGTCAATCGGGAGTGGTTGGCGATGGGGCACGGGCGAACGGCGGGACGCGGGCCAGCACACAACGGATCGCCGCCGTCGCCGAAGAAACTGCCATCCATCGCCCACGCCTTGTAGCAGCCCGTGGCCAAGCCGTCGTGGTTGATGCGCGCCCGCGAACACGGCGTCGCCAATGTCCACATTGCCCCGAATTGCGGGAACCGGTAGAATCCCCCGCCCCTAAGTCGCGCGAATTTCACGCGGCTGACGAAGTGCCGTGGGGCAGGTTCCCCAACCCGCCCGCGAGATCCTCCGCAAGGAAGGGCAAGCACTGCTATCACCGCCGGACAGTCTATCCAGATGGTAGAATACATAGGTCGAACGTAGATGAACATTGAGGACCGCTGCAAACGGGTTGAACTGCTCCTTTCGGACGTCGACGGCGTGCTGACGGACGGCGGGATCTACTTTGACAACCAGGGCATCGAGATCAAGCAATTCCATATCCGCGACGGGCTGGGGATCAAACTCTGGCAGAAGGCCGGTTTCAAGTTTGGCGTGTTGTCGGCCCGCACGTCGCACATCGTCAAGGTGCGTGCGGCCGAATTGAACGTGGAAGTGGTGCGTCAAGGATTTGAGAACAAGCTGCCGGTGGGCAAGAAAGTGATCGCCGAATTGGGACTGCAGCCCGACCAGGTTTGCCATATCGGCGACGATTTGACCGACCTGTCGCTGCTGCAGTACGTCGGCTTGAGCGTGGCCGTGGCCGACGCCGCGGCGGACGTCCGCGCGGCGGCGCACTACGTGACGACCGCGCCGGGCGGTCGCGGGGCCGTGCGGGAAGTCGTCGAGTTGCTATTGAAAGCCAAGCATCGCTGGGAGGATCTGATTCGGAGCTACGCGGTGTGATTCCGAACCGGCAGTCATGTTTCCCCGTTTCATCCGCTTTGTTACGAGCTTGGCCGCAGTCGTCGTCGCGTTTCTCGCGTACCGGCTGGTGTTCGTGCCGTTGATCGAGCCGGCGGCCAGGCCCCGTGCGGAGGCTGGCGAAGTCGACTGGACGCCCGGCGCCGACCCGCGCACGGAGCAATGGCAGATGCTGTTTCCGCCCGGCAACTGGGAACGGGATCGGCCCAAGGTCTTGGACACGGACCGAGCCGTGCTGCTGCTGCGGGACCTCCGCGAGTTGGATCCGCACCGGCTGGAGTTGAAGCCCTGCACGTTGATTCTGTTCTCCGGCGGCGGCGAGGACCGGCAGGAGGCGCGGCCGGTGATCCTGCAGGCCGCGCAAGGTGCGGTGTTGACGTTCGCAGAACCGGTCAACCTGGCGCGCGGCCAAATCGGCCATTTGGCCCGCGGTTCGCTTCCCGGCGCGGTCACGATCCGCAGTCCGGAAAGCCGTGCGGGCGCCGGGGATCAGCTGGAAGTGGTGACCCACAACGTGCAGATCACACGCGACCGGATCGAGACGCCGCAACCCATTCAGTTTCGGTACGGCAAGAGCTACGGCAGCGGCCGGGACCTGATCATCTACCTGACGATGCCTGCGGGAACGAGCCCGACCGGCGGCGGATCGTCGAAGAAAAACCGCGTCCCGGCGGTGTCGGCCGCCGAACTCGTCCACGTGGACCGAATCCGCCTGCAACTCGATAACCCCCGCGAACTCGCGCCCGGCGCCGGGGCCGGCGCCGGAATCAAGCCCGCCGCACCGTCCGTGCAAGTGGAGATCACCTGCCAAGGCCCGTTCAAGTTTGATTTCGTGCGCCAAGTGGCGACGTTCCAGGATCAAGTCGACGTGCTGCGGGTGCCTACCGGCGGCGCTGTCGATCAGCTGAGCTGCCAACAGCTGGCCATCCACTTTGCCACAGCGCCGGATCGTCGAGAGCCCGGCGGCAAGTCCAGCGGCAAGACCGCCGACTCGGCCACGCCCGATTTGCAGGGCCTGCAGGTCGAACGCATCCAGGCGCAGGGTGCGCCGGCCATTCTCCGGGCTCCGTCGTATGCAGCGACGCTGCGGGCGGAATTACTCGAGTACAATTTCCTGACCCGCCAGGTGCGGATCGAAGACCGCCAGAAACTGCTGCTGCGTTACCAGCAGTACGACATCGAGGCGCGGCAGTTGGAGTACCAATTCGCGGCTGGCGGAGGCCTGGGGCGACTGCGGGCTCGAGGTCCGGGACATGCCTACGGCACGCTGCCCGGCAAAGCGGACCGTCCCAACGAGCCGGGCCAGGCGTTTGAGGTGTCGTGGAACGACCGCGTCATGCTCCAGCCGAATCAAGGCGATCACGCCCTGTCGATGCTGGGAGGCAGCACGCTGCGAATGCACGGCGAGGGCGAGTTCGCCGCCCGCGATCTTCATCTGTGGATCAACGAGTCGCCCGATCCCCCGTCGCCGCGCGGCAAACCGCGATTCCGCTACCGCCCCCTCCGCATGCTGGCCGAGGGCGAGGTGCGCGTCGACTCGTGGCAGTTGGCCGGGACGACACGGCGGGCCGAGATTTGGATCCGTCACGAAGAAGTGGCGGAAACCACCCCTGCGGCGGCCGGTCCCAAGCCTTCCCAGGACCCTGCACAACGCGGCCGGCGGTCCGGCCAGAAACTCGAGTTGACCGCCGATCACTTGCAGACCCAACTGGTGCGCCGGGGGCAAGAGACCATCGTGGAACATCTGATCCTGGACGGCCAGGTGCGGTTGCGAGAAGTCCGCACCGAGAAGGCGGGCGATGTGCCGCTGGCGGTCGCCGGCGACCTCGTGCAGGTCGATCATGCCAACACGGACTTCGCCCGCGTCCAAGTCCACGGCCGGCCGTCGGAAGTGTCAGCTCGCGGCCTGACCGTCGTGGGGGATTCGATCCAGCTGAATCGCGGCGATAACCGCATTTGGATCAACAGTCCCGGCAGGATGCTGCTGCCGCCGCTGGCGCGCCGCCGCGGGGCCGGAACGGCGCGCGCGGCGGACTCGGCCACGGCCGCGCCGCTGAGCGTGGCCTGGGGAGGCCGCATGGACTTCGACGGCCGCACGGCGCGATTTCTGCGGGACGTCCACGTCAGCGGCTCCCAGCAGTCACCGCAAGGGGAAGTCTTCGACCTGCTGGTCATGGGCCACGAACTTGCCGTGACCCTCAACCAGCAAGTGAACCTGGGCCAGGACAAGCCGCCGGAGAATTTGGACGTTCAGAAGTTGGCTTTCGCCGGCGGCGTGTACCTGCAGAATACGGGCCGCCTGCGCGGCAGCCAGACCTCGTACGATCAACTGCAGGTGCGAGACTTGACGATCGATCAAATCACCGGCCGTCTCCAGGCCTACGGTCCGGGCTGGGGCAGTTCGGTGAGGTACGACAAGGGATCGGAGGGGCGCAGCCTGAACCCGGTGGGCAACACCAATTCGGCGGAACCACGCTTGGTCTTTGTGCGAGTCGACTACGAGGACGAGGCTGCCGGCAACGTGTTGGCGAGGGAACTCGAATTCCGCGGCAGCGTGCGCACCCTGTACGGCCCGGTCGGCGATTGGGACGAAACGCTCGATCCCGATCCGGGACAAGGACTGGCCCGCGGGCAATACCTGCTGACCAGCGACCAACTGGCCGTCGCCGACGCCGCCGCGCGGATGAGCGGCCAGGAGGCCGGCATCGAGTTGACGGCGCTGGGCAACGCGACCATCGAGGGCCAGACGTTTTCAGCCCGCGCGTGGCGGGTGGCCTATGCCCGAGCCAAGGAACTGGTGATCCTGGAAGGCGACGGCCGGACGGATGCCGAACTGTGGCGCAAGGGCAGCACCACCCCCGACGCGGCCGCCCAACAAATCCGCTTCTGGACGAACACCCAGAGCATCCAGGTAGACGGCGGCCGGTTTCTGAACTTGAGCGAAGTGGCCGGGCCGCTCTCCCTGCCCGCGCGCTGAATCCACCTTCGCGCCGATCATTCGTGCCCCGGCCTCCGAGACCCGTTATGGGGCCGGCTGGAGTGGAACTGCCGGCTGGACCCGCGTCACCACGCTGGCATCTTCGCTTTTTTGCGGCGGCGCCGTGTCTTCCAGCAGGCGGCAACTGACGAGGCGGGTGTGGGAATAGCCTTCGGTGCGCAGTTGCACCTCGCCGTTGCCCCCGATCAGGCATTCGGCAATCTGCACTCGCGAAGCGCCGCCGACGCTGATGCCGCTGCGTCCATTGCCCCGGCACGTAAGTCTCTGCAGCAGGGCATCGAAGACCCCGTCGTGCGCATTGATGCCGTCCAACTGGAATTGCACTTTAGGACAGCCTACCATTGGCCGCTTGTTCACAAACAGAGGCCA
>CAZAQY010000233.1:0-13050 GCA_964486845.1 uncultured Pirellulaceae bacterium
AACACCGCGATTGACGCCCATCCCGGGCCTCACGCGTTATTCATGCGTGCGCTCTGTTATCAGCTTGCCGGCGAGCGTATAATCAACGGGGAAGAGGCCGGCACGGTAATGCATTTGGGAGCAGGACAATGTCAGCGGCAGCGGCGAGGCGGAGCCTGATATGGCTGGGTATCGCCGCGGGTGTTTGCCGAGCGGACGAGGCGACCGGCGAGCAACTCAGGGCTGATGCCGATCCACTGGCGAGGAAGACCCGTGCAAGGTCTAAGTGAGGCTGCCCATGCTTCGTCCCTCCCCCGCCTCGCGCGTCCTGGTGATCGGTTACGGCAACACCCTCCGCGGCGACGACGCGGTCGGCCCGATTCTGGCTGAACGCCTGCGCGGAGAACTCCGCGCCGAGAGCATCCTCGTCCTAACCTGTCATCAGCTGACACCGGAACTGGCCGCCGACGTGGCCGCTTGCGATCGCGTCGTGTTCCTGGACGCGTCAGTGGATATCCCCGCCGGCGAAATCCAATCCCGTCCACTCACGTCCGCTGCCGCTGCCGCGGGCACCGCGCCCCTGATTCACACTCTGGGTCCTGAGCCACTGCTGGCCCTGACGCGTCTGGTCTACGGCCGGCAGCCTCTGGCCTTCCTGGTTTCCGTGGGCGGGCTCCGATTCGACTTCGGCGACGCCCTGCTCTCGCCTCCGGTCGCCGCGGCGATCGAGCCGGCCCTCCAGCAAATCCGCGAACTCATCGGAGCCGGCCCTACGACGTGGCGGCCCGCATGGTGACGCGGACGACGCCTTCTTCGGTCGTGGTTTCGGTGTTCATTCCGGAGCGGTGGAAGATCTTCAGCATGCCGCTGTTTTCCGGCAGCACGTCCGCGTGGAATTCGGTGATCCCGGCCTGCAGGCCGATTTCGATCAGGCGGCGGAACAGGTGCGAACCGATGCCCCGGCGCTGCCAGTCGTCGCGGACCACGAACGCCATTTCGGCGGACCGTTTTCCCGGATTGGTCATATAGCGGCCCACGGCCAGGATCTCCTCGTGGCCGGCTTGCCCGCGGACCACGACCAAGGCCATTTCCGTTTCGTAGTCCACGTTGCAGAAAACCTGCAGCTTGTTGTGCGGCATCGATTTCAGCGTGCCGTGGTAGCGCAGGTACTTGGTCTGCTCGCTGAACGCATAGAACATGGCCTTGATATAGTCCTCGTCGGACGGACGAATCGGGCGCACCATCACGGTCGTGTCGTCGGGCAGCTTCAGGGTCTCTTCGAATTCGGTCGGGTACGGGATGGCCGAAGGCAGGATCTGATCGGCGTAGACCAGGCGGCGGCGCTTGGCGGCGTGCAGCAATTCGCCGCGGAAGTCCGGGTGGGCGATGTGGATCAGCGACATGGCCCGTTCCCGCATGGTCCGGCCCTGCAGAAAGGCGATGCCGTATTCGGTGACCACGTAATGCGTGTCGCCCCGCGTGGTGACGACTCCGGCGCCCTGTTGCAGGAACGGCACGATGCGGCTGCGGACGCGGCCGTCCTTGTCCGTGTACGTGCTGGGCAACGCCAGCACCGGCTTGCCGCCGCGGGCCATGGCCGCCCCGCGCATGAAATCCGCGTGGCCGCCGATGCCGCTGTACAGTCGTTCGCCGATCGAATCCGCCACGGCCTGCCCAGTCAGGTCGACTTCGATGGCGGCGTTGATGGCCACGATGTTGTCGTGCTGGGCGATGACCCGCGGGTCGTTGGTGTACTCCGAGGGGTGCATTTCGATCTGGGGATTGTTGTGCAGGAAGCAGAACAGCTCCTGGGTCCCGGCGGCGAAGCTGCCCACGATCTTGCCTTGGTGGACGGTCTTGCGGTGGCCGGTGATGACGCCGGCTTCCGTCAGCCGCATGACGCCGTCGGAAAACATTTCGGTGTGGATGCCCAGGTCGTTACGGCCCATCAGCGACAGCAGCACGGTGTCGGGCAAGCGGCCGATGCCCAGCTGCAACGTGTCGCCGTCGGCGACCAGGCTGGCCACGTTTTCTGCGATCCGCGCCGTAACGTCATCGGGCTCGCTGATCACCGGCCATTCCAGCAGCGGCTCGTTGTGCTCGACCAAGTAGTCGATGTCGCGGACGTGGATAAAGCTGTTGCCCAACGTGCGGGGCATGTAGCTGTTGACCTGGGCGATCAGCAGCTTGGCCGCCAGCGCCGCGGAGCGGGTCATGTCGACGGAGACTCCCAGACTGACGAATCCGTGCTCGTCCGGCGGGCTGACCATGATCAACGCCACATCGATCGGAATCCGGCCGGATTTGAACATGGCGGGGATCTGGGAGAAGAAGATGGGGGTGTAGTCGGCGCGGGCCTGCCCCACGGCGTCGCGCACGCTGTTGCCGATAAAGAAGGCGTTGGCCCGGAAGCGGGCGGAGTACTTGGGGTCGGCGTACGGCGCGACGCCCATCGTCAGCACGTTCATCAACTCGGTGTCTTCCGCCTCGTCGCCGGTTTCGACCAAGGCGCGGACCAACTCCTGCGGCTCGCCGCACGCGGAACCGATGAACACCCGGTTGCCCGGCTTGATGTGCTTGATCGCCGCATTGGCCGAGACCAATTTCTTTTTCCAGGTTTCACGCCAATCAACAGACATGGTTGTTCCTCTACTCCGTGGAAAGAATGATCCTCGCGTCGGCGACCACCGCGCCCTTGCCGCGTGGGTAGACCAGTAACGGGTTGATGTCCAGTTCGTGAATATTGGGATGGTCAGTCACGAATTCACTTAACCGCAGCAGGCATTCCGCCACGGCGCCCAGGTCGGACGGCGGTTCGCCGCGGGCGCCTTGCAGGAGTTTGATGGTCCGGATTTCGCGGATCATTTCCTCCGCTTCGTTTTCCCGGATGGGTGCCAGCCGGAACGACACGTCCTTCAAGATCTCGGTATAGATGCCGCCCAGCCCCACCATCAGCACCGGACCGAACCGCTTGTCCCGTGTGACGCCCAGGATCACTTCCTTGCCGCGGTCCATCATTTTCTGGATCAGCACGCCCCAGATTTCGACGTCGCTGCCCAACCGGCTGCGGACGGTGCCGACCATGGTTTCGTAGGCCGTGCGCACCGCCGGACCGTCGCGCAGGTCCAATTTCACTCCCCCCACGTCGGTCTTGTGCAGGATCTTGGGACCGACGATCTTCATCACGACGGGGTAGCCGATCTCGTCGGACGCCGCCACGGCCTCGTCCGCCGTGGGCGCCAGCTTGTAAGGGACCGTGGGAAAACCGTAGGCCCTGAGCGCCTCCAAGGCGCGGATTTCAATCAGCTGCGGCCGGCCGGCGGCGAACTCCTCTTGAAACAGCTTGTCGACCGCGTCCTTGTTGGCTTCGAATCGCCGGTAGCCGCGGATCTTGGACCGCACCCACTCGCCGAACCGGCTCTTGGCGGCCAGCGCCCGCATGGCGTTCTCCGGAAAGGCAAACGTCGGCACGCGGTACTTCTTCTGCAGGATCTCGACGCCCGCCGAGACGTCCTCCAAGCCCATCAGGCAGGCGGCCATCGGCTTGTTGCAGAATTCCCTGGTCCCGCCGATCACCTCGGAGATTTCCACCACGTCGGTCATGGTCTGCGGGGTGACGATCACCAGGACTTGGTCGACGGTTTCATCGGCGGTGACCGCGTCCAGCGCCGCACGGTAGCGGTCGCTTCGGGCGTCCCCGATCACGTCGACGGGATTCTTGATGCTGCCCACGGTCGGCATCTGGAACTGGAGCGATTTCTTGGTGTAGTCCCGGAACTTGGCCAGTTCCAGACCGTGACGGATGGCCGCGTCCGTGGCCATGATGCCCGGCCCGCCGGCGTTGGTGACGATGGCCGTCCTGCGCCCGGCCGGCAAGCACGGATCGGTGAACACCTCCGCCAGGTCGAACAACTGGGCGACCGTTTCCACGCGAAAGGCGCCAGCCTGGGTCATCAGGGCGTTGTACAATTCGTCGGAACCGGCCAGCGAACCCGTGTGAGACGCAGCGGCCGCGGCGCCCTCGGCCGTGCGGCCGCTCTTGATGACCAGGATCGGCTTGGGGTTCGAACCGTGCGTGATGTCGTGCGCGGCGGCCAGGAACCGCGGACCGTCGCTGATCTCCTCGACGTACATCATGATGGCTTGCGTCTTGTCGTCTGCGGCCAGCGCGCGGATCAGGTCCACCTCGTCGATATCGCACTTGTTGCCGAAACTGACAAACTGCGAGAAGCCCATGCCGCGGCCTTTGGCGTAGTCCAACAGGGCCGCGCACAACGCACCACTTTGCGAGATCAGCCCCAGGCAGCCGTGGGGCGGAATGTCGCGGCCGAACGAGGCGTTCATCTGCACGTCCGGGTCGGTGTTGATCACGCCCAGGCAGTTGGGGCCCAGAATCGCCAGCCCGCGTTCCCGCGCGATGTCACGGATCCGCGCCTCGCGGGCCGCGCCTTCCTCGCCCACTTCCTTGAAACCCGCCGAGATCACGACCAGATGCTTGGTCCCCAGTTCGGCGGCCTGCAGAACGACGCGCTCCACGTGCTGCGACGGCACGACCACGACCACGAGATCCGGGATCTCGTTGATGGCCTTCAGGTCCGGGAAACAGGGCACGCCCAAGATGCCTTTGGCCTGCGGGTTGATGGGGTAAATGACACCCGTGTAATGGCCGTAAATTAAATTGCGAATCACCGCGTGTCCCACCGAACCGACCTTGCGGGACGCGCCGACAACGGCGATCGACTTGGGAAAAAACAGCGGTCGCAGGTCCCGAGCCGGAGGCAGCGTGGGGGACGCAAGACTTGAGGCGGCAGTCATGGGTTCTCCGTTAAGAAAACAATCTCCGGATTCTCGCACTCTCGCAGAAGCCCGACTTTTTCGGAAAAGCCGGGCTTCTTGTCTCATCGTTCTCTATCTCTGCGGCCGATTGGCCACCAGGTGTTCCACGACGGACGGGTCCGCCAGCGTGGTGGTATCCCCCACCTTGTCCACCTCGTTTTCCGCGATCTTTCGCAGGATACGTCGCATGATCTTGCCGCTCCGCGTTTTGGGCAACCCCGGCGCCCACTGGAGGACGTCCGGGGTGGCGATCGGGCCGATCTCCTTGCGGACGTGCTTGACCAGCGCGGCCCGTAACTCGTCCGTCGGTTCGATTCCGGTCTTGAGCGTCACGTAGGCGTAGATGCCCTGCCCCTTGATGTCGTGCGGGTAACCAACGACCGCGGCTTCGGCAACGGACGGATGACTGACCAAGGCGCTTTCGACCTCGGCCGTCCCCAAGCGGTGGCCCGAAACGTTGATCACGTCGTCTACGCGGCCCAGCAACCAGTAGTCGCCGTCGGCGTCGCGGCGGGCGCCGTCGCCCGTAAAGTACATGCCCTTATAGGCGCTGAAATACGTCTGGATGAACCGATCGTGGTCTCCGTACGTGGTCCGCATGATGCCCGGCCAGGGCTTGGTGATGCACAGCTTGCCGGACGTGCCGTCCGGGCACGGATTGCCCTGGTCGTCCAGCACGATCGGCTCGACGCCGAAGAAGGGACGGCTAGCGCTGCCGGGCTTGAGCGTATGCGCGCCGGGCAGGGGCGTGATCAGGATTCCGCCCGTCTCGGTCTGCCACCAGGTGTCGACCACCGGGCAACGCTCCTTGCCGACCAGGCGCCAGTACCACAGCCAGACTTCGGGGTTGATGGGCTCGCCCACGGAGCCCAGCAGCTTCAGGCTGGACAGATCCCGCTTGGTGACGTGTTCCTCACCCTCTCGCATCAGGGCGCGGATCGCGGTCGGCGCGGTGTAGAACTGCGTCACCTTGAACTTGTCGACAACGTCCCAGAATCGCCCCGCGTCCGGATAGGTCGGGATGCCTTCGAACATGACACTGATGGCCCCCGCACACAGCGGACCGTAGACGATGTACGAGTGACCGGTGACCCAGCCAATGTCGGCCGTACACCACCAGATGTCGCCTTCCTTGTAGTCGAAGATGTACTTGAACGTCGTCGCCGTGTACACCATGTAACCGCCCGTAGTGTGCAGCACGCCCTTCGGCTTGCCGGTCGAGCCGGAAGTGTACAGAATGAACAGCGGATCTTCGGCATCCATCCACTCCGGCTCGCAATGTGCGTCGGCCGCGGCCATCGCTTCGTCCCACCAATGGTCTCGGCCCGCCGTCATGGGAACTTCCACGCCGGTTCGCTTGACGACCACGACCTTCTCAATGCTGGGGCACTCGGTCAGCGCCGCATCGGCCTTGGTCTTCATTGGGATATCGTGCTTCTTGCCGCGGTACGCCGTGTCCTGCGTCACCAGGAGCTTGCACGTGGAATCCTGGATGCGGTCGCGGAGCGAGTCCTCGCTGAACGCGCCGAACACGACCGAATGGATGGCGCCGATACGGGCGCAGGCGAGCATGGCGATGGGCAATTCCGGGATCATCTGCAGGTACAAGCAGACGCGGTCGCCCTTTTTGACGCCCAGCGATTTGAGCACGTTGGCGAACTTGCACACGTCGGTGTACATCTGCCTGTACGTCATGATCTTCTGTTCGGTAGGTTCGTTGCCCTCCCAGATGATCGCCGGCTGGTCGCCGCGTTGCTCCAAGTGCCGGTCCAGGGCGTTGACGCTGATATTGGTCTTGCCGCCGGCAAACCACTGGATGCTGACGTTCCCCTCGAACGTGTACTCGCGGACTTTGTCCCACTTCTTATTCCAGACAAAATCATCCGCAACTTCGCCCCAGAAGCCCTCAGGGTCCTCAACGGACCTCTGGTACATCTTCTGGTAGGCCTCAAATGTGGGGCAGTTTGCTTTGCCGGCAAAGTTTTCGGGAGGCGGGATCTGTTTGCCGCCAGTTTCCGTGGTCGGTACAACGGCCATCTGTACTTACTCCTTGGTAGGAAAGCATTTGAGCCACCGAGCGGACGCAGCCGGGGCTCCGAGAACCTGTCGAATATCATAAGGTAACCACAGGGCGGGCTTACGGCAACTAGGGGCGATGAGAGAGCGGACCTATTCGTATCGCGGACCGCCGGGGATGCGAAGCAGCGACTCGAAACCCTGAATGCGGCATCGCCGTTGCGCCCCCTGGTCCCGATGGTACGCGACACCGACGTCCGAAGTCCTTTGGAATTCAGCGATATCGTAAGGGAAGCGGCAGAGATCAATCTACCAAGGCGCGGTGGGACGAAGAATCGTATCCGTCCGGGGGCGAGA
The DNA here is from genome assembly GCA_964486845.1 of uncultured Pirellulaceae bacterium. Lineage (GTDB taxonomy): Bacteria > Planctomycetota > Planctomycetia > Pirellulales > Pirellulaceae > Anammoximicrobium. The sequence goes on from CAZAQY010000233.1 coordinate 7,189, forward strand.
CGTACAGGACGATCCGTCCTATAGTACAATCTGTCAGTTGACCAGTGTCCGCAAACCCGCCTGCACCTGGAGATCAGTTCTATGAAACCGCTTGCCGCCATCGTCGGCATTTCGTTTTGCACGATGTCAGGGCGGTTGCCAGTTGTGGCTGGCAGCGAAGCGATGTCGATCGGAAAGGTCGAGTTGGCCCCGAATCGCGCCATTCACGTCAACGGCCAGCCGTTTTTTCCGATCATGGCTTGGCTGCAGGATGCTGGGAATTTCACGGCCGTTCGGGACTGCGGTATGAACACGACGGCCGGCTATTGGCCCGGCTCCAGCGATACGAAGCACAATAGACGGTCTGTCGCGATTCCGGTATAACCCGCCAGACGCCAGACAGGCCAGACGCGAACACGGCGCATACTGGCGGTGGTGGGCCACGCTCGTCGCGAAATCGTGGAGCGGATTCCGACCTACGTCAGTCTCTTCGGGTCGAACAGCGGCGCAAACGTCCACCACGTTCCAACAGCGCAAACAAAAACCCTCGAACCGAAATCCGAGGGTCTGCTTGCCAGTCTGGCCTCACCGCGAAGGTCCATCGGTCAACCGGCGAACTTGGTGAACTTATTCCTGGGCTTCGGTCGGGACCTCCGCATCTTTGCTCAGGTCAAAACCTTTTTGGACCGGGCCGCAACCCTTCTGGCACACCGGCCCGCAGTCCTTCTGGCAGGCAACTCCACCCTTCTGAACGGCGCCGCAGGCCGGTTCACAGCAGGTCTTGCCCCAGCCTCGCAGTCGCGGGTGGCAGGGCAGCGCAAGCGGCGCACAATCCTTTTGGCACACCGGGCCGCAGTCCTTCTGGCAGGCAACTCCGCCCTTCTGAACGGCGCCGCAGGCCGGCTCACAGCAGGTCTTGCCCCAGCCCCGCAACCGCGGGTGGCAGGGCAGCGCAAGCGGCGCACAATCCTTTTGGCACACCGGGCCGCAGTCCTTCTGGCAGGCAACTCCGCCCTTCTGAACGGCGCCGCAGGCCGGCTCACAGCAGGTCTTGCCCCAGCCCCGCAACCGCGGGTGGCAGGGCAGCGCGAGCGGCGCACAACCCTTTTGGCACACCGGGCCGCAGTCTTTCTGGCAGGCCACTCCGCCCTTCTGAACGGCGCCGCAGGCCGGTTCACAGCAGGCATTGCCCCAACCGAACAACCGCGGGCGACAGGGCAGCGCCACAGGTTCGCAACCTTTCTGGCACACCGGGCCACAGCCCTTCTGAGCACAACCCTTCTGTGTACAACCCTTCTGAGTCGCCTCGAACTTCCCATCCTCGATCAGCGTGGGCTCGGCTAGGATCGGAGGCGCTTCTACGGCCGCTTCTTCTGCAGCCAACCGAAACATCTGGAACGGGGAGGCTTGGAGGCTTCCGAAACAAACCAGGCAGGTCAACAGACCCACCGGCAGGACGATGCGACACTTCATGTCAGGACTCCTTCAGAACCGGGAACTAGACGTGATACACTGTGACTTTCACGACTCTGCTTCCGTCACCAGACCGCTAGTCACCCTCCTGACAACCGCCGGCGCGGTTGCGACGCTGACGTCCGGATCTACGCCATCCGTGCAGTTTTCTAGGTTATCTATCGTCTCGACGAACGCTGCATGTTCTCCTGTTTACCCATTTTCTCAGCTGAAAACCTGTGTGGGGCCGGTCTTGTGGTTTTTCGGAATGGCTGTTGATGTGGCGTCTTTGCCGAAAAAGCGGGCTTTTTTGACTCACGAAGCGCCGACGTTGGGTTATTCTTAACGGAATAGTCGCCGCATCCCGATGCGAATAACCGGAACACTTGACCAAACCGTTTCGTACCCTTCACACTTGACGCAACCGCCAAACTTGACACCCTCTTATCCCGAACATATTATCGCTGTGTGGGCTGCCCGAACTCCTTTTGTAAACGGCAATTAGCGTTATGAGCAATCCGCTTGTCTGCCAGATCCTCGGCGGTGTGTTAGCGCTGTCCTTCATCTTCCTCTTGGTCATGTGTTGGAAGACGTGGCGGGTCCTACACATTCTTTCCACGTTCTTTGTGTTTGCTGGTGCGGTCACGTTCCTGACGCTTGGCTCGTACGTGCTCAAGACACAGGCGGCGTGGCGAAAACACTACGAAGACCATAAGGTCGCCCTCGGCAAAGCGGAAACGGAGCAGGTCAAGCTGCTGCAGGGCGAGTTGATCGCGGTCCAGCAGAGCGAAGAGTGCATCCGCAGCGCACGCGCCAAGTTGAACGACGAGGCCCTTGATCGCGGGCGAGTCTGGCGCGAATGCACTCCGATTCCTCCCGCCGTTGACGCCGACACGTTCAAGGTCAAGACGGTCCCCGCAAGCCAAGCCGCCGGTACCACGCCAGAACCCAACGGGATCGCGGCCAAGATGGTGCTGTACGTTTTTGCCGAGAAGGAGAGCAAAGACGGTTGGAAAGTGCCCGATTACTATCTGGGTGAATTCTCCGTGGACGAAGCCACCGACACGGAAGTGACGATTTCGGCCATGCTGCCGCTGGACCCCGATCAGGTTCAGCGCATCCAGAAGGGCGGTGCCACGTGGGCCCTGTACGAAGTCATGCCGGTGGACAGCCACGAGGTCTTCGCCGCGATGGACGATAAAGAAAAGCGGATGGTGGGCATGAACAAGCAGGAACTTGCGGAGCACTTGCCGAACGTCTTCAACTGGCCTGCGGACCAATACGACAAGTTCTTGGATTCGTTCGCGCGATTCAACCGGGATGCCACGGAGAAGGACCCGCCCCAGGAAACGTGGGTGTTGGTCAAGTTCCTGAAGAAGCACGCGATCCAGGTGGACAGCGATTCGCCCGAATCGCTGCTGTCCGGCGAGGCCCGCTATTTCGACAGCAGCGGGCGCGCCTTGGAAGCCCGTCTTCGTTACGGCGAGGATGGCAACGTCAACTTTGAAGTCGGTGACACCGGGATCTTTGATCTGGACACCGCGGACACGTTGATCGCCGACGGTGTGTGCGAGAAAGTCAAGACTGTCTACCGTCGCCAGTTGCACGATTACCCCCGATTTTTCCGCCAGACCTACCTGCGGCACGGAGAACTGGATGAATCGATCCTGCGACAGCGGCGGGACACGGAAACCCTGGTGGGCCTCAAGGTCAACGTCGAGGGGCAGGCTGCGGCGCGGACGGCGGAGAGAGACAAACTCGCGGCTGATCTGGCGAATCTTCGAACGGAATTGGCGGAAGTGACCGCCTACGCGCAAGCGCTGGATGCCGAGTGGGAGAAAGCCCGCGCGCGACTCAGCGAACTCTATAACACGAACCTTCACTTGACGGCGGAGTTGACCCGCATCCAGTACCAGTTGGCCGAAGAAATCAATCGGCGCACGGCCACCGCGGCGGTAGAGACAGCCCCGCCTCCTGCCGCTTCCCCGAGGGCGACGCCGCCGCCTGCCTCACCCCCGGCCGCCTCGCCCTGAAGCAGGTGTGCGATCGGACCCTTCCGCCTCGAAGACAGATTGCTTCCCTCCACTCCCCGCTTCGCCGGTTTTGGCATACGATAGGTAGGCGCTCACAAGTTTTTGGGTGGAATCCCACCCAGAAGCCCAGCCTTTTGAGAGGGGCCGGGCTTCTCTTCGGCCGAGTGGAGCCATCCATGCCTTTGTACGAACGAGACTATTACCGGGACGACCGGCCGCCAACCCGACCGCACCTCGCGGCTCGGATGATGGTCACCAACTTGGTGATCCTCAACGTGGCCATCTACCTGATCGACACGTTTCTCGGCGGCGACCACTGGCTGAGGGAGACACTGTCGCTCAGTTCGAACGACTTGGCGAAACCTTGGCTGTGGTGGAAGTTTCTGACCTACGGTTTCGCCCACACGTCCCCAGGATTCGATCACATCTTCTGGAACATGCTGGGGCTGTGGATCTTCGGCCGGGACGTCGAGATGATCTACGGTCGGCGGGAGTTTCTGAGGATCTACGCTGGGGCCATCGTCCTCGGGTCGCTGGTTTGGTCGCTCCGATACCTGTTCGTGGGATTGCCCGAAGTCGAGTACGTGCTCTTGGGCGCTTCGGGAGCGGTTACTGCCGTCGTCCTCCTGTTTGTCTTCCACTACCCGAAGCGCACCATCCTGCTGATGTTCGTGCTGCCCGTACCGGCCTGGGTGGTGGGCGTGCTGATCATCGGAGGCAATCTGTGGGCGCTGGGGTCCGGCGAGTCCCTTGCGGGCCGGCAGTCCGTCGCGTACGACGTGCACCTGGCTGGGGCCGCCTTTGCGGTTTTATATTTTCGCGTCGGCTGGAACCTGGGCAACTTCCTTACCGGTCTGCCTCGGATGCTCTCCTGGTGGAAGCGGTATCGGGCCCAATCGCGGATGCGGATTCACGAGCCAGACCAGGACGACAGCGACGTAGACGAGGAGGGGGATCGGCTCTTGGTCAAGGTCCACCGCGAAGGCGAGGCGAGCTTGACAGCCAAAGAACGACGCATCCTGGAGGCGTACAGCCGCCGTATGCGGCAGAAACATCGCCCCGACTGACCGTTCGGGGCGCGTCTCCGACATCGCTCGGCGCAGGTCTCCCGACCTCGCCGAAAGGGCCGCCCGCATTCCCGCTAAGCCGATCCTCGCTTCCGCAGTTCGCCGACCACTTCGCGGACGATGCGGGCGACCTGTTCCTGATCGATCTTCCGGCCCACAGCGCAGCCGCCAATCGGTTCACCGGTGAAGCCTTCGGCTGCCAGCAAGCATTGCAGTTCGCGGCTCAGCTTGTCCAACTCCAGTCTCTGCACCTCGGACTTCGGCTGTCGCCCCATCCCCGCTTGGATGCCGCGGAGTTTCAGGGCTGCGCGGAACCCTTCGGGGAATTCGGCCGAGTACAGCATGGCGTCGAAAAGTTTGAGCAAGCGGTACTGCAGATGGCGCGCTTCGTCCAGTCGGGCGGCGATGGTCAAGTCGTACAGCTTGCGCGTGATTTCAGGTACGACGCCGCTGGTCGCATTGGTGCCGCCGTCGCAGCCGATCAGCAACATGGGCATCAGGGCGGCGTCCCAGCCGGTCAGAAAACTGAAATCGGCGCGTTGGGGCCGGATGGCGGCGATCATCCGCATCATCTGCGGCAGGTCGCCGGACGAATCTTTGATGCCGACTACTTTGGGGCATTCTTCGGCCAGTCGCGTGACGGTCGGGACGTCGATCGGCGAGGCGAACATGGGAATGTTGTACAACGTCACGTCGATCGGCGAATGGTCGGCGATCTCCTTGAAGTAGGCGTATACGCCGGCCGGGGTCAGGCGGTAGTAGAACGGCGAAACGATCGCCACCGCCCGCGCCCCCAGTTCGTGATAGCGTTCGCAGGCTTTGATGGTTTCGCGCACGTTCGCTTCCGCTGCGCCCGCCAGAATCGGCACTCGCCCCGCGGTCTGGTCGGCCATGATCTCGATGATCCGCCGCCGCTCCTCGGCCGTGAAACGCGTGAACTCGCCTGTCGAGCCGTTCGGATACAATCCATGCACCCCTCGCGCGATCAGCCAATCGACGTACCGTCGCAGTTCCGCCTCGTTGATCTCGCCGCGCTCGTCCAGCGGCACGACGTTGGGGGTGAAAATACCGGCTAAACGCTTCTTGTCGGACATCGTGTCGTCGCCATCGGCAAAAACCACAGGACTCATCTACCCGCGTCGAACCGCGAGCTAAGCAGTTCACGGAATGCTGTGCAATCATAGCTCAAGGCTGTCACAGGGCGAGCGGAACCGGCCGCGTAAAGGCGCGGAAGAAAGGCCGCAAGTGCTACACTGTTGATCCTCTTCAACCAAGATCAGAACACCTGATCTCGCCCTCTCGCCCGTTGGCGACTTGGGGGGTAGAAATTG
>CAZAQY010000234.1:0-13000 GCA_964486845.1 uncultured Pirellulaceae bacterium
CTGGAGTCGAACACCGCACGTTCCAAAGCGTGTCGATGAAGCGTGCCGTGGGCTTCAACATCTATCTGCCGCCGGGATACGCTGACTCGGACAAGCGATTCCCAGTGGCCTATTACCTGCACGGGATGACCGATTGCGAAAGCACGCATCCGCAGCTTTTCGGCATCCTCGACAAGGCGATTCGCGCGGGCGAAGTGCCGCCCATGATCCTGGTGTACACCATGTGCGGGCGGACCAGCTTCTTCTCTGATTCGCCTGATGGGCAAGTCATGGGCGAGACCGTGTTCATCAAGGAGCTGATCCCGCACGTGGACGGCACGTTCCGCACGATCGCCGCGCGCGGGGGACGGGCGGTGATGGGTTTCTCGATGGGAGGCTCAGGCGCGATCAAGTTCGCCTGCAAGTACCCGGACCTGTTCGCGTCGGCGGTCTCGTTGAGCGGGGGATTCTACACCGGGGCGACGGAGAAGGCCCGCCATCCGGCGGTCTTCGAGAAGATGTTCGCCAGCGACGTGAATCGTTTCGACGCCCAATCGCCACTCAACGTCGCCCCTGGCGCGGGAGGAAAAGTCCCGCTGCGGATCGCCGTGGGGACCGAGGATGTTCACTTGGAGTCAAATCGGAAGCTGAAGGCCCTGCTCGAAAAACTCAAGATCGGTTTTGAGTACGAAGAGATCGACGGCGTCGCTCACCGGCCGCCGCTGGTGTTCGAGGCCCAAGGGCTGAAGGCGTTCCAGTTCCAAGCCCGCCACTTCCGGACTGAGGGATTATGACGACCGCGCAGTTGGCCCTGACGATCCTGCCCGATACGTTTGCGATCTGCCGCCTGGATGCCGGAGCGCCCGTCCCCGGCTGGGCGCTGCGCGGCGCCTTCGTCTCGGTCACGCGCACGGCCGACGAACTGTCGATCGTCTGCCCCCAGGACGACGCGCCTGAAGGCGTTCAGGCCAGCCGGGAGTGGCGGCGCCTGCGCGTCGCGGGACCGCTCGACCTCTCCCTTACCGGAGTTCTGGCGTCGTTAACCGAACCGCTCGCGCGCGCCGGCGTCAGCGTCTTCGCCATCTCGACATTCGACACCGACTACCTGCTGGTGCGGGAGACGCAACTGGACGCGGCCGTTGCGGCGCTGTCGGCGGCGGGCCACAATGCGGCGCAACTGTCGCAGCCATGATGCCCGCGACCACCGTGAACGAATGCCTGGGCTGCTTCCCCGTTGAGTCGACGTTTGCAGCTTTGGGAGGTTTTTCATGAGCCATCACGGCAATCCATCGGTCTTGCACACATGCCGCTGTTTCGTCTTCATTCCGGTAGTCGCGGTGAGGTTCGGCCTGGCGGCGTTTCCGCTGTTCCTGGCCTTGTGCCTACCGACGGTCGGCCAGAGCGATGAAAGCGTCCGCGAGGTGCTGCAAAAGATCGGCGTCAAGAAGGGAATCTGCGTTGTCGCCGGAAACGCATCCGACGCGCTTCCGCTGGAATTGGCCAGGGCCAGTGAACTTCTCATCTACGTCCAGTTCGACGAGGAGGCGAAAGCCGAATCGCTGCGCCGCGCGGCCGAGGCGGCCGGGCTCCTGGGGACGCGGGTGTACGTGGAAAAAGGCGGCCTGGGGCGCCTTCACCTGGCGGAGAACCTGGCGGACGCCGTCCTTGCCGGAGCGGGGGCGCGTCGCGAGGAAGTCCTCCGCGTCCTGCGCCCCGGCGGAAAGGCCCTGCTCGGCGGGGAGACGCTCACCAAACCATTCCCCGAGGGGGCGGACGAGTGGACACACCCCTTCCACGGCCCAGACAACAATCCGTTGTCGGAGGATTCGCTCGCCCGCGGGCCGTTCCTTACGCAGTTCATGGCCGAGCCGTGGTACGCGACCGTGCCGTGTTTCTCCGTCTTTTCCGGCGGACGCATCTTCAAAGTGTTCGGCGAGCGGGCCTACACGCAGGCCACGTGGGAGAACCTCGACTCGCTGGTGGCGCTGAACGCCTGGAACGGCACGTTGCTCTGGAAGAAGAAGCTTCCCGAAACCTTCATGATCCATCGCAACACCCTCGTCGCCACGCCGGAGGCGCTGTATCTGGGCGACGACCAGTCGTGCAAAGTGTACGACGCCGAGACGGGGGAGATTCGTGATGAAATCGTGATCCCGGAGGGGCTCGCGGACGGCCCGGTCTGGAAGTGGATGGCGCTGGAGGACGGCGTCCTTTACGCCCTCGTTGGCGAGAAGGAGCCGTCGGTCGAGGTCCTCAGGGGTGAGCGGTTCCGCAACGGGGGCTGGTCCCATTGGCAGATCCGCGACTACAAGTTCGGTTTCGGTCGCACCGTGCTGGCTCTCGATCCGAAGACAAAAAAGGTGCTCTGGCAGCACCGCGACGAGCACGCGATCGACGGACGTGCCATGTGCATGGCTGCGGGGCGAATCTTCCTCTACAGCGACCAGACGTCCCTGGCGGCACTCGACGCGAAGACCGGACAGATCCAGTGGAGAACCACGGATGCCAAGCTCTTGGCTGCCATTGGGCCGCATGGCCCCGCACAGCATCCCCACCTGGGGTTCACGGCCACTCCGTATGCCAAGTGCAGCGACCAGGCGGTCTATTTCGCGGGGCCGACCCGTTCGCGTTTCGTGGCCGTGGCTGCGGAGGACGGCAAGCTGCTGTGGGAATACGACGGGGGAAACTTCCAGCTCGTGATCCGCCCTGACGCGCTCTACGCGCTGGGTCTGGTATATCCTCCAACCAGGCAGGAGGGGCACAGCATGAAGCTGGACCCGCTGACCGGGGACGTCCTCGCTCGCTTCGGCAGTCGGACGGGATGCACGCGCGCCACGGGTTGCGGCGACTCCATCTTCGTTCGGGGAGGCATGGGGAGCACGACCGTGTGGGACATTCGTGGCGAGCGCCCCCGGCGCGGCCTGATTTCGCCCATGCGCCCCGCGTGCCAGGACGGCGTCATCGCGGCCAACGGGCGGCTGTATTGGGGGCCGTGGATCTGCCGCTGCAGCACAACCCAGATCGGCGTCATCTCACTCGCCCCGGCCGGTGATTTCGATTATGCGCCCCGAGCCGACGAGGCCGAACGGTTGGAGGCGGCCGCCGAGCCGGGCTCCGTCGCGGAGCCCCCGGTCACCGACCGCGATTGGCCGACTTATCGGCGGGACAATGAGCGCAGCGGGCGTTCGCCGGTGATGGTGCCAAAGGAGGTCGTCGAGCGCTGGACGTTTTCGCCGTCGGCGGTGAATGTGGCGACGGCGCCGATCGCGGTCGCCGGTTCCGTGTTTCTGGCCGGTTCGGACGGCATTGTGCGCGCCGTGGCAGCGAGCACGGGGAAGGCGATCTGGACGGCGGCGACCGGCGGCTGGGTGAAGTTTCCGCCGGCCTTCTGGCGTGGCCGGTTATATGTCGGGTCTTGCGACGGCTGGGTCTATTGCCTGGACGCGGACAGCGGGCGACGGCTCTGGCGATTCCGCGCCGCGCCCGTGGAGAGAAAGATCCTCGTCTATGGCTCGCTCATGTCCACGTGGCCGGTCGGCAGTGGCGTACTGGTTCACGATGGCGTGGCCTATGCCGCGGCGGGGATGGCGAACTACGACGGCACGCACGTGTTCGCGCTGGACGCCGTCAGCGGAAAAATCCGCTGGCAGAACAGCACGTCCGGCCACCAAATCGCCCGCCCGGACAGCGGTGCCGGGGTCCAGGGACATCTACTCTTGCACGGCTCGGCGCTCTACATGCCAGCCGGGCATCTGGCGCCGATCGCGCGCTACGAAATTGCCGACGGCAAGTTCAGCCGGTACGGCAACGCTCATCGTGATCTCGTGGTGGGAAAGGACCTCGGCCTGATTGACGGCGAGGTGCGGGCCATCGGCCATCCGCTCTACTGGCGCCAGCTCGACTCGCACCACATCGGACAGGACCCGATCCGGCAAGCAGGTTGGCAGCCGATTGATATCGCGGCGCGGTTCGCCGCGCGGGACGGGCACATCGCGGTCGCGGGGAACAAGGTGGGGCTGGCGGAGTCCAAGCCGGACTCGCGGGGCCAGCCCGTGTTTCGATGGTCGCGGACTACGTTCCAGGAGTACGCCGCCGTGGCGTTCGCCGAAAACGCGATTCTTGTGGCCGGCGTGAACTGGATCGGCCACGGTCCCGAAGCTCGCGCCGACGGTGGGATTGCGGCCCTGGACATCGTGGACGGGCGGGTGATTTGGCAGCGCCCGTTGCCGGCGGCACCGGTCATGTTCGGAGTCGCGATCGATCGGGAGGGCCAGGTATTGGTGAGTCTCCAAGGAGGCCGCTTGATTTGCCTGGGGGCGGCCCGACAATAACGGTTTCGGCTGACGAACAAGTTCAAACCAAGAGAGGGAACCCCATGAGAACGTTCTTGGTCGTCGCGATCTGCTTCGTCATTCAAGTTGAGCCGCTTGACAGCTTTCTGAGAGGAGGCGTTCTTCGCGGCGCCGAAAGCGAGGCGAAACCAGCCCGCGCCGCGGACGCCGCCACGCTCCACGGGCTGGTCGGCTACTGGCCCTTCGATGAGGGCCAGGGTGACTCGGCCGCGAACGTCCGGGGACGAAATGGCGACTTGTTCGGGGATGGACCGATCGGAGACGCGAAGATCGCCAACGCTTCCTGGGCCGAAGGTAAGTTCGGCGGCGCGGTGCGTTTCCAAGGCAAAGGCCCGGGCATCGCCGTGGCGCCGATGGCCGCACTCGACTGTGAGCACGAGGTCAGTGTGATGGCGTGGATCAAGCTGGACGGGACTGCCGCCGAGGGGATGATCTGGAACTGCGAGCGCGGTTACCGTCTGGCACTGCTGTCGGGAAGCACCCGCCTCCGGTTCATGATGTGCCTTGATGGCAAGTGGGCGATCGGAGCATGGTTGGCCGGGAAGAAGGCGCTGGAGCGGGAGCGATGGTACCACGTGGCCGGCGTGTACGACAGCAAAGAGCGGCGAATCTACATCGACGGAGAACTCGACGCCCGCGAAGCGATAACCGGAACGATTGCTCGCGGCGGGGCGATCACCATCGGGAAAGATTTTGCCGGAACGATCGACGAATTGAAGGTTTGGAACCGAGCTATCTCCGAGGCCGAGGTCATTCAGGCGATGCGGGAAGACCTGGGACATGTCCAGGCCCAACTCCGGCCCGAACATGCCCTCTGCTTTTATCCGGTCCAATGCGTGGTCATGCAGGACAAGACCGAGTCGGTGGAGATGGCCGTGTTCAACAGCGGCCGCGATCTGTTTAGCGGCGATGCAACGTTGTCGGTCATTGCACCGGACGGGTCCAAGCTGGCCGAAGAGACGCTGGCCTTGTCGATCCCCGGCCGCGACAAGACGCCGGCCAAGATGATGCTCCGGGCGGACCAGGCGGGACGTCACACCCTGGTCGTTCGCCTCGGCGACCAGGAGCTGTTTCACACGCCCCTGTATGTGCTGGCGCCGCGCAAGAAACCGGCCGTGGGAGAACTGAAGCTCAACCACGTGGCGTCCGTCGATCTCACGCAGCCGCTGGGGCCGGACATCCTCTGCGACGACGGCGGAAGCCGGGTCGTCGACTCACCCCTGGGTCGTTATCGCGAAGCGGCCGCCGAGCGGTTCTCCCGTTTCGTGGTGCGCACGACGCTGCGGAAGACGGGTCTGCATCTGCTGCGGATCATCTACCCTGACGACAAGATGCGCACCTGCGAAGTCACCGCATCCTCATCCGCCCCCGGCGACTCTTACAACGCCCAGACCGGCTACTTCACGGGCGGGACGTATCCGCTCTCGGGCCAATTCCAGACGCTGGACTGCCTGGTGTGGGCCCGCAGCACGGGCCAATGGGTGCGTTTCTGTACCTGGGCGCAGGACTGCCCGGCGGCAGCGTCCCGTGTGGAGGTCTTCGAGGTGGAGGGCGGTCTTCCCGCCAGCCCCGTCGGCGCCGGGCCGAGCTTGCGCGAAATTGGACTGTATTGGGAAGACGCCTATCCCCTGCCGTTTTGCTTTGGCGGTGGCGCGGGCAGCTTCGAGGATTTCGATCGCGTGGCCCAGAATATTTGCGATTACCTGGACTACTCGGGACAAAACGTCCTGTTCCATCCGGCGGTGTGGTACAACGGCCCGATCTACAATTCCCTTGTAGAGCCGCGAGGCCGCGGCCAGGGCGCCAATGGCGGAAGCGGCTGCCCGCGCGACGCCTGGCTGGACATCCTCTTGAAACGGTTCGAGGAGCGGGGTCTCCAGTTCAACGCCACGCTCAACGTCCACACCCTGCCGTCGCTGTTGGCGTCGGCGAACACCGACCTCGAAAAGATCAAAGCCGGCGAGCCGACATTCAACACGGTGACCAAGGATAATCAGGTCTTGAGCGAGACCTGGCACCACAAGCCGCCGGCATTCAACGCCATGCATCCGCGCGTCCAACAGCAAGTCTTGGCGCTCGTGGATGAACTCGCGAAGCGCTACGGCCGGTCGCCGGCGTTTGCCGGCGTGACGTTCCACCTGACGAATTGCCAACTCCACCAACTCGGCGGGCTGGATGCTGGTTACGACGATTGGACCATCGCCGAGTTCGAACAGGACTCGGGGACCAAGCTGGCCGTTTCCGCGAGCGATCCGGAACGATTCGGGAAACGGCACGAGTGGTTGATGGCCAACGCCAAGGACCGGTGGATCGCGTGGCGCTGTGGGCGGATGGCGGACTACTATGGCGAGGCGGCCCGCGTTCTGCGGAGCGGCAATCCCAACCTCCGACTGGTGCTGTCGATCTGGACGCCGGCCTTGGTCAGGCCCGATCCGCGCGGACGTTGGGAGCGCGGAGAGCGGTTGGTTCAACTGACGCGAGAAACGGGAGTCGATCCGGCGCTCCTCGGGCGGCATCCCGGCGTGGTGATCCAGAAGTTCATGGGTCCCGCGGACTACCGGTGGCGGTTAAGCTGGGCGGGCCTGAAGGATGAAAAAGTCCTGCTCCCCCTCCGCGCCGCGGACTTCGACGAAGATCAACTGAGCGACTACCGCACGACGGACCTGGTTGGCGTCCATTTCCACGACCGCTATTTCGAGAGCCAGAGCAGCGCGGTCAAAGGACCTCTCGGCGGGGGCTGGCAGGCGTTGAAAAGCGACTGGTATCACGAACCGGGCTGGCTCGCCTCGATGGTCGTGCCGGGACACGACCATTTCCTGGAGTATTACGCCCACGCCGTGGCGGCCCTGGACGCGGCCTTGATCACCAACGGTGGCTGGACGGTGGGCACGGTCGGCCACGAGCGGCGGGTCGAGCAGTTCGCGCGCGTGTTTCGCCTGCTGCCGACCGGGAAGTGGGAGAACGTGGCCGGCCTCGGCAACCAAGTCGTCGGCAGGACGTTGCAGGTGGAGGGGAAACGATACTTGTATCTGGTGAACCGCTCCGCGACGCCGGCGCCGGCAAAGCTCAATGCGTCCCTTGTGGGCGGCGCCTGGAAGCCGCTTGGCGACTCGCCGCCGCTGCCCGTCAGCGGACAGACCGCCGTGGTCACCCTCGCCGCCTACCAGCTTGCCGCGTGGAGCAGCGAATGAAATTGTTGTCCTTGGAGCGCTCTGGTAACCCGCTCGTAGCAACCCTAACCGTTCGTAGCAACCCTAACCACAAGGAGATTCTCATGGGCCGACGATCTGATTCAATCTTCACTCCCGCCTTCGCCGCGTTGTTCGTGTTGGTGACCTTGACCGCCAGCGGTGTCTCGCTTGCGGCCGAGCCGGGCGAGTGGATCGAGCTGTTTAACGGCAAGGACTTGACGGGCTGGCGCTTTCAGGAACGCGCGAAGAACAGCCGGTGGACCGTCGGGACCGCCGCGCTGGACCCGCAGGATCCACGCAAACTGATCGCCACCCCTGGCGGGAAAGACCTGATCAATCTGGTTGAGCCGCAGCGGGTGATTTCGGGGCACAGCAATGGCGTCGATATTTTCACCGAGGCGAAATTCGGCGACGCCGTGGTCGAGGTGGAAGTCATGATGGCCAAGGCGTCGAATTCGGGCGTCTACCTGATGGGCGAGTACGAGATTCAAGTGATGGACAGTTTTGGGGCGGCCCCCGACCCGAAAGGCATGGGCGGCATCTACGGCGTCGCCGCGCCCAAGGCGAACCCCAGCAAGAAGCCTGGCGAATGGCAAAAGTACGTCATCGAGTACCGGGCCCCGAAGTTCGACGCTCACGGGAACAAGACGGCGAACGCCCGGATCGTGAAAGTCACGCTCAACGGCACGGTGATTCACGAAAACGTGGAGTTGCCGCACGCGCTCAATGGCGGTCTGACCACCGGCGGCAAGAACGTTCGCGGCAAGGAGGCGCCCCTCGGTCCGCTCATGTTCCAAGGCAACCACGGCCCGGTCGCCTACCGGAACATCCGGATCAAACCCTTGCCGGCCAGGTGAGGAACGGTGCGCGTGACGAGGTCGACCGTCAAGCCGCGCCAGTCCGCCTGTCAGGAAAAAACGATGGCTCATCGAACCCTGGAACGCTTACCGATCGAGGGGATGAACTGAGAGTGTACGCGGCAGAGGCAAGGAGCGACTTGAGGATGTCCACTTGGAGTCGAACCGGAAGTTGAGAACGCTGTTCCAGCAGTTCAAGATCGGTTTCGAATACGAGGAGATTGAGGGCCTAGCGCACCGGCCGCCGTTGGTCTGCGAGGCCCAAGGCCCGAAGATGCTCCAATTCCACGCTCGCCACTTCCGACCCTGGCGCCTGTCACGCGCCGCGAGAAACAGGAGAACAAACATGCCACGAACAACAAATGCGTCGCGACATTGGAGTCGCCTTGCAGTTGCCGTCGCGCTGGCAATCTGGGCAGGAAGAGAGTGTGAGGGGCAAACGGTCTTCCCCGGCCAAGACTGGCGGGAGCCAACGCCCCAATCCCAGGGCGTGGAATCGACGAAGCTGAAGGCGGCCGTCGCGCTCACGGGCGGCAACTGCCCTTCCGAGGAGCCACAGGAACGAGAGGGCGCGACGCCGCCCAAACTGGTTTCGATCGTGGGAGAAACGGCAATCCTGGAGAACGAATCGGGGCAGAAGGAAGTGGGCGTGGACTCCACGATTGCCAATTGGCGGCTGGTGGCCGTCATTCCCGACAACGGCGCGATGGCGGTCATGGAACGGGATTTCAATCAGTGGGGGATGATTGTCTATGCGACGACCTCCGGCGCGGTTGCGACGATCCGAAAGAGCGTGGGGCGGTTAGACAAAATGGGCGAACCCTTGCCGTCGTATCCCAAGGACTACTTTGACAAGGTGCTGGCCAGCCAGGTCGATGTCCTTGGCAAGCAGGTCTTTGCGAAGGGCGGCGATCCCTCGTACCCAAAAGTGGTCGGCGCCCTGGCGCCGCTGAAGACCTACACCTTTGTCTCCACAACAACGTCGAAGGAGAAGCTGATCGTCTTCCAGGACGGACGGATCGGAACGTTGTCCGAAAAAGTATGGTTGAAGGACCTCGAAAGCTAGTTGGCGCGGCGTTATGCCCGGCGCGCCAGGGCGAGCGCGGCCATGAACTTGCGAACCATCAGCAACGGCGCGGGATAACCAAGTGCGGACGAGAGTATGTTGTCTATCTCCAGCGGGACGGCGCTTCGCGTGTCCCAAGGCTGCGACCTCAGTTCCCAATTACGCGATGCTCGGAAGGCAGGCATCCGTTTCGTCGAGTCCACATGGCTGGCGGTGCTCGCGGTCAGCTTGGGCCGGGTCGAAACGCTGGTGGAGCATCCCGCTTCGATGTCGCATTCACTGCTGAGCGACGACAAACTCGGCCGAGCCGGCATTCCGCCAGGGTTGACCCGACTATCGGTCGGCATAGAATACCCTGACGACCTGATTGCTGATCTCCAACAGGCATTGGATGACTGCACAGGGGGGTAGAATAATGAGTCGTGTTCGTGTGGCTTGGTGCATCTTCGGCACGATGAGGGCGCACACAATGATGGATGATCTCCTCCGCGGCGCTGTCAGCCGGGCGATTGCCTATTTGACGGCCATCGGAACGCGGCGCGTCACTCCCGCCTTGACAAGTGTCGAGAGGCTGCGTGATTTGGAGGGCCCGTTGCCGGAGAATCCGACCCCTTCCGAAAAGACTCTGGAATTACTTGATCGGCTGGGGTCGCCGGCAACCGTTGCCACCGTGGGCGGTCGGTACTTCGGGTTTGTGGTTGGAGGCGCGCGTTGCCAGCGGCGTTAGCGGCGAATTGGCTCGCCGGGGCTTGGGATCAGAATGCGATGTGCAACGCAAGTTTCCCTGTCGCTGTGCGCCTGGAGCAGATTGTGCTCGGTTGGCTTGTCGAACTCTTGGGCCTGCCGTTGGGATGCGGCGGGGCGATCGTTACGGGAGCGACGATGGCTAATGTTGCTGCCCTGGCGGCTGCCAGACACGCACTGCTGAAACGTGCCGGATGGGATGTGGAGGCCGATGGCTTGTTCGGTGCCCCTCGCATTACCCTCGTCGCAAGCGAGGATGCTCACCCCACTCTCCTTAAAGCAATCGGAATGCTGGGGCTGGGCCATCGCCAAGTCATGCAAGTCCCCGCGGACGAGCAAGGGAGGATGCGCGCCGACGCCATGCCGTGGAATGAAGACCCGGCGATCGTCTGCCTCCAGGCGAGGCAGGTGAATACCGGTGCGTTCGGTCCCGTGGCGTACCTCGCCGTCACTGAGAGATAGTCGAAAGGAACGAAGATGAGCGAGACGAAAGAAACCACACCGGCCGTGCGGCTGATGTTGAGTTCTGCCGCGGTGATTACAAACCTTTGGCTACTGGGAGCGGCTGTTTCTTGGCTGGCCGCGTCCGAACCGCTGGAGGAAAGGGCTGGTTGGATTCGCCGCCTGGACAGCCAAACGCAGGCGCGCAGGCGGCCGAGTGACGATTCCGCTTCCGGTTCGGTCCGCGGCGGGATGGGTCTAGTCCAGGCCTTGTTCACGACGCAGGCGGCCGATGCACCGGAAGGAGACAGCGTGCCGAGAGCCCCGCGCCGCGCACCGACGAACCTGCGGCTGCAAGTCAGCCCCGACCGCCGGCATCTCGTGGATGGCAATGGCCAACCGTTCTTCTACCTCGCCGATACCGCGTGGGATCTGTTCCTGCGCCTCGACCGCGAGGAAGCGGACGAGTATCTGAAGAAGCGCGCCGAGCAGGGGTTCAATGTGATTATGGCGATCGTCCTCGGCTGGAAACCGGGCGAGGACGAGAGGAACGCCTACCACGAAGCGCCGCTAATCAACAAGGATCCCTCGCGCCCGAACGAGAAGTACTTTGAGCACGTCGATTACATCGTTCGCAAGGCGAACTCCTTCGGCATGATTGTCGCCCTTGCGCCCTCGTGGAGCGATTGGATGTACAAGAATGTCAAGCCGGGGCCGCATCCTTTCACTCCCCGGAACGCGCGCACTTTCGGCCAGTTCGTCGGTCGGCGTTACCGGAACAACGCCGTCGTCTGGATCGTCGGCGGCGACCGGGACCCCACGGGGTATGAGGATATCCTGCGGGCGATGGCGGCCGGGCTGGACGAGGGAGACGGCGACAGCGGTTTCCTCACGACCTTCCATGGCGAGAAGGACGGCCAGCGGATGCCGCCGGACAACGTGTACTATGAGCGACTGTGCTCGTCACACCTGTTCGGCGATGAGCCCTGGCTGGACTTTCACGGCGCGTATTCCGGGCATCAGTGGGCCTATCCGACGTATCGTCTCATTGAGCAAGATCGGGCGATGAAGCCCACGCGGCCCGTCATCGACCTGGAGCCCTGCTACGAAAACCACCCCTATCACCGCGATGGCTCGCGCTATCATGCAAATCCGGCAAAGTGGGACAAGACGACGCGGGGCACTGCCGCGATGATTCGCGCCCAGGCGTGGTGGGCCATGCTCGCGGGGGCGGCAGGTCATACCTACGGCGCCAACGACGTGTGGGCGTTTTATGACGAGCAACCGCGATTCGCCAACCCCCAGGCCCATTATCATCTGGTGACGCACTGGCGTAAGGCGCTGGACTTCCCCGGCGGCGTGCAGATGGGACTCATGCGGCGACTGTTCGAATCGCGCCGGTGGCAGACGCTGGAGCCGGACCAAGGCGTCATCGCGGCCGGCCAGCAGCCCGGCGAGCGCCATATGCAGGCAGCCCGCGCCGCGGACGGCAAGTTCCTTTTCGTCTATGTCCCGCGTGGCGACAAGCTGACGGTGGACATGACGAAAATCAAAGGCCACGAGGCCGCAGCCTGGTGGTTCAACCCGCGCGACGGCAGTGCGGCTCGGATCGGCCGTTTCCCGTGCCGCGACACCCGAGATTTCTTGCCGCCGACTCAGGGCGTTGACAACGACTGGGTGCTCGTGCTGGACGACGCAGCGCAAGAGGTGCCACCACCCGGCACGTACGGACAGCGCGCGACGTTTAGGCCGCGCGCGGTGGACGAGGAAGCCCCCAGTTTCTCAGCAGACTAGATTCAGAAACCGACACCATATTTGAAACAGGAGGGGAACGATGCTTTGTCCGCCAATTGCCGTGAAGCTCCGGCTCTGCGGCTGTGTGCTGCTCGCCATCCTCGCGGGATCTCCAGCGTCGAGGTCGATCGCGCTTGCGCAACCGATTCCCGTAAAGCAAGCGAGCGGGCCGCTGCGCGTTCACCCGACCAATCCGCGCTACTTCACCGACGGGACGAAAAATGCGGACGGTTCGCTGAAAGCCGTTTATCTGACCGGCTCGCACACCTGGAACAGCTTGCAGGACGGCGCCTTCTTCACGGCCGAGAACGCCGATCCCCCGCCGGCGTTTGACTTCACGGCCTACTTGGACTTCCTCCAGGCCCGCAACCACAACTTCATTCGCCTGTGGCGATTTGAACTCACGAAGTTCCGCTATTGGCTGGACGTCGATAACTCCAGGCTGAGAGGACCGGGCAGCCGGATGGGAATCCAGTTTTCGCAGCCCCATCCCTGGGCGCGCACGGGTCCGGGCGTCGCGTTGGATGGAAAACCGAAGTTCGATCTCAGGCAGTTCGATCCGGCCTATTTTGATCG
>CAZAQY010000235.1:0-12922 GCA_964486845.1 uncultured Pirellulaceae bacterium
TTCGGATTTCGAGATTCGGGCTTTTCCCGCCGCAGCGCGTCGGCGATCTGCTTGGGCAGCGGCATCGACTCGATCTCGTCCAACGGCTGGGGTAGGGCCAGGGACCAGTTGGGCCACTGGTCGACCGTGCCTGGCATGTTCGGACGCTCCTCGACCGCCGCAGCATCTTCGAGACTCGCCGCCAGCACGGCTGATGGTGCTCGCCCCAACGCTTGATAGGCTTCTGCCACGGCTTCGGCTGGCGTGGCGTTGTCGGTCAGCCCCGTGGCCGCCATCAGCCGACGGCGGAGCTGCTGAAATCCCACCTCGCTGGGCTGCAGCCCGATCCGCTCTTGCGCCGCGAAATCGAAGCCCGTCCAGAGCCCAGCGACCGTCGGCAGATCGTGCGTGGTTACAGCGGCCAGACCCAATTCCGGGAACTCGTCGGGCAAATCGTCCTCGAACCACAGCAGCTTGTAAGACAGCATGCGATTCTGGGCCAACTGGCGGCGGACCTTGTTTTCCACGGTTCCCAAGTCTTCCCCCGCAATCCAGGCTTGGGCCCGATGGCTTTCCACGGCCACGATCGCCAGAGATTCCTCGGAGGCGTAACGCACGTACGCGCCGTGTTTCGGCCCCAGTCCCCGAGGAATCCAATACAGACGGAACAAGCCCATGACGTGATCGATGCGCAGCCCGCGGGCATGCCTCAGCGACGCGCGAATCGTCTCGATCAGCGGCGCATAGCAGGCGGCCCTCAGCCGGTGCGGAATGAACGGGGGCAACGCCCAGTCCTGGCCGTCCATGTTGAACTGGTCCGGCGGCGCTCCGACCGTGGCGCCCTCCGCCAGCACGTCCTGCCACTGCCACGCATCGGCGCCGCCAGGGGAAACGCCAATCGGCAAATCGGTCACCAAGGGCAGTTCAGCAGCCGCCCGTTCCAACTGGACATCCAACTGCCACTGGAGCCACATGTGGAACCGCAAGCGATCGGACCTCTCCTGAACGTACCGCTTCACGGCAAGCGAGTTTGGCTGCTGATACTCTCGCGGCCACTGATGCCAATCGTCGCCGTATCGCTCGGCCAGGGTGCAAAAGCCGGCGAAGCTTCGAAGACCCTCGCCCATTTCCAGGCAGTAGCGGTCGAAGGCCGGATCTTCCAGATGCAACTGCCAGATTCTTGCCAGAGCCTCCATCTTGGAGCGGAATACCGCGTCGCGGTCGATCCGCGGACGTTCGTTCAACTGCCGAGCCGCAGCAGTGAGCGCAGGCAGATCGACCGACGCGTCCTGCGCGCCGGGTATTTCTTCGACTTTGAGGTAGAGCGGATTTCGAAACCGCCGGCTGCTGGGATAGTAGGGACTGGCTTGCTGAGGAATCTGTGGCGCGACGGCACACAGGGGGTTGAGCATGAGCACGCCAGCGCCAAGCTGTCTGGACCAACTCGCCAGCCGTCGCAGGTCTCCCAGATCGCCCAGCCCCCAACTGGCACGCGAGCGGGCCGCGTACAATTGCACTGCCCATCCCCAGACCTTCAACGCAGGCGGCATCCAACAACTGCTCGGCCGCTTGATGATCCAGGCGCGTCGCTCGGCGTTGTCCGGTTGGAATTGATGGTATCCCAAGGGCAAGTCCGGCGGTATCTGTTTTTCGACCCGTAGCCGAGTGCCATCCTCCAGGACCAGGTCGCCGGTGGATTCAACCGCCATCGTCTCGCCGGGCGCCAGCACACGTATGTCGGGCCCGACCAACGGCCTCGGCCGGTGCGGTTCCAACCCCATCGCTCGCAGGACCGCGTTTCGAGTCTCCGGACCAATGTGCTGCCAACGCCGGGACGTATCCCTGTAAGCCGGGATGATTCCTCCGTACTCCTCGGCCACGTGTTCGTCGTCGCGGTCGCTGGAACGCATCCGGTCCATGTCATCTCGATCCTTCTGACTTGATGTCAAGGCACACATTGTAGGCCAGGATTGCGCCCTTTCCAACACCAGCCGGGCGGTGGAGTTTGGCTTCCGGGGCGATCTTTAGCCAGTCCGCAAGCGACAGGTCACAGCCGCTGGGTCACCGCGTCGGCGAATGCTTCCGTACCTAGTTCCCCTCCCAGGTCGCGGGTTTTTTGCCCTTCCTTCAGCGCCGCGTTGTAAGCTGCCTTGATCCGCTCGGCGACCTGGCGGCACGTGGCGTCGCTGCGCGCGTCGGCCAGATGGTTCAGCATCATCACGCCGGACATCAGCAGTGCCAGTGGGTTCGCCAGGCCCTTGCCGGCGATGTCGGGAGCGGAGCCGTGGACGGCCTCGAAGACCGCGACCTTGTCGCCGTAATTGGCGCCGGGCACGACGCCCAGGCCGCCGACGAGGCCCGCGCACAGGTCGCTGACCACGTCGCCGTACAGGTTTTCCATCAGCAGCATGTCGAATTTCGCCGGGTCTTGGACCAGCTTCATGCAGCCGGCGTCGATGATGGTCTCTTGGTACTCGATGTTGGGGTATTCCTGCTGGTGAATTTTTCTGGCGCAGCGCAGGAACAGACCATCGGTCAGTTTCATGATATTGGCCTTGTGCAGGACCGTGATCTTCTGGCGGCCGCGGCGCGTGGCGAAGCGGAAGGCCCAGCGGGCAATTCGCGTGCAGGCGGTTTCGGAGGCCACCTTCATGCTCATCACCACGTCGTTGATGATTTCGTTTTCCACGCCGCTGTACAGACCTTCGGTGTTTTCGCGGATGATGATCAGGTCGACGTTTTCGAATCGCGCCGGCACGCCTTCGAGAGTGCGGACCGGGCGGACCGCGGCGTACAGGTTCAGCCGTTTCCGCAGCGCGACATTGACGGACGTGAAGCCCTCGCCGACCGGGGTGGTGCAGGGTCCTTTCAGCGCCACGCCGTAACGTTCGATCGCTTCCATCGTCTCGGCGGGCAGGACGTTGTTGCCGGTTTGCAGGGCTGCGACGCCCGCTTGACGCTCAATCCATTGGATCGGAGCCTGGGCGGCGGCAAAGATCCGGCAGACGGCCGCGGTGACTTCGGGGCCAATTCCGTCGCCGGGAATCAGAACGACTTGGTGCGTTGCCATCTGTGGGTCCTTCATAAAAGACAATCGCGAGCCCTGCTGTTGCTGGGGCTGTTCTTCCTCGTCGGGAACGGTTTTGGGAACACTCGCCTCAGCGGGCGCCGAGGAGGGCTTGGCGGGCGGGGGCTGGTTTGTGTCGTCGGGGAACGTTTCGGGTGGACTTCCCTTGGCCGGCTCCGTGACCTGCTCCTTGGGCGGTTCGGTTGGCGAGCGCTGCGGCGGCTGCTCCGGGGTCTCCAAGGGCAGGATCTCGGAGGGCGTTTCGGTGCTTGGAGCCGTGTCGCCGCGGCGAGGCTTGACGGGCCGCTGGCCGGAGCCGCTGCTGAGCAAAAGCAGCACGATGATCAGCAACAACACGGCGCCGACGCCGATGCCCACTTGGAACAGCAACCGCTGCTGGTTGGGTTTGTGGCGTTGCCGGGCCTTGAGGACGGAACTGCCGCCCGACGACGCCACCGTTGGCGTCCCTTGACCGGCGGCGGCCAGGGGAGCGATGGCGGCCGCAGGCCGAGCGGCTGGAAAACCGGCCGCGCCGCCGGCGGGACCGGCGGGCAGCGGTGTGGCGACGGGCGTTTGGCGTTGTTGCAGCCAGCGCTCGTAGGCCGCCTGCGTCGCCGGCGGCTTGGGCGAGGCCAGGCTCAAGCGACTGGGGTCCACAAACGGACTGATCTGCACGATCACCTGGTTGAGGTGCTGGTAGCGGACCGCCGGATTTTTGGCCATCAGGTAAGCGACGACTTGCGCCAGGGGCTGCGGAACACCCATCGCCTCCAGGGATTGAATCGGCTGCGTGGCGTGCAGGTGCATCTTGGAGCGCAGGTCGGCGGCCGGGAAGGGCGGCTGACCGGACAGCAATTCGTACAGCGTGCAGCCCAAGGCATAAATATCCGTCAGCGCATCCGGCGGTTTGCCCTCTTGGAGGAACTCGGGCGCCAAGTAGTCGGCCCGCAGCGCCAGCAGCCCGCTGGCGTCCGGCTGGGACAGGGGCACGGGCGCGAAGCCGCTGGCGGGTTCCCGGAGCAGCTTGACGTTGCCGCCGGGTTCGAGCCACAGGCGGGCCGGGCGAATGTCGCCGTGGGCCAAACCGCGCTGGTGCAAGGGCATCAGGGCCAAAGCGGCGCAGCGCGCACAGCGGCAAGCCTCGGCGGGCGTCAAACGCTGGCCGCCCAGCAGCAATTGGTCCACGCTCTGTCCGCGCAGGTCCTCCAGGACCAGGAACCGGTAGGAAGTCAAGTCTACGACTTCGAAACACCGCTGCAGGTGTGGGTGCTGGATCGTGCCGTGCAACTGCAACTGGGGTGCCAGCGCCGCCCACTGCTGCGGATCCTGGGTCGCCGGTCCGGTCAGAAACTGCAGCACCACAGGGTGTTGGGTGGCCAAGTGGACGGCGCGGAACATGCCCGCCAGGCCGCCGCTTTCGAGACGGTCGTACAGCTTGTAGCCGCCGTAAAAAAACGGTCCCGAGCGGCCAGCCATCAGGACCATGGTCTGGTAACGCGTCACCACGCCGCGCGAGATCAGCCATTCGGCCAGCGTGCGCGCATTGCCCCGGGTGGCGGCGCCCTTGACCTGGCCAAAACTGGCGATCAACTGCTGGCACTGTTCGGCGCTCACCAGCCGGCTATCCAGCAATAATTGCCAAAACTCGGGAATCGATGCAGCCATGACGCATCACCATCTTGGCGGAACGGCGATCCGGAAGCGCAGCGGCAGCCTGACGGCTGCGTGGACGCCTGATTCCGGCCTGACCCTCCCTGGCCCCAGTGTAACGCCAACGAAGGCACATCGGGAGTGCCTTGTATAACGCCGTGGACAAAATTGTCAACCCACTTGACTTGCCCGCGCAGAGCTTCATATTCGTGGTTAGTTGCGAGATGAGCGATTCTCGTGATTCGCGATTTGGACGGCGTCGTGCGGGCCCCTGGCCGCAGTCATTGGTTCTCTTCTTCCGCAGTACGAAAGGAAATCTGGCGATGAGGCGTCGTGCAAAAATCACCATCGTCGGCGCCGGCTTTGTCGGCGCCACGACCGCGCACTGGTGCGCAGTTTACGAACTGGGCGACATCGTGCTGGTCGATATTCCCGCTACCGAGAACATGCCCAAGGGCAAGGCCCTGGATTTGATGCAATCCTCGCCGATTGCGGGATTTGACGCGAACGTGGCCGGTTCCAACGATTATGAAGCCACCCGCGGCAGTGACGTGGTCGTGATTACGGCCGGAATTCCCCGCAAGCCCGGCATGAGCCGCGATGATCTGCTGGTCACCAACGCCCGCGTCGTCAGCGCGGTCGCCGAGCAGGTGAAGGCGACCAGCCCGGAGGCGATCATCATCGTGGTCACCAATCCGCTGGACGTGATGACGCAGCGTGTCTGGCAGATCAGCGGCTTTCCGGCCAACCGCGTGGTCGGCCAGGCGGGCGTGTTGGACACGGCCCGTTACCGCGCGTTTCTGGCCATGGAACTGGGCGTCAGCGTCGAGGACATTACCGCCCTGTTGATGGGCGGCCACGGCGATACGATGGTGCCGCTGCCCAGTTACACGTCGGTGGGCGGCATTCCGGTCACCAAGCTGATTTCGCCGCAGCGATTGGCCGAAATCGTGCAGCGGACTCGCGACGGCGGCGCCGAAATCGTCAATCTGCTTAAGACGGGCAGCGCCTATTACGCGCCTTCCGCGGCCGTGGCGCAGATGGTCGAGGCGATTGTCAAGGACAAGAAGCGCCTCATTCCCTGCTCGGCTTACTGCGATCGCGAGTACGGCGTCGGCGGGTACTACGTGGGCGTGCCCGTGGTGCTCGGCGCCGGCGGCGTCGAACGCATCATCGAACTGGACTTGAACGCGCAAGAACGGGCCGACTTTCAGAAGAGCGTCGACGCGGTCAAGGGACTGGTCGGCACGATGAACCAGTTGACCGGCGCCGCGACCGCCAGCTAGCACCGTGTCCCTTTCTTTGGTTTGACCGCGCCACCTTGCCCGGTCAGCTTGTTGTACGGCGAGCGTGGGTTGTCGCCCGCGCGCAGAGCCAGTTGACATTGACAGACACCGGCGACTGGTTTACAACGCCGAAACCTACCCTTCATCCACGACAGTCAGCCTTCATTCGATACCATGAATCGCATGCAACGTTGGACCCCTCGGGTCAAGGCGCCGCCTCGGCACGTCTCCCGCGTGGACCGCGCGATGGACGAATTGTTTCCGTCCCGCAGTCCGAATTGTACGTTGTTTGTTCCCCATCACTACGAGCCCAGCTACGCCTACCCGCTGTTGATCTGGCTGCACGGGCCCGGCGATGACCAGCGACAACTGGGGCGGATCATGCCGCACCTCAGCCTGCGGAATTACGTGGCGGTCGGCCCCTGCGGGTGCAGCGCGCCGTTGCCCGGCGAGTTGGGTTGCCGCTGGAGCCAGACGGCGCACGCCATCGAGCAAGCGGAACAGCGCATCTTTGACAGCATCGATCTCGCCTGTGGCCGCTATCACATCGCTGAAGATCACATCTTTTTGGCCGGTTTTCAGTGTGGCGGCACCATGGCGCTGCGCGTGGGCTTGCAGCATCCCGGTCAATTTGCCGGCGTGTTGTCCATCGGCGGATCCTTCCCGGAAGGTCTCTCGCCGCTGGCACGCCTGCGTCAAATCCGGCAGTTGCCGATTTTCATCGCTCAAGGGCGGGATTCGCTGGAGTATCCGTTGCAGCAGAGCTGTGAAGAACTGCGACTGTTTCACGCCGCCGCGCTGCACGTCACCTTGCGGCAGTATCCCTGCGCCGACGATTTGACGACAGCGATGCTATCGGACGTGAACGCCTGGCTGATGGAGCAGGTCACGGGGATCAGCCAGGAGTCCGACAGCGAGGTGGATTCTTGCTGCCTTGACGGGCTGAACTGAGAAACGCACGTTGACACCGTGGGCTGGTTTCGGGTACAAGCTCCCCGCTTTTCCGCGCGCCCGTCCGCAAAGGTCCGGCCGGGGCGTCCTACTCGCAGCGGGGAGAGAATCATGTCCAGTCTATTGTCGTTTCCATCCCCCTCCTCGGCCGATATCGCCGACTTCGACATCAGCGACCTGCTGCAGGAAGTCTGCGAAGCCTTGGAACGCGAAAGCCTGCGGCGGCGAGTGCCGATCGAGGTGGACGCGCCGCCGTACACGATGGTCCGCGGCGATCGCCGGACCCTGCGACTGCTGTTGACCCGGCTGATCGGCAATGCGTTGTCGGCCAGTCCTGCCGGCGGCGAAATCGTGGTCACAGCCTACAGCGACGAACAGGGTGTCGAGGTTGAGGTGGCGGACGACCGCTCGGAGCCCGTGGAGTTGCTGATCGACTCGGGCTTGGCCGGCGTCGCCGGAGCGGGAGAGGCGCGCCCGATGCCGTGGTCAGAAGTGCAGCAGATCGCGGCCGCCTGCGGAGGCCGAATCTCCGTCAGTTCCTGTCCCGAAGGCGGCGTCGCGATGAGCGTGCAGTTTCCGCGGATCACCGACGCGGACGCGGGTTCGCGGCGAGCCGCTTGACCCAGGCCGGACGACAACCCGAGAAGCCGGTTTTTTTGGAGAAGCCGGGCTTCTGCCGGCCGGACTCGGCAGGAAAGTCGGAGTTCCCCGCATGGAATGGCTTTGCAGGCTGCCTGAACAAGTCGTGGACCGTTACCGTGCGCTGACGGTTCCGACCCGCGCCGCCTGCCTGGTGTTGGGCGTGGCCGTCTTGGGCGGTCTGATCATGCTCTGGGGCGGCCGGTCGGAGGGGCCCTACGAACCGTTGTTCGACGGCCGCACCTTCTCGCCGCGTGAATTGGCGAAGATGACGGCTGCCTTCCAAACGAGCGGCCTCAAGGGAGCGCGGTTGGCCGACAGTCAAATCCTGGTCCCCAAATCGAGCATGGATGCCTACCTGGTCGCTCTGGATGCGGCCGATGCCCTGCCCGCGGATTTCGACGACTCGCTGGACGAAATCGCGGCCGACAGCAATCCTTTCGCCTCGCGGCGACAAACCGAAATGGGGTACCGCCTGGCGGCGCAGAAGAAACTGGCGAGAATCGTGTCGGGGATGAACGGCATTGAAACCGCCTCGGTGCAATACGCGGAGGTCAAGAAGCCCGGCTTTCCGCCAACCTATGACATCCGCGCCGTCGTCGCCGTGCGTGCCGAGGGGAGACGCCACTTGGCCTACGAAGAGATCGAAGCCATTCGAGACACCGTCGCCGGTTACGTGGCGGGCTTGGACCGCGCCCAGGTGACGGTTTCGGACCTGAACGCTTGCCGCGCCTATCCGGGCAGCGGCGATCCGGCTGATCCCGCCGCCGCGAGTTACGCCGCCCGCGCCGAACAGGCCCGGCTGGAGGAGGAATTCCTCGCCAAAATCAAGCGCCGCCTGGTGGCCTATCCGGGCGCCATTGTCGGCGTGAACGTGCATCTGGCGGAGATTTCGGGATACGCTTTCTCGGACGCCGCGCCGGCCGCCCGCCGCCGCTTCACACCCGCACTAGTCTCCGCCTCGATCGACTTGCCCAGAAGTTACTTCGCTCAGGTCTGGCGCGAACAAAACGCGGACACAGGATCTCCCGACCGCCGTGCCGTACAGGCCATCGAACAGGAAGTCAAGCAGGCGGTCGAGCAAGCCGTGCTGGCACTGCTGCCGCCGCCCGCCGACCCGACGCGACGATCCCCGCAAGTCGTCGTGACATCCTACGAGGATTTGCCGCCGCCGGCGAAGTCGACGGCCGCCGCGTGGCGTGCGGGCGCTGTTGCCTGGGTGACGGCTCGCCGGTCACTGATCGGCGCCGTTTTTCTGCTGGCCATCGGCGTTTTGCTCTTGGTCCGCAGCCGGCGGCGCACGGCCGCCGCCCGCAGCGATACGGAGCGAAAGGCGTCCGGCGAAGTCACCGGGGGCGCCGCCTCGGCGGCGTGCGATTCCGATGCGACGAAATCGCCCGGTGCAGGGCCGAATCTCCGCGTGGAGATCCGCCGGGTGATCCAGGAGAATCCCCAAGCCGCAGCCAAGGCAGTGCAGCGATGGCTGGGCAAAGCTGCGTGATCCGGACCGACGGCTTGTATGACAGACGCTGATTCATGATCGAATCCCATGACGGAATTCGCAAAGCTGCGATCCTGATCGACAGCTTGGACGAGCCCACGGCGGAGGTCCTGCTCGGACAGATGCCTCCCGAACTGGCCGTCCAGGTGCGCGGCGTTCGGGCCGATCTGGGCGACGTCGCCCTTGGCGAGCGCGAGCAAGTCCTCGCCGAGTTTCTGGACGCCGGCTTGCAGCCGGCATCGGAACCGCTGGGTCAACTGTCCGACAAGACCGATGGCGCGCAGGCCGAGAAGCCCGCCGCAGAATTGACACTGAGGCTGGCCCCTGCGCCGGAACGGTCCCACGAAGCCCTGTGTACGCCACCGCCGGTCGACGACCCGACTGCTGCTTTGGCCACCGGCCTGGCCCAGGAAGACGCGCAGACGATCTGCCTGGTTCTGACTCACTTGCCGCCCCCGCGCGCGGCCGATCTGCTGCAACGACTGCCGGCGGAACGCCAAGCGGAGGTCCTGGAGCGTCTGGCGCAACGGGAACCACCGCCTTCGGAAACCCGCCGCGATCGAGGCCGGGAACCGCGACCGTTGCCCGTCGTCCCAACCGGCGACGAATCGTTCCCAAAAGAAGCCCCCACGGATCGTTGCCTCGACGGCCGTTCGCTGCCGCTTGCGCGTCCTGGGGAATATCGGGACGGCGCGATGTCGGGCGAGACGGAACCGGGCGAGGGGCCGTTGCTGACGGATTTCGACGACCTGGTGCGACTGGAGGACGCCGCCCTGGCCCGCGTGTTCCGCGCCGCCGAGCCACAAATCGTGCTGCTGGCCCTGTCGGGCGCCAATCGAGAGCTGATCGATCGCATCGTCCGTCATTTGCCTGCGGCGGCTGGGCGCAAGCTGCGGCAGCAGATTGCGACCGTGGGCCCTACGCGGCTGCGCGACATCGAATTGGCCCAACAGCAATTGGTCGAACTGGCCGGCCAGATGTGCCGCGACGGGCTGATTCACGTGCCCAGCCGGCGCAGATTCACCATGGCGGCTTGAGGGTCCTAGCAACGCCAGCGTCGGCGGCTTTGACCGCGATGAGGGGAACCCGGAATCCCGCAAGTTGGTCTTGCCCTGGACGGCGTTTTTCGCGACAAGTAGCCGCTCTTGTCCGCGACTCTTTTCCTTGAGCTATCGAAGGACGGTTGCTGTGCCAACACGTCGTTTCTCGCAGGATAGAAATCGAGGCGTGAGCCTGCACCGGCGGTCCCTGGGCGGAGGCATCCTGGCGCTGGTTCTGCTGCTGGCGGCGGACGGTCTGGCAGGCGGCAGTGAGCAGCCGGCCGCACTGCCGTCCGCTGCGGCGAAGCTGCCCTTCCGGATCATTGAAAAATCCCTCCCTGCGCGTCCGCTGGCCCAGGCCGCGACGGATGGGGCGCTGCCGCTGAAGGCCCCCAAGACGACATCCGGCGAGCCGGCCGGACCCTTTCGGACTCCTACTGCCAGCGGCGCTGTGACGACCGTGAGCACCGGCCTGGCCGTCGTGCTGGGGTTGTTCATCCTGGGCGTGTTGATCGTGAAGAAGACGAACTCGCGCGGCGGATGCGCCAAGCTGCCGGGGGAGGTCGTCCAGACGCTGGGCCGCGCCCCGCTGACGGGCCGGCAAGAGATGCACTTGGTGCGCGTGGGCAACAAACTGCTGCTGCTGTCCGTCACGGCCAGCGGCGCGGAAACACTGACCGAAATCACCGACCCCGAGGAAATCGACCGGCTGGCCGGCATCTGCCGCCAGAATCACCCCGATAGCATCACCGCGTCCTTCCGCGAGATTCTGTGGCAGTGCGGGCAGACGCCAGGGAACTATGCCGCGCGCGGTTGACACGAGGCATGCACCGGGGGGCTGACGCCGCCCCGTTCGCCAAGCGTCGCCCACGCGGTGAAACAAACCAAGAGCAATCGCCAGCAGTATCGCCGGGACGGGAGCACGAGATGCACGACGTGCGGAGAAAGAAATCGACGCTGCTGCTGGGCATGCTCGCAACGGCCGCCGTCGTCGCCGTCGTCTGCTTCGACTCGCCCGTCTCGGCCCAAGAGGCCCCTTCCACCGATCCCCTCCTGCCCAAGTTCGAGAAGCCGCTGGCGGCCAGTCCGGCCGACTGGGTCAGCCGCGAGCGGCTTGGTTCGACGCTGCAGATGATCTTGACGATGAGCGTCTTGAGCCTGGCCCCGGCCGTGCTGCTGATGACGACCAGCTTCATCCGCATCGCCGTCGTGCTCGGGCTGCTGCGCCAGGCGCTGGGCATCGGGCAATTGCCGTCCAACCAGGTGATCACTTCCATCGCGCTGTTTATGACCCTATTGATCATGACCCCCGTCTGGAAGGACGTGTACCAAGACGCAGTCGGGCCGTACACCGATCCGCAGGGGGCCATGAGCCTGGAAGAGGCCTGGCAAGCCGGCGTCAGGCCGATCCGCAGGTTCATGAGCCGGCAGATCGAGATCGCCGGCAACAGCGACGACGTGTGGCTGTTCTATCAGTACCTGCCGGACACGACCGCCGCCCCCACGACGTACGACGATGTGCCGCTACAGGTGCTGCTGCCGGCGTTTGTGCTCAGCGAACTGAAGACTGCGTTTCTGATCGGCTTCCAGATCTATCTGCCCTTCGTAATTGTCGATTTGGTGGTATCCAGCGTCACGATGGCGATGGGCATGGTCATGCTGCCGCCGATGATGATCTCGCTGCCCATGAAACTGCTGCTGTTTGTGCTGGTCGATGGCTGGAACCTGATCGTCGGCATGCTGCTGGCCAGCTTCGCGCCGTACACGTGACGCGGGATACGGGATGCGGGATACGGGATATGGGATACGGGATACGAGGAATGGGATGCAAGATGAAGAACGAGTATTGGCTTAGCTCTCCGAACACTGAACACTGAACACTGAACACCGATTACCGGTCATCGGTCACCGATCATCGGTCACCGATCACCGATTACCGATTACCGATTACCGATCACCGATTACCGATCACCGATCACCGCCCCCATGAACCCGGACCAAGCCATCGATCTCGGTCGTGAAGCGATGACCACCGTGCTGTGGTTGGGCGCGCCGCTGTTGCTGGTCGCGCTGGCGACGGCCCTGGTGGTCGGTTTTCTGCAATCGCTGTTTCAGATGCACGATCCCACGATCAGTTTCGTTCCCAAGCTGGTCGCCACGATCGTCGCGTTGGGGCTTTGTCTGCCCTGGCTGTTGGAACGACTGGTCGAGTATTCCCAGGTCCTGATTACCCATATCCCGCAGACGCTCTCCGGCGGTTAGCATGTCCGCAGTGGTCGAACTATCGCGCCAGCAGGTGCTGGTGTTTCTGTTTGTGCTGGTTCGCGTCGGCGGTCTGACGCTGGTTGCTCCTGCGCTGGACGCGCGTTTCGCGCCCAAGACCGCGCGCTTGCTGCTGGCCCTTGCGGTAGCCCTGTTGGTGGCACCTGTCTATTGGCACCAGTCGATCGTACCGGACGGCGATCTGGTGCAGCTGTCGGTTGCGTTGTGCCGCGAAGCCGTGCTGGGGCTGGTGCTGGGGCTGGCGCTGTTGTTCCTGGTCGCCGGAATGCGGGCGGCAGGTCAGACGATCGGCCAGCTGAGCGGGATGACGATCGCGGACATGGTTTCGCCCGAAGGGAGCGGCTCGACGGTCCTGGGCGAGTTGTTTGCGTTGCTGGCGACCACCGTTTTCCTGCTCACGGGCGGGCATCGCCAGCTGATGGCGGGCCTGTTGGATACGTTTGCCTGGATGCCGCCTGGGCAGGTTGGCTTCTCCGCCGGGCTGACAGGAACGTTGAGCGAGATTGCCGCACAGAGTTTCCTGCTG
>CAZAQY010000236.1:0-12816 GCA_964486845.1 uncultured Pirellulaceae bacterium
TACGTGGGTCGGACGGCAGGAAAATGCGGCCTTCTTGACTCCGCCACGCGGAGCTATATGATACTCTGCGCCCGCACAACCCCGGCGAAAGCGACCATGAACCGACGCAACGCACTACACCGCAAACAGTTAAGTGCCGTCGGCCGAGTGCTCGCGAACGTGGAGTGCAGATCCAATGACGCCCGCAGCGGAGCGGATGGGAACTGTTGACAAAATCGTGACGACAATTACCTCGATCCAATGACGCCCGCAGCGGAGCGGATGGGAACTATCTCATTTTTTTCCCTTCGCCCAATGTTTGATCCAATGACGCCCGCAGCGGAGCGGATGGGAACCTAAAAAATAAAAATTATTAACCACTTCATCTTTGATCCAATGACGCCCGCAGCGGAGCGGATGGGAACCCTGTAGAGCCTGTGTACAAGCTCCTTCTTCGATAAGATCCAATGACGCCCGCAGCGGAGCGGATGGGAACTTGCATCCTCATTTTTATTCCCTCCCTTTATCTGATCCAATGACGCCCGCAGCGGAGCGGATGGGAACGACCTGGTTCTGTCCTGAACAATGTCCTCAATCAGATCCAATGACGCCCGCAGCGGAGCGGATGGGAACAAGATGACTGGTTGACTGGTGTTGCTAGCACTTCTGTTCAAGATCCAATGACGCCCGCAGCGGAGCGGATGGGAACTGCCGACCGGCTTGCGGAAGACACGGTACAGCGATCCAATGACGCCCGCAGCGGAGCGGATGGGAACTGCCGACCGGCTTGCGGAAGACACGGTACAGCGATCCAATGACGCCCGCAGCGGAGCGGATGGGAACTTAACAAGGACCAGACGGTCCAGATTCTCTTGATCCAATGACGCCCGCAGCGGAGCGGATGGGACGCGGGGATCGGAGATCTTCAATCTGAGATTTGAGATTTGGGTTTTGGGATTTGAGTTTTGGGATTTGGGACTTGGGATTTGAGTTTTGGGATTTGGGATTTGGGATTTGAGATTTGAGATTTGAGATTTGAGATTTGGGATTTGGGATTTGGGATTTGAGATTTGGGATTTGAGATTTGAGATTTGAGATTTGAGATTTGGGATTTGAGATTTGGGTTTTGGGATTTGAGATTTGAGATTTGAGATTTGGGATTTGGGATTTGAGATTTGGGTTTTGGGATTTGGGATTTGGGATTTGAGATTTGGGATTTGGGATTCGCCGGCGCCCGCGGCGGAGCGGATGGGCAGGGGGGCCGAGGGATCGGCCCGGTTCACCGAGCCTGGCCGCGCCAGCGGTTTTCGGCCCGCCGTTGACGGCGGGTTGAGGCGGACGCCAGCAGCCTCACATCGGCCCCGTGAACGGGGTTTCTGTCAGCGATCTCTCTTCTGTTCGCGCGGCGGCCAACGGGGTTCGTTTCAGGGCTGGTTGTCGCCGCTGCCTGCGCTCCGGTCGGCCGGTGCCGGAGCGGGGAATTCCGTCGCCTCGCTCGCTGCAGGAACCGGCTCGGCTGGCGAGGGCGCCCGCCAGCTTCGCCACACCCCGGCGGCGCCCGCGACGATCAGCAGCAGACAGCAAACGGCCTTGACGCCAATCCGGCGGCGCACGAGCCACCTGCAGCAACGGCTGAAGACCTTTTTCGACCAGGGGCCTGCGGGGACCAGCCAGGCGGAAGGGATGCGCACAAACAGCATGACCAGTCCCAGCAGCAGCACGGCCGCACTGCCGTAGGCGCACGGCTTGGTTGTTTCCGGAAACTCGTCCAAGTATTCGATCAGCGGCTCCAGGACCAGGAACACGGCGCCCAGCACGGCCAGCGACTGGCTGGCCCGCGTCCCGTCGTCCGCGTCCCATTGCCGCAACAGGCCCACCGCCGCCTCGGCGTCCCGGTACACGTCCTTGAACAACTTCTGCAAGTTCAAATGGCGGCGGAACAGGTCGAACAGCTCGCGGCCCTGGATCTGGTTGCTGACCTCGATGAACCAGTACAGCGTGCGGAACCGCATCATTTCCTTGACCAGCCGCTCCACTTCCTCGCGGAAGTCGATCTGGCGGAGCCGTTCGCTGGTCCCCTCGTCGGTCAGCATCGCGTCCGCCGCTTCCGCCAGCCGGTGCTTGTAGTTCAGCAGCGACGAGCGGTGGAACAGGGCGATCATCGCCAGGGCGAAATAGTGATGGCGGAAGTGGCACAGGGCCCCGGAGTGCCCGTCGTTGAAAAAACCGCTGGCCGCATCGCCCACGGCGGTGAAGCCGTAGCCGCAACACAACCAGCGGGTCGAGTGGAAGCCGTCTTGTCCCGGCGGCTCGCCCGTGGGGTGCCAGAAACGGTCGTAGGCAAAATCAGCCAGCGGGTTCCCGGCGTCCTGAAAAAAGACCGGGCTGTAGGGATACCGATCGGAATCGCCCGGATCGTCCACCGCCGCCAGCCGCAGCCAGTCGCCCGGCTTGATCCGCCGCACGCCGCGCGGCGTCGTCTTCCGCGGCTCCTCCGTCAACGCGTTGCAGGCGTCCGGATCGCCGACGGCAATGTGGCTCATCAGCATCGCCCGGTCGTCCTGGATGTGCTCGAAGCACAACGGAAAACTCCCCTTGATGCCGGGCTCGTACCTCGTCGGCAGCAGCGGCCACAGCAGCTCGCGCCAGACCTCGACCGTGTACGGCTCCCGATCGTAGAACACGTGCTGCAGATGGTTGCTCGCGGCAGCCGCATCCTCGCTGGCATCGTCGATTCCCGCGAAATTCGCCAGCTTTACCTTTTCGACGGTCGACTTGTCCGTGGCAAAACTGCCGAAGCTGGATGAGACCTCGCGGGCCGCCGCCGCGGCGTTCTGCGGCTGGAACAGCAACGTCATGCGGCACGGCACGTGGCTGTCCTGGTGCTGCGTCTTGCCGTCGCGGCAGCACGTGTCCCAGTAGGGCGAGTACAGCCGGCGCACGATGTCCTGGATCTTCAGCACTTGGCGCAAGTCCAGCCGGGGCGGTTCCGGCGGCGCCGCATCGCCGGACGCCGCGTCTTGCGTCGGAGTCGCCGCCCCGGTCCCCCGGTGGACGAGGCGCAGCCCCAGCATCGCCACCTGGGTGTCGAACAGGTACAACCAGCACGACGTGATCGAGAACACGGACCGCAGCCGGCGGTAAGTGCTGTGCCCATCGATGTCCATCTGGTACTCGATCTGCAGTTCATTCAACCCCTCCCGTTGGAGGATCCGCAGATTGCGGTTGGGCGAGTCCGCGATCAACGTCGCTCGCGCCTCGTCGCCCCGCGGCCGTTCGCGGTTCTCCGTCCGGGACGTCTTTTTCTGGACCTTCTCATAGGCCCGCACATCCCCGCGGGTGACGTATAGGAAGTTGCGGACGAAGGGATGGAAGTAGCAGAACTCGCTGTAGGCCGGTTCCGCGTCCTCGCCCGTCAACGGCGGATAGCCGCCCTTGATCTCCTTCCAGACCGGATCGCCGCGCGAGGCGTCTTTCGCTTGCTCGATGCGCCTCACCCAGCAGTCGAGGAAATCGTGCTTCGAGTCCGGGGCGCAGCCCGGATCGACGAACGCCTCGTCGTCGCACTTCTTGGCCTGGATCAAGATCGGCACGACCAGCGCGATTTCCAGCCGCTGGACCGGAATCTGATGCGCGTCGCGGTACTCTTCGGGAGCCAGCGCTTCGGAATCGGCCACGGGGGGAGTCTGCCTTTCGGTTAGCGGTTCAGCCGTGGGATACGGTCCATGTTCGAATTGAGCGGGTCCAGCACTTGATTGACCTCGCCCTCATGTTCGCCCCTCATTTCTCTGCCGTGAGCATCCTGACGATTGTGGACAAACCACTCGTAGATCTTCTCCTCGCGTCTGGGGCCGGGCGGGTAGTCGACTGCGGCGTCCCCGTCAGGCAGGCCGCCCACCAAGGCCAGGATCTTATGCTGCTCCGGAATCTTCGCTTGAAATCTCCGGGCCCAATCGACAACCCCGTCGAGACGGCCCTGGGCGGGACCGGCTTCGGCGTTATCGAAATGAGCGCAAGCGGCCTCCCATCCGGCATAGTCGCGGATCGACGCGGGAATCGCAGCCAGCTCCTCCCGGTTTGCCACGGTCTGGGCGAATCGTTTCGCCTGACCTAAACGGATCGTTTCGTGCCGATAGCGGGCCAGGCGGTCCACGTACGCGATGGCCACCGGCGTCAGGGTAACTGCACCCAGTCCCAACGGCTTGCCAAACCCGCAGCGGTGTACGAAGCCGTCGTTGGGGTGCAGGCAGTAGCACAACAACTCCAGTTCTTCCGCGCTCAGGTTCTCAAAGTCGACATGGAACCAGAAATGCGTCTGTTGCTTGATCGGACGAACGAAGCATTTCTGGTTCAATTCCTGGGCGTCGAACTTCGTCTTCCAATCACCGTCCGCGTCCTGGTCCCACGTTGCCCGGTGTACGAGATAGTATTTTGTTCCCTGAATCTGGACCGCGCCCTTGTTGATGAAGTCGCGGCGGATCTTTTTGCTCCCCGGATGCTCCGTGTCCACCAAATAGAACTTCGGGCAGGGCGGCTTGGGCGAAGCCAGAATCTTCAGAGGAAAATAGTCGCGGACGGCTGCGGGGGCCTGCCGTTGCGGAGCGGTGTTCTTCAATTGGGCACCGTCGTTCGCATCCGGCGAACTGTCCTCCAGTCGCGCCGCCGAGAGGGCATCGGAGATCCGCACACGCCCCTTGTACGCGGGCAGCGGCGGGGGGCTGCTTTCGTCTTCCGCACGCTGCTGGCCAACGTCGTCCACCCAGCCAAACAGCTTTTCGGCCAGCGTGACGATCTCGCGCCGGGCATTCATCGGACGCCGCTCGGAGCTGTCCAGCAGGTCCGGTTCGCCCGTGTCCGGATTCCACATCCACCGTACCCCCTCGCGCCAGATGCCGGAAATGGACACCGATTCGACTTCGGTCGCCGAGGCGGGACGGAAGTAGACCAGGTCGCCTTGTTGCAGGCCCGGGTTGCCTGGCTTGTCGCCTTTCTTCCGCGGCAGCTTGAACGGCGTTTGGCCGACTAACTCGGTACAAGAGAACTTCTTCTTCTCCCCCGGGGCACTGGAGAACTTGTCGGCCACAATCGCGTCAAACCGCGCGCAGGCCGCCTCGGCGGGGACCAACAGCGAGGGATCCACGCGGTCGAAAGCGAACTTGCCGTCTGCATTCCACTCGCCGGGAATGCGGATGAACAAGGCAAACTCGGAGGACTTGTGGCCTCGCTCCTGGGGATCGCACAGGTAACGCACGATCCCGCAGCATTGGGGCCGCCCGCGATCGCAAGCTTCGACGCGCGGCAATCGGTTCGCGTCCCGGTCGTGCCGATAAGGACGCAACACCCCGCGTTGCGAATCCCTGCCAGGTTTTTCGATCTTGTACGACGCCTGACCGAGCGCCGGTTGCCCCCGGTCCCACTCGATCTCGTCGTACCTGCCTTGCGGGACCGCCGCGACCTGGAAATGCGGGTGGAAGCAGAATTGGCGGTTCTCGTCGGAACGCTGGATGTAAATCGGCGTCAGGTTCGCCGCCAGATTCAGCCTGACGCGCGCCGTCAGAAAAGCCTCCCAGACCGCATTCTCGGTGCCATCAGTGGGCACGTACTGCTTCTTCTCGAACCGGAACGTGGGAAACGTGAGCGGCAGGATCCGGCGGTGGCCCTTCTCGCCAAACACCATGCCCAGCGCCGAACGCGATTGGCTCATGGAACTGCGGATGGACATGACCCGGTTGTTCAGCACGCGCATCGCCGAGCCGCTGGCCACTTCCGCCACCGTGCTGAGCATGCCTTTGAGCGTCGTTCCCGCGATGGCCGCGAACCCGCCGATGCTGAAGTTATCGATCCGTGCCGTGGGGTCGTGACCGGGCAGCGGCACGGCTTGATGCTCGTTGCCAAACACGCAGGGGCTGCGGGTGGTCAAGCGGCAGAGAATGCGGCCGCTGTAGCAGTCGGACGCATCCGCGCCGGGCGGGCCGGCCTCGTAACGGTCGTGCAACAGGTGCGGCATGGCCGGAGCGTAGACTTCGCCGGGCGCCGGCTTGCCCCCCAGCGACTGCTGGACGTCCGCCACGGGTGAAGCCGCCACGGGCCTGGCCGGCGGCACGAAATGAAACGGATTGAGGAAGGTATCGTTCGCCATGTCGTTGCTCCGGAAGTTCGTAGTGCCGCCTTCAGGCGGTTAACTGGTGGTAACGCCGCCTTCAAGTTCCGCCGTCCTGGTCCGGAAACCGTGGAGTCTGAACCTGAACCCCGCTCGTATCCCCAACGGTTTGTTGTTGGCGCCGGCCTCAGGCGGTCGGAACCGGCTGAAGCCGGCACTACGAACGTTGCAGTGCGGGCGCCGGCTTGGGCAGGTCCTCGCGCACCGCGGCCAGGAAAACTTCGACTAACCGATCGGCCCGCCCGATCCGCTCATCCGTGCGGCCAGCGGCCAACTCCTTGCGCACGCCGTCCAGCCATCCGGCCAGATCGCGCGTCCCTGTATGTTGCTCCACCTCGCCGGCGATTTCCGGCAGTTGCTTCAATCCGGCGACGGCCAGCGCGAGGATCCGGGCGCGGCACTGGCCGAAGCCTTTCATGTCGCCCAGGCCGAAGGCGACGTCGCCCTCGATCAGGTCCCGCAGCAGCAGGATGCCGGCGCCGATCACGCGGCGGGCCGCGGCGGCGTCCGGCGGCAGATCGAAGGCCAGCACGCCGTCCAGCGTGGGACGGTCCAGGCAGAGGACGTCGAACTTGGCGTGCTCCGAGGCGCCGCCCGTAAAGCGGTCGATGGCCACCATTTCCCGCTTCCCTGGACTGACACCGCCCTCCTGCGTGCCCACGAACTCGCTGCACCAGATGCCCGACTCCTGCGCTTCGCACCCGAACAGCGGCCGCACGGAGTCGGGCCCGTCGCCGGCCACTGGATCCAGTTCTCCGTGCGGGGCGACGGCGATCCCCGGATGAATGGTCCGCAGAATCCGCTCCAACTGCGACCGCACGGGGCCTTTGAAACCGCTGGCGGGCAACAACGGGATCACCCGCAGTTCCGCCGGCTTGGCGGCCTTCCCCGCCGCGTCGCTGTGAGGTTCTGTGATCCGAGTGCCGGCGACGCGCGGCACGTGATCGGGCGGCTTCTTTTTCTCGTCGGAGCCCGAGCGGAGGATGTCCCGCGCCGTGGCCTGCAGCGCGCACACCTTGGCCGGATCGTTCACCAGAAACGGACTGTCAAAGGCCAGCTGCAGCCGGATTTGAACCCGCGCTTTGCGCGGCGTGGGAGGCTCGCGCAGGCCCTGCTTCAGTTCGGCCAACACGTCCAACACGTCCGGCGTCACGTCCTGCCGGCCCGCGGGCGTCCAGACCTGTACGCGCACCGTGGGAAACAAACAGGCCATCCGCCCCCAGCCGTGGTTCGTGCCGGATCCCAGTTGAAGCGGCGCGTCCACCGGGTCCAGGTTGAAGCCGGCCAGGGCCCGCAGCAGCAAGCGGGTCGCTTCCAGCGCGGCGTCCCCGCAATCGACGATGAATTGGGCCTGGAACGGCAAGCCGGCCGGCACCGCCTCGGCGGTGAACAGCTTGTGCGCGCTCGCCGCGCCCGTGCGGCGGTCCACGGCCACGTGGTGCTCGACGTAGGTCAGCTGCTGCGGGTCCCAATACGGCAGATGGTGCGTGTCCGTAACAAAGGCCAGCCGTTCGTGGACGGCGCGCCAGGAGGAGGCGGCGAACGCGTCGCTGGCGGAGAAGCCGCTCGCGGCAAAATCCGCCGCCAGCCTGGAAAGCGGCGTTTCGCCCAACACCGCCGCGAGCCAGTCGCGGCTGGCCTGGTGCAAGTGGCGTTTGCTCTTCCCCAGCGCGGCACCCAGGGGAGCCAGGAACGCGTCTTCGAACACGCCGGCCCCGCCCTCGCCCTGCGATTCATCCTCGTCCGCCGCGTCGGACGCCGGCGGACACTGGCGCCCCAGCAGCCAGGCAATCGTGTCCGCCTGAGCGTCGAACCCGGGACGGGTCAAGAACTCCCGGATCACGCCCTTGAAACTCGATCCGGGAACGTACGGCCGGCCCGCCCCATCGCGGACCACCAGCTGGTCGCAACTTGCCAGCGGCTCGAAGTTCCACTCGGAAGCGTCCCGGAAGTTGCGGCCGGCGGGGGCCAGTCCCAGCGCCTGCAGATCTTCGCTGCCCAGCCCGCTGTGAATCGCCAGCGGGCTGCAAGTCAGAAGCGTGGCCGAAACGACGTAACGTTCGGGAGCAGGCATCAGGAGCGTCCTCCGACAGTCGCCAACGGTGACTCAAAACTCGATTGGTGGCAGGGCTGGTTGACGTCGATTTCGCCGAACCCGTTGGCCGGAATGAAGATGTTCGTGTGGTGGGTATCGCCGTAGGCCCGCCCGGCCCAAGCGGGCAGCGGCAGACCGTGCGCCAGCCACTGGGCGACTTTCGCGCTCGCGGCCGCCTCGTGCGCGGGGTCGCAAACTCGAAGCACGAATACGCTGCCCGCCTCGACGATCAGCGTCGGATTGTAGGGAAACGACTTCTGCAGCCGCAGCCGTTCCTCCAGCGGCTTGCTGCGCAGATCCACGGTCTTGTCCAGGCAGTACCGGTACTTGCGGGCCTGGAATCCGCCAACCAACGCCTCCTGGGTGAACCGCTGGCGGGGCAGTTCGGCAAGCAGGCCGCCCGACACCTCCGTCCAATACGCAGCGTACAAGCCGTCGATATCCTCAGGGCTCTTCAGACTCCCGTCCTGCTCCAGGCAATCGCGTGGATCGAGCATCAGGGCCGGGCCGCGGAGCGTTACGACAAACACGCCGCCCGATGATTCCTTCAGCGGGACTGGTGCCGTGCTCCGGCTGCCGTCGGCCATGCAATCCCCCTGGCCGCGGGCCCGCGTCTTGCCGACGCTCAACCAACCCGACGCCAGGAGGGCCTGGCACTGCACGAACGCCGCCAGCAAGTCCGCGTCCGCGACGCTCTCGCCGTCCCGCGGTCGGTCATCCAGGCTGATCCTTCCCCGCCAGACGATGCCTTCAGGCCGGAGCAAGCGGCAGGCGAACAGGCTGTGCGTTTTCGCCCGCCGCCGGCCGGTCTCGACCGCCGTGCGGACGTGGAGTTCCTGCCGCGGAAAGACGACGCCCAAGTGGCTGTTGACCGCCTCCCAATCCTCCGTTTTCCAGTCGTGGCAAAAGGCGGCGGCCTCGGCGTCGAACAGCTCTTCGGCCCGCTGCGGTTCGACCAGCGCGAAATCGAACAGCCGCTTGCCCGCGATGGCCCAGGACCGCGGCAGGACGGGTGCCGGCTCCCGGCTTCCGGGCCGCGCCGGACGGGCGGTGGTGAAGCGAATCCGCGAGAAGTGCCGGCACAGAGCCGCAAACGGATGATCGGTGCCCGCCTGGGCCAAGTCCTGGCAGTCGCGCGGCAATCCGCCGATCTGCTTCAGCAACTCGGCCACCGCCCCCCGCAGCGTCTCGCCGGGGATCTCGTCGCGGGACTCGAAGATGTTACCGTTCACCACGCCGCTGGGCACGCACAGCGGATCG
The DNA here is from genome assembly GCA_964486845.1 of uncultured Pirellulaceae bacterium. Classification (GTDB taxonomy): domain Bacteria; phylum Planctomycetota; class Planctomycetia; order Pirellulales; family Pirellulaceae; genus Anammoximicrobium. The sequence goes on from CAZAQY010000236.1 coordinate 9,495, forward strand.
CGGAACGAGAAATCGACCAGCACGCTGCCCGCGCCGGCAGTCGCCTGCGGAGCGGCGGCGGCACTAAACCGCGTCACCGTCTGTTCGATCACCCGCGCGTCCCCGTGCCCTTGAGCCCCCACGTTGCGGCCGTAGCCCACGGATTTCTGGGACCCGAACGAGATCACCCACGCCAGCGCCGCGCAGAGCCGGTCCAGGATCATTTTCCCCGCTTCTTCGTCGCCGCAAAAGAAACGGACGTCGCCCCGAAAACGGGCCAGCTGGCCGGGCAACACGGGGCAGTCATACGTCCGCAGGCTGCCGGGCTTGGCCGCCCCGGTGTCCGCATCCAGCGCCGTTTGCGAGACGGTCTGCCGGCCGGGCTCCGGCCAAATCTCCAACGCACGAAAGTCGCTGAAGAACAGGGGAAAAGGATGGAACGCCTCCAGGTTCTTGACGTGCGACTTCTCCCGCGCCTCGGCGGTGTCGCCGGCCCGGAACGTGGCCATGTCGTCGGCCCGCGTGTGCTTCGGGAACGGATTGCCGCCGATCTGGTCTCACGCTTCCCGGACCTTTCCCTTGACGGCGTCGCCGGGAATGATCAGGTGACCGGCGGGGTCGCGGAGCGCGACCGCGTCCACGCCCCACGGCCCGACGGCGCTGCTGTGGACGAGAATCGGTCCGCGCAAGATCAGTTCCAACGTGGCCTCGATGCCGATCTGGTTCATGAGCGGGCCTCCTGGGGCGGCGGAGCGGCGGCGGTGCCGGGGGACGGGTCCCGCGGCGGGTAGGCGGCGTAATTCCACAGTTCCAGCAGGTGGAACCATTTGGCCGGCAAGCGGTCGGCCGTCTTCCAGTGCAAGGGATCGTTCAGCAAGTCCTGGTACGCCGGGCCGCCGCCCGTGGTCTTGGCTATCCGCTGCACCAGCTTGTCGTACGCCGTTGCCTGCACGCCTCGCTCCGCACCGGCCGGACCCTGCTTGCCTCCGGCCAACAACGGCGCCCGACGAAGCACCTGGGCGATCTGGTGGACGCGGCGCAGCGGGATGGGCGGCGTGTCCCTCCCGCCGTGCTTTAGCGCCGCCACGTGCCCGGCCAACTGCTTCAGTCCCGCTGCGGTCAAAATGGCATCGGTTTCGGACATCTGCGGGAACCGCAAGTCGCGGCGGGCTTCCCGAAAGTCGCGGCCCAAGTGGTCGAACGACTCGAGTACTTCGTAGGCCAGGGCGTTGCCGCACGCTTGATGCTGAAAGTCTTCCGTCTCCGCCGGAATCTCGCCGCGGGCGACGGCTTCAGCGCCCAGGTCCGGCAAGTGGCGTTTGACGTCTTCGGCCAACTCCTTGGCTAACGCGACGACCGAGCGGATCGGGCTCTTGTGCGAGCCGATCACCAGGCCCACGGCGTGCGTCAGCCGCGTCTGGTTCAGTTGCCACGAGTCCGTCTGGTCGAAAAAGAACTGCACTGCCTCCAGGCCGCACCAGGCCGGGACGACCCAGATCAACTCGTCGCCGCCCCACAGCAGCGTCTCGATCCGCGTCTTCTCCATCGGATCTTCGCCGGGCCGGCACGGCTTCACCCGCCAATACGGCTTGGCCTGGATCGTCGTCACCAGCTGTTGCATGAGCTGTTTGCGGAGTTCGCGCAGTTGGCTGTCGTATTGCCGGTATTCGTCGGCGGTCTTGGCCAACGATTTGAGCAACTTGCCGAACCGGTTGCCGTCGATGTAGATGACGGCCATCTTGTTTTTCGCCTCGCCGTACAGATCGCGTCCGTCGATGTCCACGTCGCCCGCCGCTCGCCACGAATCCCGCCGGCCGATTTCCTCAAATTCCCAGGCCGGCCGGAAGTCCGCAAACGCAGCGTCCGTCCGAGCCACCATCTGGTACACGCTGACCTTGGTGCTCCGCCCGTAGGCCCGCCGATAATGCGTCGCCTGGCTGGCGTAGTTCTTGTCGGTGGCCGCGGCGTAGGACGAACCGTCCAGCTGTTTGGGCCGGCCGGCCTGCTGCTTCAAGTTGACGGTCCGGGACCGCTTGTGGTCGATGTCGCAGAAACCGGCGGGAACGTCGGGCTGCACACTTGAGCCCAGCGGCCCAAAATGGACGTTCGGCGAGCGCATTTGCGCCAACCGGACCCGCATCAGGGATTGCTGGACCGATTCCGAGAACTCCGCGTCCATCGGGGCCAACTCGACCGCGAACGTGGCGTGGCGCAACCCCGGATGCGCCGCAGGGCTGCCGGAGCCGGTGCGCAGCCAGTCTGCCACGGCGCGGCGCAGCTGCTCCGCATCCTCCTCCGCGGCCTGAAACGACAGCAGCGTGATCGACGCGCCGGCGGACAGCAGTTCCAGTTCGATGTCACCGGCGCGGCCGGCATACGTCCACTTTTTTCCATCGGCGGTGCGAAAGAGTCCGTCCGACGAAACGGTTCCCTCCTCGACGTCCGAACGCCCGCACAAGAACCGTCCGGCATTCAACAGCAGCAGCCCCGCGCCGCGGATCGTCGACAGATCGTCGCTGTCCGTAATAAAGTTCCCGAGGTTGACGGCCTCGACCCGCAACAGATAGGACTTCACATCTGCCATGCTACCCTCGACGTGAACGTGACCGGGGCCAGGCCCAGCAGCCGCCGTGCTACCCCGCAAGAGTTAAGGCGGTTCGACATTAAGGCATGGCGGCGAGCGATGCAAGTGGCCCGACGCGTTTTTTTGCCAAGCCGCCGCATCCGGCGGCGAATAAGGGGATGACAGAACTCGGCGACGGTGGCCCTGGTTGGGGCTCGGCCGAGTTAGTTGAGGTGCCACGGTAGCACCCACCTGGGAGGCGATTCCAGGCCGGCCGAATCACGCTCGGCCGAGTTAGTTGAGGTGCCACGGTAGCACCGGGATCGCCCGCCGCGAGCGTTGGCGCCGCGACGACCCAGCACCCGGAGGCGGCCAGCACCCGCAAAGGACCGCAAGGACCTGCGACAGCTCCCCTACGTGGGTCGGACGGCAGGAAAATGCGGCCTTCTTGACTCCGCCACGCGGAGCTGTATGATACCCTGCGCCCGCACCACCCCGGCGAAAGCGACCATGAACCGACGCAAACCACAACCACGCTTGAGGTTAAATGCCGTTCGGCAAGTCTTCGCGGGAACCCAGTGCGGATCCAATGACGCCCGCAGCGGAGCGGATGGGAACACGGTAGGAAGAACTCTCGAATCGGACATACAAGATCCAATGACGCCCGCAGCGGAGCGGATGGGAACTCACACTACCTCGAAACATCCCATTACCCTTGATCCAATGACGCCCGCAGCGGAGCGGATGGGAACGAGGATGGCTGATCTTCAATTTGAGATT
>CAZAQY010000237.1:0-12772 GCA_964486845.1 uncultured Pirellulaceae bacterium
GTTTTCGGTCAAGATCAGTTTCTTGACTGGAACATTTCTCCTAAAGTGCAATCAGGACCGATAGCCCGTGGCCCCCGTTGATTTCGGACAGCAGCATGCAGCGGATCTCGAACGGCTGGCCCTGCCACCGGAACGTCATTGGGTTCTGCTGTTTCGGCAGCCGAATTGACAGGGCGGGCATCGGAAGCTGGATCAGGGCCGAATCCAGGTCCAGGTCCAGCCGAGTGAGCATCGGGACGATCGACGGCCAGACGTTGTAGTACGGCCTGCGGGCCTGCTCCCAATCCCGCTCGGTGTTCAGTTGGTTGAAGAACTGGGAAGGCCCAACGGCAATCGCTTCGGCGAAGGCAAGTTCGTAGAACTCGTCGGGACTGTCGGCGACACCGGCCTTGCTGCACGCTTCTCGGTTGGTGGTGAACGTGTAGAAGTCCATGACAATCGCGCTTACGCGGGGCCATTTTCGCACCAACAGCCGTCACGAGCAACCATGCAGCCGGCCGGTTTCGCGGTCCAACCACTGTTCTCCGACCGCTGTTGCTCGGTCGACGCCGACGACATCCGCTGCTGCCGCTCTCAATCCTGTTTCCGGAATCACCATCAGAACAGCAGTTCTCCCATGTCGAACTCCCTTGAGAACTCCGTGCCCTGCTTCGTTCTCATCCGCGTGTGAGCATCTTCAAACGTGTGCCGCAACCTCCGCTTCACTACGCTGCACTTTGATTCTTGCAGATCGACAAGGCGATCGAGCAGCACGTACTTCTTGCCGGTGCCGGACACCACTTGGTTCAGATGCGAAAGGTTGCTGTGCTTGACTTTCGAACCGATGCGGATGGCGATTTCATGGATTTCGTGTCCGTTGATGAACACGTACAAGGCTTCTTTGTCGGGCTTGCTCGCCATCTCCGCCAGGATCTCAGCGTACACGGGGTTGCGGATGCCGGGTGTAAGGTCAGCTTGCCGCAGTTTCCAGTCCTGATCGCCAATCCTGTTGTAGCCGTGGTTGTAGACCAGATAGCGATCCTGCCGCACGATTTTGTGGAAATCGTCAATGAACAAAGTGACGTCGCCGGCCCGGATTTGGGTTCGGCGGTCGGCGATCACCAGACAGCCGTCCTTACACCTGACACCGATGATCAGAGTCATCTCGCTACTTCCCGTGCTGCGTTGTGTCCCTGCAATCCCAACACCAACAGCCTCTCCGCCAGCCGCAGGGCATCCACCGGCCAGAACTCGACCGGCCGAGGGTGTGAAGTGCCGGACTTCGGCAGCGGACGGCAGGACAGGATGCTGCTGAGCCACTGCGGGGGGATGGCGTCTCGGCCGTGGACGGCGCCCAGCAGGGCGCCGGCGATGGCGGCGTTGATGTCCGTGTCGCCGCCGGCCATCACGGTCTGCACGACGCCGTCTTCCAGGCTCGGAGCATGCAAGAGCTGGTAGAAGGCGTTTTGCAGGGCGATCAGCACCCAGCCTTGTTGTGTCTGGTAGTCGTCCGGCGGTCGCTCGGCTGCCTCGCGGAGAGCGTCAACCACCGGCTTGGACGCTGAGGACCGCCGGGCTTCATCCAAGGCGGCCCGGTAGCAGTCCTGCGCAGAACAGCCTGTGGCGATCGCCGTCGCAATCGCGGCCACGAATACGGCACACGAGTCCTGGCACACCTGATGCGGATGGGTCAGGCTGCTGTCGGCCCGCGCCCAGTCGGCTGCTGCGGCTGGGTTCCCGGCGCCAAATATGCCCAGGGGGCTGATCCGCATCAGCGATCCGTTTGCCTGGCTGGACGTGCTGGCGTGTTGCTTGGCCCCCTTGAGCCGTTCCTGCGGCGTCCGGCCGCGTCTAGCGCCACTGAGCGCCGCAGACGTGGTGCCACCGATGTCGAATGGCGGCGATGCTGTTGGACGCCATCCTCCATGACCAGCACATCGCGAAAATACTCGTTGTCACCCGAGAACGATTGATTGCACGCCTGGTGGGCCGGCAACGTCTTCATCTTGTTTGGTCGATACCCCTTCTCCCAGAGGCCCTTTGGGACAAAGTGTTCCATCGTGAGTTGGCCTGCTGGAATCTGGTCGCCGCAAAACATGCACAGCTCTTCCGCCATTTTGGGTCGTCCTTCTTCATGCGTTTTTCCTCGTCGGGGTACGACTCGGAAACGCGCCAGTCGAGCCTTCGCCCTTCTTCGGATCGTGAGCGATTTTGCATCCGGCTGCCGAACTAAGAAAACGTCTCCGCCTCCCGCTATGATGCAGGCTCACGACCAGACGTTCACTCGACGCCCGCACGCTACTCTGACTTTGCCAGGCACACCGCGGCAATAGGAACGCTGTGACGGCAGTCATCCTAGCTCCACCCAGGCCAGCAGTTTCGCTGCGAACGAAGCTCCGTCGGTCAGGATGCCGGCGTGCGCTAGGTCGCGGCGGATCATTTCAGGGACGACGTTTCGCACCAGGTCGGTACGGCGGCTGGGGTCGAGCAGGGGGGCACCGCCTGGTTCCAGTCGGAGCAGGGTATCGTCCAGTTGCTCCAGTGGGCGGCTGCGTTCTCCCTGGGCGTTCAGCCCGATGGTGGCGACGCGCTGTTGGACCTGCCCCTTTCCGCCGCGGATTTCGACCCGCCAGAACGTGATGACGCCGCGCAGGTCAACCGAGGAAGGCAGACGCCCCAGAAGGCCGCGGTCTGCGGGGGCGATGTCCCGATGCACGTCCATCAAGCGACGGACTAGCGGATGCTCCAGCCCCAGGAGCGACATGTTCTCCTGCTCCTTCGCCAGATCACGGTTCGTTGAAATGGGGCAAGAGGCGTCGCCGTTGAGCGAGACCTCGTACACGTCTGGAGCTTTGAGGCGGATTGTGCCGCCGGCCTGCTCGACGCCGGACTGGAAGTAATGCAGCAATCGCTCCATGCCCTTGCCGCTGTCGTCGAACTTCTTGTAGTCATCCAGGCGGAAACCGTCCAGGTCCTGGAACAACTCGAAGACGACCTGCCGAGCCGTCCGGGCGTTGTCCAAAGCGGCCTCCACTTCCTGCCGGGTTCGCCGCAGGGTCGGGTCCTTGATGGCGTCCTGGTACAGCTTGTCGTATGACAGCCGCTCCGACAGTTGGCCGAGAACCTGCTCACGGAGATCCTCCGTGACCTGGCCGTACTCGTCTACCTTGCCCAGCGCGCGGCCGATCTCCAGTAGCTTCTCTTCCAACATCAGGAAGATGCGGCCTTCGATCGTGTCGGCGGAGACCAGATTGTAGACCTGGGCCGTGTGCTGTTGGCCGTAGCGGTGGATGCGGCCGATCCGCTGTTCCACATCCATCGGGTTCCACGGCAAATCGTGGTTGAACAGCACCCGAGCGAACTGGAGATTGATGCCTTCGCGGCCGGCCGCTGTGCAGATCAGGACGCGGGGCCCGTCCTGCCGCTTGAAACGCCGCTCGGCAGCCACCTTGGCCCCGTGGTCGCCGCCCTTGAGCACCTCAACGCCCGCCTGCGGGAACTGGCGGTCAATGGCAGCCTTGAGGGCGTCAACACTGCCGAGATACGTCGTGAACACCACGATCTTCTCACCGGGGTGGACCGCCCACAGGTCGCCCAAGGCTCGCAGCAACTCCAGCGTCTTGCTCTCGTCGGCCCGGGGAATCACCTCCAGGAGTTCCCTGATCCGCCGTCGCTCTGCCGGCAAGGCGACCGAAACGAGCGTGGCCGCCGATTCCTCGTCCCCCGCGGCGTCGGCTTCGGTTTCCGAGCGTTCGGCAGTCACGGATTCACCGAGCTTGCGGAGCAACTTGACCTTGGCGTCCGCGAGAATCCGCTCCGCTTCAGCACGCCCGATGATGTCGTCCGGCAGCCCGAACATTTCGCGGATCAGCTGGCGAGCATCGGCCAAGGCCCGGTCCCGGCCGTCCGGGTCCAGATGCTCGTCACACTCGATCGCTTCGTGGATTGTCAGGCTGAGCAGGCGTCGCCGGAGCGTGGATTCGACAGCGGCAAAGCTCGATGCGGCGATCTTCTGGAAGATCGTCATCACAAACCCCAGGGCCCGCCCCTTCGGGCCGGAAATCTCGGCCATGTTGTAGCCGTCCCGGAGGTAGTCCATCAGGGCCTCGTAGAAGCGTTTCTCGTTGTCGGCCAAGTGGAACGCCTGGGTGTGGACCTGTCGGCGAGAGAAGAGCGGGTCGCCGTTGGCATCGCAGGCGTCGGCCTGAGTGCGGCGGAACACCACGGCGTTGAGCCGGTGCCGATTGTCGATCATCTCCTGCACGTCGCGGAACAACTCTGGGTGTAGCAGGCGGACGAGCATCCAGAACCGAAAATGGTCGCCTTGGTGCGGAGTGGCCGAGAGCAACAGCAAATCCCGGCTGTGCTGGCGGAGGGCCTCGCCCAGTTTGAAGTTTTGCGTCTTGCTGACCTTGTTTCCGACCCGCGTGGCGGTCAGATGGTGGGCTTCGTCGAAAACGATCAGGTCCCACGGCGGAGCTTCGAGGATTTTCTTGATGCGGGCGGCCCGCTTCAGGGTGTCGATGCTGGCGATCATCCGGTTGTGCTTGGCGAAAGCGTTGGTCTTCCGGTCCGTCACGTCGCCTTCGCTGCCAAAGACCTCGAAATCCAGGTTGAACGTCTCGTTCAGTTCCCTCCGCCAGTTATTCACCAAGCCGGCCGGCACCACCATCAACGCCCGCGTCAGTTCGCCTCGGGAATCCAGTTCCCGGAGGATCAACGCTATTTCGATGGTTTTACCCAGTCCCACGCTGTCGGCGATGAGATACCGGCGGGGCGAGGCGTTGGCGATCCGGTAGGTGAGCACGATCTGGTGGGGCAGCAGATCGACCTTCGCCGCGGTGAGTGTGGCGGCACTTTCCATCAGGGGGAGCTGTTCGGCCTCCAGTGCTAGCCACAGCCGCAGCGCGGCTTCTCGCGTCGCCGGACGCACGCGGGCGACGATCTGCTCGTCCCAGGACAGAGCCTCCGACAGGGCGGTGACCGGGACCCGGCGTTCCCCAAGGTGCTGGAAGAACACGCGGGCGTAGCCGCCTGGCTCCGCCGCCAGAAAGACTCCCTCGCCCATCTCGACATGCGAGACACGCTGGCCGGAAGTCCACTCAGGAGACCTTGATGACATGATAGCCACCGACCTCCTTCGTTCCGGGCACCAAGATCTGGAAAGTCCCGGCTCCCGTCGCGGCGCCGGCCCATATCCCCGACGTGATGGCGAGCTTTTCGGTGCGGTCCGATCCGCGGCCGAAGTACACCAAATCATCCGCCTCATTCAGCGAGAACAGTTTTCCCGGACCGTCCATCGCGAACACGATGCCGACCCGAGCCCAGTGATTGCCCACGCCCTTGGCCAAGGGGAAGATATTCTGTCGCAGCCACTGGAATCGGGCGTCCGCCGTTGGCAGAACCGTCAATGCGGTCTGCAATCCGCCGACAAGTATTGGATTGCGGTCACCCGGGGGACTCTCGGGAAAGCCGGTCTTGAGCCAGCCGAGTGCGACCCGCAGCGGCACGGCTTCCCCGCCCGTGATCAGCGGCCCGAGCAGTTCCGGGGACCAGACAATGCTGCACCCCTTACGTGTCCAGCTGCTGCCGTCCATTTCTTGCATAGCTGCTGCTCCCGCTCCCCGGAGTGTGGTCACGTCAGGAGAGAACGTCGATGTTAATCTGAGAGAATGCGGCCAATCGCATGTCGTGCGTCAGAAAACGCTGACAACCATGTTCGAGGGCTGCGGCCAGATGAAGCGAATCCATCGGCCGGAGATTGTGTGCCGCGCGTATTGCGGCAGCGCGATCGCAGACAGAAGGCGTCACTGGGGCGACGTCGACCTCCGCCGACGCGAAATAGGCGTCGAACGCGGCCAGTGTCGTGGCATCGTTCATCCGCAGGGGACGAACGCGACATTCCATCCGCACCAAGTCGCTTACGACAAGTCGTTCCCCCTGCAGCAGCAGCGATTCGATACGGTTTGCCGCCAAACGGCCGAACTGTGGCGTCCACTCAATCAGGTAGATGACGACATTCGTGTCCAGGAAGATCGCCATATCCTTTACTCCTCATCCTGCCTTCGCCCTCGGATGGATTCGATCTCCCGCAGCCTCCGGTCATCCTCATCACGCATGGCCTCGATCTCTGCGTCGATCTCCTGTTTGCTCCTTCCCCGCAAGCCAAGGGCTTCACGTTCCGCCCAGATCTCCCGAAGCACTTGCAGCGTGCCCCGCTCCGGTCCCGGCCGTGCAGCCGCCTGAACCGTCACGTAGACAGGACCGGGCGGAAGAGAGACTCGCTGGTGGACGTCCAACATGCCGTCCGCCCCGACCCGCCCCTCAAGTAAGATTTGCTGAACTGTCATAAAAACTTCTCCGGAAATGTACGTCTGTGCTGGCTGCGAGACGCATTGGGGCAACTCCCGCAGCGCCTCACTTGGATACTTCCGCGGGTCGTCTTTCGACCTTCCGAGCCTGGTAGATTTCCTCCATGATCGAATCCCACTCTGGATCGTCGGCCAAGGCTCCCTCGGTGCGAAGGAAGCCGTCGCCCGGTCGGCGAGCCCTAGTCGGCGGAACAGGTCGCACCGTGACTTCAACTTCCTGGCCCTCGCCGGCGTCCAGGTCCTCGTTCAGTTCGATGGTCCTGCCACGCACGATACCGTGCAGTGTTTGGGTCATGATCGTTGCCTTCTAAAGTAGTGGGCACGCTCCGTGTGCCGTGCCCGTCGAGCGGCACACAATGTGTGCCTGCGGCCGAAAATCCTCATTCCTCATCATACAAGTCGTCGAACAACAAGCCCTGCTCTTCCTTGATTTTCTCGCGGTTCTGCTCGCGGCTGCGGCGCAGCAGGTCACCGGCCACTTTGGCAGCCGACTGGATCTCCGGTTCGGCGGCCGTCTTGGCGTACCAGTCCAGCACGGCCTCGACGCTCCGACGCACCATCCACGTGTCCTTGGTAAGCTCAGCCTCCACATTGACGCCGCTGCCGGGCATCGCGGCCCCGATCAGGAAGTGGGCTTGGTCGATCTCCGTTTTCATCTCCTTCCGGGGGCGTTTGCGGACCAGCTCGAACCGTTCGCGGATTGGCACGCGCTGCACGTGCTTGCCCCGCTCTTCGATCCACCCGCGCTGCTCCAACTCGCGCTGGACGATCCCGGTCCCGCGAAGACTCTTGCTCACGTCGTCTCGCGTCAGGGTTTGGCGAGCGCCGAACAGCCGGAGAAACTGGTACGCAAGCGGCTGAACGACGCCGGGCGGGCGTTCTCCGGGTTGGCCCGTATCTTCGTCAAGAAGCTGGTTGATCCCGAGCAGGGCATCGCGGATGGACATGGCCTCGTTCTCGGCGGTCAAGACTTGCCCGTAGTGACGGCTGTAGAACTCCAGAGCCTTGCCACGCAGGATCACGCGGATGTCCGCATCCGAGAGATCCCTGGCTCGGTAAGATTCCAGCAAGCGCCGGAGGCGTTTCAGCTCGGCCCTGACCCATTGGCGCATTTTGGGCCAGCTCACGGGCACTGGTTCTTCCAACCGCTTGCGGCAGACGTGGATGATGTCGTATTCGGTGCCTTTTGCCCCAAACTGGCCACCTACGCCCTTCATTTCATCGCTGGCAATGGGATAGGTCTGCTGGAGGATAAATCCGCTCTCGAACAGGCTGTCCAGGACGACTGCCCACTGTGCGTCTTCGCTGTGATGGAACGTAAAGGCAAGAATGCCGCCGTCCTTCAAGACGCGATGCGCCTCTGCCCAGCACGCGGCGAGGCGGAGTCGGTAATATTCGGTGGCTTCGTCCTCCGGTAGCAGGCGTGGAGCTAAGGCTTCCTGAGCACTTGGCGTCTTCGTCGGACCAAAAAGGTCTGGGTGTTGTTTGCGCAGCGGGAGGCGAAGCCACGCGTAGAAAAAGTTCGCCAAGTCGGAGTAGAAGATGTTGTCTCCGAAAGGCGGGTCGGTGATGACGAGATCGTAGGAGGTGTTGGGCCAGAAGGTTAAGTCACTGGATGACGCACAGCGCACCTCGACTTCATTGCACAGAACGGAGTCCGTCACTGGTAACTTCCTTGATTCACGGCCGTTCTTCGCAGAGATAAGGAACGTCTCCCAAGGGTGCGCCGCCCATTCAAGTCCAGCCTCGACAGTCTCTCGTGCCGAGGTGAGATTCCCTCGGCCTATCTCCGAAAAGACGGAGTTCTCAATGAATAGCGCTTTGGGTGCATAGTTCGGATTCGAGAAAAAGGGTGCCAGCTTATCGTAACCAACGTCGTAAATACAGAACATGTTCTGATTGCGGAGATATTGTTGCAACGCGCCAAGCGCTTGATCACGGACGGTGTCTGGCGTATCACCGGCGCCGGAAGCCGCCCGGAACAGATGCGAGTGCACGAGGAGTTGCCGGGAGTTAAACATCTTCCACCAATGCGTATATCCCTGATCTGGCAACGCGAAGTTTGCATGGTGCGTCATGTAGGTGTGTGGCAATTCGTCGCGGGGCCAGTAGTCTCGAAGGTCTGCATCTCGACGCGTAAACCACTCGTGTTCTGCGTTCGTCAGTGTCTTACTGGCATGTGCGTCGAACGCGGCAAAGAATCTGCCCCGGTAAATCCTCGCCTCTGCATCACACGCGGGGCAATAGCCCTGAACGGCATAGACTGCGACCGGAGCGCCATGTTGTGCTTTCTGTAGGGCGTCTCGCTGATCCTGCGACTTGCCGCAAGCGGCGCAGGCGAAATATGACGGTTTGGGGCTTGTGCCAATGCGAGTATCCAAGCAGGCACCATTCGCAAGTTGGATATAACGAGGGAGTCCGAAGTCCTTGCGATCCGGTGTCGCGTCCGCCGTATCTTCGGGCTCGTCGGCTCCGTGCGACCATCGGTACTCGGCCTCTCCGATCGAGGACATCGTCTGTTCGCCACTGTGACGCGCGTCTGAGCCGTCTTCCGACAGCTCGACCTGACCGCGGACTTCAAGGAGGCGGAGACCGCGGAGCCGCGTTTGGTACCAGGCTGCTGTTGCGCAAACTGGGGCGCCGGGATAGCCCCCGAGCTCCTGACCGTCGCTGGCGCCTGGTGATCCTTGAAACCAAGCAGGGTCGATCAGAAGGTAGCAGTAGACCGGCTTCATGCTGTTGCGGGCCGGCTGGATCTTGAGGTGCTTCTTGTCGATATCGGTTGCCCGTGTTGCACGACGGTGGGCTGACAGCACGTCGCGAAGAAACTGCCCCGCAAACGAGCCGCAGCGAGGACACCGTAGGCCGGTCTCGTCGTCAACCATTTCCGAGAGTTCGGCCGCCCGGAGCAGCTTGTCGTCTTTTGTACCCTGGCCGTACACGAGCAATCGCTGGGCGAACGGCTGCGAGAGGGCTGTAAACGGCGTCTCGTTCGGCAGGATGACGTGCTCGGCCCGCGGCGCCATACGGACATCGCCCAATTCGGCGTGGAAGACTGTCTTGCATTGCTTACACGTCAGTTCGATATACTTGACGCCCAGGACCTTCTCGGCGATCACCGGGGATCGAAAGATCGGCGTGCGGTGGCCGCAGCCCGGTTTGGTACACGGACCGTGCTTTGCCCAAAACGTATAAATGATCTCCGGCCCCTCGTACCGATACTTCTTCCGCTCGTCGGGCGACAACGTCAACGGATCGAAGTCCGCCGGCATCAGCCGGTCGTCGGTCGGTTTGCCGGTGCCTGCCAACTCGTACCACTTGCCCTTGTGCCCCCGCGGGCAATCGGTCACGTAGAACGGTTGGATGACGGGCTTGACCTCGGCCTCGATCTGGTCGAAGAACTTCTTGACCTCGGCAGGATCGGTACACGCCAACTCGTTCTTGACGACGAACCACGCCACCGGATTCAGGTCCACGCCAGCCACCTGAAACCCAAGTCGCGAGCCTTCCACCAGGGTCGTGCCGCCGCCCATGAAGCAGTCGAGCACCTTGAGGTGCTTGAAGTTGCCGGCCGCCTGGTGGTTGGCGTAGTACAAGTCCCAGACGTGCTTGGCCGCTTCGGTTTCATCGGGGATCGGCACACCATCCGCATCAAGCACGGGCGAGCCGTCCGGATTCTTGTGGACGGGGGCCTCGGTCGCGGCGGCGATCAGCAGCGCCCGAAACACGCAGCTTCGCCGCCGAGCCCACCATTTGCTCATCTGGTAGATCGGCTTGCCGGCGTTCCCCTCCAGGGCCGAAAGGGCGTTGATCGGCATGATGGGAAAATCGACCTCCAGGCAGGTCTTGGGCCGCTTCGGGTTCGAGAAATCCGGCGTCCGGACCCTAACCGGCTGAGCCAGATTCGGCGGCAGCCCTTCCGTGTCGGCGGATGTCCTTCCGTTGCGCCTCTTAGGTTGGCGTGCTCGACCGCCCGGTTGCGCGAAGTCGAACTTTTGCTGGAGGTCGAGTTCCATGCCCGGGAGGGCCAGTTGATCAGGGTTAACCGGCGTCTTTGGCATGTCCGTTCCTATTCTTCCCTCGCCCCCTCGCGGGATGGGGGTGAGGTGTCTGCAACCCGCCCCTCTCTACTTGCGGCAGAGTGGTCGCGGCCGTGGGCGTCAGTAACTCTCCCCTCTCCCCCCGTGGAAGAGGGGGCTGAGGCACGGGTGTCAGTAACTCTCCCCTCTCCCCTTGCGGGAGAGGGGTCGGGGGTGAGGGGGGTCTGCAACTCGCGCCAAATCACCTCCGCGACCGTCTCCCAATCCTGAAGCACCTCGTGGTTCCAAAATCGGACGACGCGGAACCCTTGGCTGCGGAGCCACTCCGTTCGACGTTGGTCGTAGTCCGCTTGTCGTGTGTGCTGGCCGCCATCCAGTTCGATCACCAATCGCCGATCTAGACAAACGAAGTCAACAATATACGATCCCAGGGGCATCTGGCGACGGAACTTGAATCCCGCGAAACGCCGGCCGCGAAGGGCGGCCCATACCAGCCGTTCGGTATCGGTGAGGTTCTTGCGGAGCTCGCGGGCGCGATCGCGGTTGGTGGTGTTCATGTTTGTCAATTCCCCCTCACCCCCGGCCCCTCTCCCGCAAGGGGAGAGGGGGGGGAGATAGTCCTCATCTTTGATCCCTCTCTCGCGAGGGGAGCGGGGGGGCCACGTCCCCCTCACCCCCGACCCCTCTCCCGCAAGGGGAGAGGGGAGCACAGCCCGCGGCCCCTCTCCGACGAGGGGGAGAGGCGGGGTTTACTTCGGAGCATACTCGATTACCGGGACCGAAACCTCCAGGAGCGACAGACCCCGGTGACACAGATGCGGGAATCCGCCCTGCACGGCCCATTTGCGCTGGCCCATCACGACCAGCCAACCATCGTGCCGAACGACCAGTGGAGGCAGGTGCTGCCGCGGCCAGGGAGCTTGGGGGTTCTCTGGGACGGAGCGGCTGGCTCCGAAATGGGTTCGCAACAGTTTGATCGTGTTCTCGTTCTTTTCCTCGTTGGAGAAATCGCTGCTGGTAGCATAACCGTGATCGCCGGTGATCAACAGCCTTCGACCCTGACGCGTGCGATCGACCAAAGCCCAAAACCCGTCCGAGGCCAGTTCGGCTTTCGTCTGGGCCGCCACCACGGCGGGGCCGTCCTTCTTGTCGGCGTGCAGGTGGATCAGCGGCTCGTCGGGCCATTTGTGCCACAGGAACAGCCGCGGACTGGACGGGATCGCCCCAAGGCAATCAGCAAACGGGGCGTCGAGCAGGTCAGTGTAGACATCCGAGCCGGAAAAGATGAACGTCCCAGGAGCCATGTTGTTGTACAGCTTCGAGCGACCTGGCAACCCTAGGGCTGCGGCGAAACGATCGGTTTCGCTGGGGACCTCCGAGCCTCGGACTTCGACACGCACTGGCGACAAACCACGCGACTGGCCTGACTGGACGATCAAAGGAAGCTCCCGGATCGACAAACCGTCGAGGACCAGGACGGCGGTTCCCGAAGCCGTGGTTTGCACCCAGAACTTCTTCAGTTCATCAACGACGGTGGGGGCGCATCGAGCAAAATCCTGCCACAGGTCCCACGCACTGTCGGCGAGAAGCCGATCCGGGACGATCGTCTCGCGATGCAGGTTGTCCGCCCGCCCCTTTCCGATGGGCGAGGAAGCCAGGGAAAGAGACAAATCACGAAGCTGAGCGAAGATGGCCGTCCAAATGTCGGTGGGATCTGCCGGCTTCAAGATCAAATCTAGCCATTCCTCAGCAGAGACGGACGACATGCTGGTCGCCTTTTGCGATGCGGTCATTTGTCCTGTCCTCCGTCAACCGGAACCGTGATCTGCAACTCAGCCTTGATTTTTGTCGGAAGTCTCGTGCAGAGGTCGCGAAGGTCCTTTATCGACAGACCGTTGATGGTCAATGACGCCTGCGTGATGTTTTGCTTGTCAGGGTAGCCCCAGACTTCGATGTCGCCAAGGAGATTGACGCCGGACTTGGCACCGAGCGTCTTGTGGATGACGGGTGGGGGCGGCGTTGGGGCGATCGGCGGAACAACTGGCGGGACGACGGGGGACGAGTCGCCACCACCTCCAGTCCCCGTGTTACCAGGACCGGGTGGGACAACCGGCGGGCCAACTGGCGGAATCCCAGGTGGAACGTCGGGCGGAGTGCCCGGCGGCGTCGCCGCCGGCGCAACGACAGGGGGCGTCACGACCGTGATCCCGCCGCCGCCCACTTGGCTCGGCAGGCCGAGCTTGATGCCGTGCAACTCCTTCCCTGTCTTGAAAGTCTTCTGGCGGAGTCGCACGAGGGCGACGTCCTCGGCTTCACCATCCTCGCGGTGATACCAGGTGCCGCCCACGTTCAAGGCGATCTTGTCCTTCGAGGCCACGCCCA
>CAZAQY010000238.1:0-12720 GCA_964486845.1 uncultured Pirellulaceae bacterium
CCAGTATGCCAAATTCTCGACTTGCCTGGGAGAGCAATCTTGGACAGCCTCCTAGGACTGGCGGTCATCGCCGTTGATTGCGACGCCGAACTATCCCGCCTATGCGAGTACGTCTTTCGCCTGACTGAGGGAGGGAGAGCGGGAACTGTCATCAAGACTTACGACGAACTAGCCGCCCGCCCTTGGCGTATGTGCTGCTCCCGTGCCAAGGCGCGGTCTACTGTGTCGCGTGCTGTCTCGTTGGGGCTGATCCGTCGAACGGAACAACGTTACGTAAGCCAAGGCCAGCGAGCGAACGCCTACGAAATCGACTGGCAAGGAATCGAACGAATCCTAATCGAGCGAGCATCAGGGAGACGCATCCCGCAATTCGCCTTGGCCGCCGCCTGCCAAGAACCGGGTGCTCTCCCAGAGCACCCCCCTGCTCTCCCAGAGCACCCCTATAAGGAACAAGAAGACTCTTCGAATCCTCCTTTCGAAAACTCCTCCTCCACCGCCACCCAGAGCGCTAGCGCATCATGGGCAGCGGTGGAGGAGGCTTTGATCGCTGAAGGGGTGACAGATTTTCAAGGGCCAATCCGAGAGGCCAAACGACACGTCACCCCCGAACACATTCTACAAGTCATCGCGCATTATCGGGCCACAACTGGATACGGAGCCGGCGCCCTGAAGTGTCGCGTTGAAAGGTGCCGTCCCGATCTTCCACCCGAAGCGAACTGGCCACAGAAAAACATGACCACGACAGCCAAGCCGACGCTTGATTCGAACGAGCGGAAACGCCGATTCTTGGAAGACCTTCATTTCCGTTGTTGGCAAGAGGCACGCCGCCAAGGAAAAACCCGCGCAGAAGCTGACCGAGTCTATTTAGAAAAAGCTACCGCCGCAAGGATTGCCGAGAGCGAAGCGCGGCAGCTAATCGACTGATCGGAAGAAGATCTCGCAGCGGCCCGCCGCCACGATCGCAGCGGCCGGAGCGGTGGCTCCCCGGTGGCAGCGGCCGGAGCCGTCGCCAGCGGCGCCACGTCCTACGCCTGGTCGAACGGCTCACCGCTGGTCGAGAGGCTCACCGGGCAGCCGCTGGTCGAGATCCTCGCACAGGCCCGGAGCCGGCCCTGCTCATCATCCGGACCCTACCCGCCACGATCGAACGGCCGCTCCACGGTGGCAGCGGCCGGAGCCGGCGAGCGGGAAGCTGGCCAGCGGCGCCACGTCCTACACCTGGTCGAACGGCTCACCGCTGGTCGAGAGGCTCACCGGGCAGCCGCTGGTCGAGATCCTCGCACAGGCCCGGAGCCGGCCCTGCTCATAATCTACGGTTTTTAGTCCGCGAGCGCTGCACGAATACGGTTATTTCCCAAGAAAAACCGTGAATCGGTACGAAGGATTGCAAACGCCGTTTGGCGCTTAAAATGTGCGAATTGCCAAGGGAAAAGCCTAAAAAGCTCTTGGCCCCTGGACGGTCTCACACGGTAGAGGTCACTGGTTCGAGTCCAGTAACGCCCACTGGTCCTAACTTCAGCCGAAACCAAGAGTTACGTTACCTGCCGATGGTCGGCAGTGCGGCAAACCCCGGAAGGCATTTACGCCTTTTCAACGACAGGGGGGCGCATGCCGAAGTTTACTTCTCGTCCGCCGAAGCGAGCCTACCACAAGGCCAGCGGCCAAGCTGTGGTGAAATTCTCTGGCAAAGTCCACTACCTCATGGAACCTTGACTGTATGGGGCTTGAAACATTCATCACGTTCAGCTCTTCCCGGACCGTGCCGCTGGCGACGCGGCCGAAGTCCGGGGCGGCGATCCAGCCCACGGCGTCGGCGACCACGCGGTCGGCATGCGCCTTCTTGGCGCCGGTCGGGTCCTCCTTCTGGTTCTCCGCCCAGATTCAGTGCTAACAGACGGTCGTAGTCGGCTCTGGCGGCAGTGCTGACGGCGGCGCAACGGCCAGCGGCGACGGCGCGGCCAGCGCGGCCGGCGGCGTAGGTCGCGGCGCGGACGACGCGGTCAGCGGAGTCGGGCTGGGCCCAGAAGTCCTCGACGGCGGCGGCTTGGACAGCAGCTTGGGCGGCGCCCGCGGCGAGGGCGACTGCGGAGCCGCCGGCGACGGAGCGGGCGACGCCGGCGGCGCGGCCAGCGGCATCCGCGGCGCGTTCGGCGGCGTCAGGGGCGTCGTTCAGGTCTTTGCCGGCGCAGAATCGCTCTGCTAAGGAAATCGCTTGTTGCACAGCCGCTCCATGCGTGGCGAAGCTCGGTATGGTGTCAAGTATCGGCTGCCCGCGCCGACAACTCGGCTGAGTTACTGCTCCACCACGGCGCCGTGGTCACGATGGACGACGCCCGGCCTTATGCTTCGTCGGTGGCGGTCCGTGCCGGCCGGGTGCTGGCGGTCGGCAGCGACGACGAGTTGTCAGCGTATCGGGGCGCCGGCACGCAGGTGGTCGATGTGGGTGGTCGGGGCGTCAGTCCGAGGCTGATTGACGCGCACAGCCATCTGAGCGCGTTTGGCCACATGGAGTGGATGTTCGTCATTTTGCGGCCGCCCGATGTCACGGATTTCGCATCGCTGGCCACGGTCCTGCGGCAGGCTGCTCGATCCAAGCCCGAGGGCGAGTGGATTGTGGGGCGCGGTTTATTACCCCGCCATCTATTCCGTCCACGCGCCGGAGATCTCGGAAAGAGAGCAGCGGAAGTGCGTTCGCTGGTCGGTGGAGAAGTTCCTCAGCGAGGGCGTCACCTGCGTTCACGACAATTTCGTCCTGCCGCGGCAAGCGCGCCAATGCGTTATGCTGGAGCAGCAGGGCAACCTGGACCTGCGAGTGCGGGTGTATCCGTACGTGGCGAACCTGGAGCAGGCGAGAAACCTGGTGGCCCAGATGCGCCGTTATCGGGGGCCGCTGGTGCGGATGCAGGGCGTCAAGCTGGCGGTGGACGGCTACGCCTTGATGTACGATGTGCCGCCGGAGCACCAGCACTTGGCCCAGCCGATGCCCCCCAGGCGATCTTCGAGGAAATCATCGCCGCGATTCATCGGGCCGATCTTCGGGCGGACGTCCACGCGGTGGGCGACAAGGGCGTGGACTGGACGCTGCAAACCTTCGCCCACGCCGCCGGCCGTGCGCCCGCGGCACGCGAGCGCCGGCACCGCATCGAGCACTTTCCGTTCCGCAAGCTCGATTCCATCCGTCGTGCTGCGGAAATGAACGTGCCGGTGTGCGTCCAGCCGGCGATCGTCGACTTTCGCGTCGATGGTTTCCGGAAACGCGACTTCCGCACCATGCAGAAGCACCCGGCCACGATCAACCCGCTGCGTCCACACGCTGGGCAACGCTTACGCTGCGTTTGACGAACAGGACGTGGGCAGCCTGCAGCCCGGCAAGTTGGCCGACCTGGTGATCTGGGACCGCGACTTGCGGGCGGTGGAAACGGCCGAGGACGTTCGTCGCCTGAAGGTTCAGGCCACCTACCTGGGCGGCCGCTGCGTCTTCACCGCGTAGCAACGATGGCCGAAACAACTTCCCGAATCTCACACCTATGGCATAACTACAAGAGAAATGAGGATAGCTGACAGGAGGATGGGGTGACAGAAAAATGAAATGCTGGGACAGGTAGAAACGCAGGTCTAGACTAATTTTCCCTACGCTTTCCGTCCCTCATCTTTCTGTCACCTGATCTTTCTGTCACCGCATTTTTCTGTCACCCCGTCTTTCTGTGAGCCTCTTCCATTTTTCAAAAGGTCCGGTCTTCTTGCCGACACGCGTTCAGGTGCGAGTGGCTGGATGCGCCGCACGCCTCACCAATTGCAGGATACCTCCAGTGTTTCACCTTCGGTGGCCAGCACGTCGCTTTCGAGGGCCAAGCGGACTTCCCCGCCGTCGCGCCGGACCGCGGCCGGGACGGTGCGGCCCGCGATGGTCAGCGTGGCTTCGGCCTTGCCGGCGTTTTCAGGCAACTCGAACACCAGCTCGCGGACGCGGAGCTTTCCGTACCGCACTTCGATGCGGTCAGTCTGGCGGCCGGGCTCGCGCCGCTGGACGAACAGGCCCCAGCCTTCACACGCGGTGTAGAACGAGCGGTGGTCCTGCGGCTGCCACTTGGGCCGGAAACCCAGAATGCCGCGCGGGCCTTCCAGCACCAGTCCCTGGCAAGCGATCAGCAGCGACCAGGAACTCATCGCCCGCGCGTAGAACTTGCCGCACTCCAACTCGTTGAACGGATTGCCGCCCGGCCCGGAGTTAAGCCCGTCGCGGCGGCGGCCGTCGTAGCGGCTGCGGGCCATGCGGACGATCCGCCGCGCCGGTTCCAACTGGTCCTCGTACACCATCGCGCCGGCCACGGCGTACTCGATGCCCGTCCAAACCTCGTCCGCATACACGATGAACGGCTTGGGCCGGTCGTTGTGCGGCCAGGTACACATCAGCAACCCGCCCTCGTCGTCGGGGATGTAGCGGCGCGGCGCCTGGGTGAAACCGGCGAATTTCTCGCGGAAATTGTGCCGCATCACCGCCTCCAACGCACCGCGAATCCGTTCGACAGGGTACAGATAGCCCAGCCCCAGCATGTGCGCCCACCACTGGCCCAGCAGCTGGTCCGAGTGGCAGCCATTGTTGTAATCGTTCGCCGGCCGCTCCTCGGGGATCTGGATGTAGTACTCGCCGTTCCACAATTTGTCGTTCTGGTTCTTCATGCCCGCCTCGCGGACCGTCCGCCAGCGCGCGGCGCTGTCCGCATCGTCCATCACCGCGGCCATCCGCTCGGCCGCCGCCAGCGCGGACAGGTACTGCGAACCGATGAACGTGTTGGGGCCCGACACGTTGCAGTCATACGTGTTCGGCTGGTGGCCCGTCGGCAGGCCCTCGTGGGTCTTGTCGATCGTCTCGATCAGCCAATCGACGGCCTTCTTGACGCCCGGCCAGATCTGCGCGAGAACGGCCGTGTCGGAGCTTAACTGGTACTCCCGGTAAGCGCCTTCGATGCACGCACAGTGGCCGTCCGTGAAGGCTCCATGCCGCGAGTGCTGACGGTGCGACGTTTCGCCGGTCTCGTGCAGGTAGGTGATGAAGTCCGAGACGCGCATATTCCGCCCGACCTCCGGGAACAGCCGCGCGTGAGTCTGGGCATAGTTCCAGACGTGGGTGCAGTTCAGCGGGCAGCAGCCGTAGCTGCCCTCGAAGCCGCCGAAGTAACCGTCTTCCGACCAGAAGCACGTGGGGCCGCGCAGGATGACGCTCTGCGAAGTCATCGCGTCCAGGAACTCTTCGGGCAGGTTCGATTGGTAGACCGTCTGATGATACAGCTGCGTCCTGGCCCACAGCATGTCACAGTGCTGGGCCACGTCGCGGGCCACGGCGAGCGCGTCCAGCCAGCGGCGGCTGTACAGGTTGCCCCCGTGTTGGAATCGCTTGACGTTGGGAAAGTGCCAGGTGATGGCGAACGTCACGGTACGCTGCTGGCCGGGTGGCAACGTGAAAGGCACGCCCAGGGCTGTGTTGACCGTCTCGCCTGCTCCGCTGACAGCTTCCTCGCCAGCCGCTTTCTGAGCCTCCGCCGGATCCGACACGAACGCGGTCAGTGCTTCGCCGGTCGTCCAAGCGGGCAGCGCCAGCGTCTGATCGTCCAGCGCCGCCAGCGCCATCGTGCCCCAGCCCGGAGTTCCGGGCACGAGCCGCTCGCCCGGCTTCAGCGGCACGCCGCTCGACGCGGCCAGCAGCACGCTGCCCCAACTCCACGGCAGGCCTGGGGCCAGCACGAGAATGATCCGCCCTTTGCCCAGCGGACCTTCCACGATCAGCGGATCTCCCGCAGCCGTCGCCGCCAAGACTCGATAGCCCTTCTCGCCCGCCCGGACGCCGCTCAGACGCGTGAAGCGGGTGACCTGCCAGGCGTCCGCGACGGAACGAAGTTCGGCCGGGCAGTCGTCCGTGAAGCGGACCTTCTGCTCGGCCGGCAACTTGGCCTCCTCGGCAGCCTCGAACGGCAAGCCGATGGCCTTGGCCAGCGTTTCAGCCGCCGTGCCTTGTTTCAGCAACGGTTCCGGAGGCACGTCGGAGAAGAGGATCTGATCGACGTTGATATGCCCCCAGCCGCCGGAATCCCGATCGACGATTTCGACGACCGCGTCCTTGCCCTTCAAGTCAGCCACGTCCCAGCTGGCCGGTTCGAGCGCCTCCAGGTTCTTGCCCGTGGCGGTGCGAACCACTTGGCCGTCGACCTTCAGGTTCATACAGGTCCGGCCCGGGTGAGCGCCGCCGCCGATCAGGAAGCCAATGTAACGCCGCTCGATGCGGAACGGTTTCGACGTCGCTGTGCCCTGCGGGCCATCGCCCGCGATGAAGGTGTTCACCAGGCCGCGGCCTGCGAAACCGCTGACCGGTTGCTGGCCTGCTTCCGTGCCGCGCGACGGCTGCTTGCCGAAAGCATCTCCGGTCACGGTCCAACCCTCGTAGGATTTCTTCTCGAAATCCTCGAACAGCATCGCCAGCGAGGCGAGATCCTTGGTTTCGTCGCGCAGTTTGGCGACGGCCTCGAAGAACCCCGGTTCCAGCCCGTCCAGCAGCGCCACGCCGCCGTCCGCCACGATGCCCGTCAGGGCCTCGGCCGCCTGAGCGCTGAACGCGCCGGTGCGAACCAGCCACAGCAGTTCCGGCCCCGGCACCTCCGGTCCCGCAGCCGAGCGGACCTTGACGCTGCCCGACTGTACCGGATCCGGCGACTTGTCCATCGCCACCGCGACCATGCCGCTGTCGCGGACCACGCGGTTGCGATTCCCACCGTAGCCGTGGAATCGAACGCCTTGAATGCCGGCGGCCCCCTGGCTGCCGACCGCGTTTTGCAGCGTGGCCAACAAGGTCACGTCAGCCGACTGCTGGCCGCTGTTGCGCGCGGTAATCCGAAAGATCGCACAGGGAATGCTGGAATTGGCGGTGTCCAGCGGGATCAGCGGGTTGAAGCCTTCCAGCGTGATTTGGACCGGCAAGGCGTCGTCGCGAAACGTCAGTCGGGCGATCGGATAGCCGCCCTCATACTCGATCTCCTGGACCGGAGGCAGCGGGCCTTCGCCCGCGGTTTGCAGCAACCGGGTGACCACCGGACCGTTGCCGGTTCGAGCGGAAACGGCAAAGTAACTGTCAGGGATCCGCGTCTCGCTCAGATTGTTGAAAATCTGCCAGACTCCCAGACGACCTTGCCCATCCAGCCAAATGCTGCCGGTGCCGATGCCGCCGATGGGCATCCCAACCGCCTCCAGGTACTGGCCGCGATAGACGCGGGGCGGAGTCATGGCGTAGTCCGGCCAAACCGCGTTGTTGGTGGATTGCGCGGCGGCGGACGCCGCGCGGGGCTGCTCCAGCCATGGCAGTTGGGCCAACAGTGTCAGCCCTGTCGAGCCCACCGCGAGGCGTCCCAGAAACTCACGCCGGCTCAACGCGACCGATTCCGCGCTCTCACACTTTCCGCCCGAACAGCTGCAATTTCTCATGGTATCTGCCTCCCAAGGATTCTCCTCGTAGCACGCGCTCTCCGAGCCGTGCAGTCCGCCTCGAAACTCCGACCACGCCGCACGGTTCGGAGAGCCATGCTACGGGGCTGCGATCACGTCACGACCTCGCCGTGAACCGTGGCGTCAATATACGGGACGCAGTCTCCGTTCGCCACCAGCGAATCACGAGAAGGCTCCGGCACGCAAGCACGAATCAGGACCAACTGCTTGCACCGCGTGCTCGTTTTTTTCGCAGTTCGGCGCAAAACTGGCGCTGTCCAAACAGGGGGCGATTGCCTATACTGTTGTTGAACTGAGCGCCGCTGACAAGACTCGCGCCGAACGGTTTTGTTAGCGGTACCAAGAGTCCCATCCATGCCCCCAGGAGGAATGTTATGAGCTACGCCGACAATCCTTACGCTGCACCCAGTTACACGTTTGCCGCGCAGGCTGCCGCCGACGAACGAGCGGGATTCATCGCCAAGACCTACGCCCATCTGGCCGGGGCGATCGCGGCGTTCATCGCCATCGAGGCGGTATTGCTGACTATGCCGGGGATCGAGAACCTGGTCGGCCTGATGATCGGCACCCGCTACGGTTGGCTGGTCGTGTTGGGGCTGTTCATGGCGGTCAGCTGGATCGCCGACGGCTGGGCACGGACCGCCATTTCTCCAGCCAAGCAGTACTGGGGGCTGGGACTGTACGTGGTGGCCGAGGCGGTCATCTTCGTGCCCTTGCTGTTCATCGCGCAGCGGGTGGACACGAGCATCATTCCTCTGGCCGGATTCACCACGCTGGTGCTGTTCGGTGTTTTGACCGCCATCGTGATGATCACGCGTAAGGACTTCTCGTTCCTCCGCACGATTTTGATCTTCGGTGGCTTTGCGGCGATGGGACTGATCGTCGTCTCCATCCTGTTCGGCTTTGCCTTGGGGCCGATCTTCACGTATGCCATGATCGCCTTCGCCTGCGGCTATATCCTGTACGACACCTCGAACGTGCTGCACCACTATCGCATCGGCCAGCACATCGCGGCCGCGCTGGCTCTGTTCGCTGCGGTGGCCCTGCTGTTCTGGTACATCATGCGGCTGTTCCTGTCGTCGCGCCGGTAGTCGCGTCGAAGAAGTCCGGCCACTGGTCCCGCAAAAGCTTCCGATGTAGCACGGCCTACTTGTTGGCCGTGCCACGCGAGCAGCCGCCGTCTTCACACGTCGCACAGCCGGACGGCTTGCGTCAGGCCGGCCAGCGGGTCGCGGGTGGGGATGAACTCGTGGCCCACGAAGCCCTGGTAGCCGATGTCGACGAGCGCTTTCATGATCGGCGGGAAGTTGATTTCCTGCTTTTCGTCCAACTCGCATCGGCCCGGATTGCCGGCCGTGTGTACGTGTTTGATCGCCTCGCCGCACTGGCCAATGCGGCGGATGATGTCGCCGTCCATGATCTGGACGTGATAAATGTCAAACAGCAGGCCCAGGCGCGGCGAGCCGACCTGCCGGATGATCTCCATGCAGTAATCGACGTGATCGCCCTGGTAGCCGGGATGGCCTTTCATGGGGTGGTCGCTGGCGCGGGTGTTGAGGATCTCGATCGCCAAGTTGATTTTTTTCTTTTCCGCGTAGCCGACGATTTGCTTGAAGCCGGCCACGCAGTTCTTCAAGCCCTCGTCCGGGTCGATCACGCGGCGGCCTGGGGGCAGCTTGCTCAGGTCCGGGTTGGCACCGTGGTTCCACTCGCCGGACTCTTCGGCGTACCCGGTGAACGTAATCACGGTCTTGACGCCGGCCTCGACGGCCTGGTCGATCCGCTGCCGGAGCATCTCGATACAGCCGGGCTGGTAGCGCGGGTTGTTCATGCCTTGAACGAACAAGTGGCTGTTGCTGATGGCGCAGGTCAAGCCATATTTTTTGACCGTAGCAAATTGTTCCGGCTCCAAGAGTTCGATGCTCTGGCAGCCCAAATCTTTGGCAACCCGGCACAGTTGCTCCAGGTTCCAATGGTCCGCGAAGCACCACGGCGCGACGGATTGCCTGATGCGGCCTTTGACGACGGCTTTTTCGGCCCGGACCTCGGCGGCGGCGGACATCCGAGTCCAAACGCCGGCGGCGACGGCCCCGCCCGCGGCTTGCAGCAGTTGACGGCGATCGAGCGGCGCAGAGGTGGAACGTTGTCGTTGGTTCATGGTCGGTACCTCGATGACTGTACTGGCATAGGCTTCCCCAGGCGTGCTAAAGTACACTGGCAGTGGCGGGAAAGCAAGTCACGGGAGCCGGAAGCCATGGCAATCGAGCAGTTAGGGCCGTATCGCATCGAGCGTCTGCTGGGACGCGGCGGAATGGGCGCGGTCTACGAAGGCGTCCATCAGGAAACCGGCCAGCAGGCCGCCATCAAGGTCTTGGCCGAGACCCTGGCGGCCGATGCACGCTTCCGCGCCCGTTTCCAGGGCGAGGTGGAGGCCCTCAAACGGTTGCGGCACAAGAACATTGTGACCCTGCAGGGTTACGGCGAGGAAGAGGGATTGCTGTATTTCGTGATGGATCTGGCCGATGGTCCCAGTCTGGAAGCGGAACTGCGGTCCGGGCGGAGGTTCACTTGGCGCGAGGTGGTGGACGCCGGCGTGCAGATATGCGCGGCGCTCAAGCACGCCCACGATCACGGCGTGATTCACCGCGACCTGAAACCGGCCAATCTGTTGTTGCTCGCGGACGGCACCATCAAGCTGACGGACTTTGGCATCGCCAAGTTCTTTGGCGGTTCGAGTTTGACGATGGCCGGCAGCATGATCGGGACGCCCGACTATATGTCGCCGGAACAGATCGAGGGCAAGCCGGCCACGGCGCGCAGCGACTTGTACAGTCTGGGGTGCGTCCTGTACGCCTTGTTGTCCGGCAAGCCGCCGTTCGCGGGCGGTTCGGTGACGGCGGTCATGGATCGAGTCCGCTCCGAGGCGCCCGCTCCACTGCGGCTGGTCGCTCCGCAAACGCCTCAGGAACTGGACGACACCATCGCTCAGCTGCTCAGAAAGAACCCGGACGAGCGCGTGGCGACCCCGCAATTGCTGGCGAACCTGCTGCAGGCGATGCGGCACGCGTTGGTTCTCCAAGAAAAAGCCGCCAAGTCGTCTGCCGTTCTGGAGGTGGATGACGGCACGACCGTCGTGGGTGACGTGGAGCAACCGCTGGACCGGGAGGCAAGTGGAACGCTCACTCGGGCGCCGTCGCGTCCGCGAGGCACCGTCGAGGACGATTCCCGCGGCGGACCGAAGTTGCCTGCGCCGACTTCCCCGCCGGAACCAGCGGAAGCCGGCTTGGACGAAACCGTCGAATACACGCTGGAAGAACAAGCCGAGTTCGAGTCAAGTGCCCAGCGCAAAACGCACTACACGCCCGTCTCGGATCGCGATTGGCCCAGCGTCATGTGTACGGCGGACGACGAAGCGGCCGGGCCCCGGCAACGGCTGACCATCGCGCTGTTGGCCATCGCGCTGCTGGCGGTCGCGTCGTTGATCGTGTACCTGTCCCTGCCGCTGTCCGCCGATCAATTGCACGACCGCATCCGTCAAACAAGCAGCCGGCCTGCCCAGCGCGACCGCTGCTCGCAATACATCGCCGAATTCCTGGAACGCTTTCCGCAGGATGCCCGCGCCGCCGAAATCCAAACGCTGCGCGCCGACCTGCAATGCCAGTCCCTGCGGGAGGATCTGGCCGAGAAAGTCCGCACGCTGACCGACCTGGAACAAGCCTATCTGGACGGCATGGCGGCGGCAGACGAACAACACTGGACCGAGGCGGCCGCGTGCTTTCAGAAAGTCGCGGACGGCTTGCGCGCCAAGGTGCTCAGCGCGGCCGACCGCCGCTTGCTCGATCGAGCCCGCCACATGCTGGCTAAATGCCCGGCCCAACCATAAGGATCAACCGCATGAAAACTGACGCTGGCGCCGTCGTTTTGGCGGTCGCCATATCCGTCTTGCCCGCGAGTCGAGTTCGTTCGAGCCTGTATTCATGATCCACGGACCTAACCACCGATTCCACGGGCAAGGTGGAGGTGGCGTAGCGACGTGGGAATCGTCTTGGTCTTCCCGCAAAACATGAGATCGGAGGGTTGAAACATGCAAACGCAGACGAAACGTGAGGCCTGGGCAGTCGTTGGTGAATGTTTTGCGCGGCGAATTCTCGCCTGCGCCGTTCTTGTCTGGGGGACCGTCGCGGGGGCCGGGAGGGACGGATTGGCCGGGGAGCCGACCGCCCGACCGCGGTTGCCGCGCGACAAGTTGCTCGTCTATCGTGGACCTGACGGCATCCCGTGCGAGGCGCGGACGATCGAGGCGTGGGGCAAGCGTCGAGCCGAGATACTGGACGGGATGCAACTGGTCATGGGCCGGCTGCCTGGCCCGGAGAAACTCGTACCGCTGGACGTCCAGGTCGATGAAGAAGTGGACTGCGGCGGATACGTGCGGCGCCTGATCACGTACGCATCGGAGCCCGGCAGTCGAGTGCCTGCGTACCTGTTGATACCCAAGTCGGCGCTGGAAAAAGACGCCCAGCCTGTTCCCGCCGTGCTCTGTCTGCACGGCACCGATAACGTGGTCGGACACGGAACGGTTGTCGGGCTGGGCAAACGTCCCAACCGGCAGTATGCGAGCGAACTGGCCGAGCGCGGTTACGTCACCTTGGCGCCGAATTACCCGCTGTTAGCCAAGTACCAGCCGGATCTCAAGGCCTTGGGTTGGGAGAGCGGAACGCTGAAGGCCGTGTGGGACAACATGCGGGGCCTGGACCTGTTGGAGTCGTTGCCGTACGTCAAGCGGGGCGGGTTCGGCGCCATCGGCCACTCGCTGGGCGGTCACAACGCCGTTTACACGAGCGTCTATGACGACCGGATCCGCGCGGTTGTATCAAGTTGCGGGCTGGATTCGTACCTGGACTACTACGGCGGCAAGATCGACAACTGGTATCCCGAGAAGGGTTGGTGTCAGACTCGCTACATGTTGAAACTGGCCGATTACCGCGGCCGACTCGAACAGATCCCCTTCGACTTCCACGAGCTGGTCGGAGCCTTGGCGCCGCGGCACGTGCTGATCATCGCTCCGCTGGGCGACACGAATTTTCGTCACGACAGCGTCGATCGTATCGCGGCAGCCGCGCGCGAGGTCTTCCAGCTGTACGGTCACCCCGAGCGTCTGCGCGTCGAGCATCCGGATTGTCCCCACGACTTTCCGCCCCCGATGCGCGAAACGGCCTACCAGCTGTTCGA
>CAZAQY010000239.1:0-2378 GCA_964486845.1 uncultured Pirellulaceae bacterium
GCCAGCAATTCCGGCGGCGGCTCGACCCCGGCAAACAGGGGCACGTTGGCCGCACAAATGCCTTCATAGGCCAGGTAGAAACACGTGACGCTCTTGGCGACGCGCGAAGCGCCGGCGAGCACGACGCCGGCCTGGTCCAAATCGGCCAAGCCGCAGCCGTCGTCGTGGGCCAGAGTGAAGTCGACGGCGTCGATCCGCTTCAGGCGTTCCCGCTGCATCTGGAAGGCCAAGCCCGGCAAGCCTCGCGGCGCCTGGCCAAGGCAGTCCTGCAGCATGGCCAGCAACGGTCCCAGGACGTCGATCGCGGGAACGCGCAGCCTGGTCGCCTCCCGAACCAGGGTGTCCCGGAGTTGCGGTACGACCAGGCTGTGGCAGATGACGGCGCCGGCGTCGGCGGCGTAGGCTACCTCGCGAACGACCTCGGCTTCGTTGCGCAGGTTCCTGCGGCGGACGATGCGGACGGCCGGTTCCCCAAACTGGGCCAAGGCGGCCTTCACCACTTCGTCGCACGTCCGGCCAGTGGACCCGGAGAGGATGCAGATCGTCAACGGCTTGATGTCCGCGGATGGTGACATGGCAGGTCCAAGCACAACTGAAACAATCGGAATGGCCGCGGGTGTCGAGCCGTCTCGGCCTCGGTGCGGTCGAGCCGCCAGCCCCGGCCGTCGAGCCAAGCGGGAAACTCGCCGCCCGTGCTGCGACCGCCCTCGCCCAGCAGCACCCGGCCGCCCAGAGCGAGGTGGGCTCGCCAGAACGTCTCCAGGAACGGCCAGTCCTCACGATCGTATAAGATATCGCACACGGCCAGCGAACAACCCCACAGTTCCGCCCAGTACGGCTGCCAGCGGGGAACCGCCGCCGCGCCGGAAGCCACGCCGGGTTCCATGCGTTCGAGCATTTCGTCTGGTTCTGCCACGCGAGTCAGCTGGACAGTCAGGCCATCGAAATGATACGCTTCGCACACCGTCTCGTATTGGCGACGAATGCGGGCTTCGAGCCTGGCTCGGCGGATATCTGGGCCGGTTGATTCGGGAGGGTTGCGGGAGGACATCAAGGTTGAAACGAATGCAGAATCGTCGAGTGTCGGCGGCATTATACGATGGAACTCCCGGAGATGGCAAAGCCTGCCCACGGATGCCACGGCGATACCACGGATGAGAAAGAGAGTTGGTCTTTCATCCGTGGTATCGCCATGCCATCCGTGGGGACTGGTGCCTTTGATGAATCCGACAGCCCGAACGCGTACACGGGGCTCGCATCTTCGTAGGTTGGGACTCCGTCCCGGCCGGCCAGGGACGGAGTCTCAGCCTACTTTGGTTGCGGGCGTGAGCCCGCGTTAAGTGTTGCATGATCCGATTCGAAACTCGCTCGCCTCGCTCCGCCCGGCTCCGGGCGTGGGTCCTGCACCTGTTCCGCTGGGCGCTGTTTGCGGCCGTCGTTTGGATGGTCCGGGACCAGCACGCGCGGCACGATGCGCGGCTGCAGGGGAGCCGGCTGGCGGCGGTCTCCGTGGATCAGGTTAAGCGTTTTTTTCCCGCTGCAGCGGCCCTCAGCCAATGGAACCCAGAGCGCGGCGGCCAGACCGTGTTGGACTCGAACGGCTGGGCTTTGGGCTACGTGGTGCAGACGTCCCCCCACAGCGATGCAATCGTCGGCTATTCCGGGCCGACCAACACGCTGATCGCTTTCGATGTGCAGGACCGGATTGTCGGTTTGGAAATCCTGCGTAGCGGCGACACGGCGGATCACTTGCAGGCCGTGCTGGCGGATCGCCGATTCCTGGCGTCGTTCAACGGGCGGTCGTGGCAAGAAGCCGCCGGAGAGCGTGATGTGGACGGCGTGTCGGGGGCGACCTTGACCAGTATGGCGATTGTCGAGGGCATCGCCCGCCGCCTGGGCGGTCTGCCGCACTCGTACCGTTTTCCCGATCCCGTGACGGTGCAGGAAGTGAAAGCACTTCTGCCGCGGGCCGCGCACCTGGCGGCCTGGGATCAACGGCCCGGCCTGTTGCGTATCGAAGATGGCGCCGGGCAACTGATCGGGTTCGCCGGCCGCACATCGCCGGCAGCCGACGACCTGATCGGCTTCCAAGGGCCGACCGATACGTTGTTCGTCATGGACGCTCAGCAGCGTGTGCTGGGGATCGCCATGCGCCGCAGCTATGACACGGTCGAGTACCTGGAATGGATCAACGATGACAAGCGTTTCTTGACCCGATTCAACGGCAGGGACCTCGATGAACTCGCCGCGTTGGACCTGGACGCGGCTGGGATCGAGGGCGTTTCGGGCGCAACGATGACCAGCATGGCGATGGCGCAGGCGCTGGTGCGGACGGCCCAAGCCGTGCGCGACGCGAAGCCTGCGGTCGAGCCGCGCCG
>CAZAQY010000239.1:2388-12612 GCA_964486845.1 uncultured Pirellulaceae bacterium
GGGAAATCTCGCCGCGAGACATGGGAACGGCGGCGGTCGTGTTCGGCGGCCTGTTGCTGGCGTTCACCGGCTTGCGTGGCCGCCCCTTGGTGCGAGTCGCATTTCAGCTGCTGCTGATCGTCTATATCGGGTTTGTTAACGGCGACATGGTATCCCAGTCGCTGTTGGTCGGCTGGGCCCAGAACGGGGTGGCCTGGCGGTTCGCGCCGGGACTGGTGCTGCTGGCGGCGGCGGCTTTCCTGGTACCCCTGGCCACGCATCGGCAAGTGTATTGCCACCACCTGTGCCCGCACGGGGCGATTCAGCAGCTGGTCCGGAAGCTGGTGCCACGGAGGTTCAGACCCAAGTCGGGGCTGCCGCGTTGGCTGTCGCGCGCGCTGTCGCCGGTGCCGCTGGGCCTGCTTGTTTGGGTTGTGATCGTCGCCCTGTGTCACCTGCCGTACAATCTGGCGGCGATCGAGCCGTTCGACGCATACGTGTGGCGGGTTGCCGGCTGGGCGACGGTGACGATCGCGATCGGAGGGCTGGCGTTTTCTCTGCTGGTGCCCATGGCCTACTGTCGCTTTGGCTGCCCGACGGGGGCCGTGCTGAATTTCCTGCGACTGCAGGGGGCGGGTGATCGCCTGACGCGGCGGGATGTCGCCGCGCTGGCATTGCTGGGGCTGGCGATTGGAATTCGGCTGCTCGCGAGTCCTTAGGAAAAGACGGAGGAGAGCTGACAGAAAGATGGGGTGACAGAAAAATGAAAGACTGCAGAAGGCAGGGTTGACGTTGACCCGGGTCACCTTTGCGAAAGCTGCAGACTCCGTTATCTTAAGAGGGGTGCAGAGACCTTGCTGAATTACTCTCAGGAGCGTAAGCCGTGGCGAAACAAAACTCCGCAGCGCCCAGAAATGACGAGCCGGCGCCGACTTTTGAGGAGTCGCTGGCAGAACTCGAGCGGTCCGTCCGCCAGTTGGAGGAAGGCAAGCTGGGATTGAGTGAATCGCTGCAGTGTTACGAGGAAGGTGTCAAGCAGTTGAAGCAGTGTTACCGCGAGTTGCAGTCGGCCGAGCGCAAGATCGAATTGCTGGCGGGGGTAGACGCCGAAGGCAAGCCGGTGACGGAGCCGTTTGACGAGCGGGAAATGACGCTGGACGAAAAGGCCGCCTCGCGCAGCCAGCGCCGGTCGCGATCGACGAATCGGAGTTCGCCGGCGGCCGACGAATCGGAGCCTCTAGGCGGACGGTTTTAGAGTGTATGATGGAACT
Source organism: uncultured Pirellulaceae bacterium (assembly GCA_964486845.1). Classification (GTDB taxonomy): domain Bacteria; phylum Planctomycetota; class Planctomycetia; order Pirellulales; family Pirellulaceae; genus Anammoximicrobium. The sequence continues at coordinate 3,639 of CAZAQY010000239.1, forward strand.
TGCATCCCACCTCTTTCTGGAGTACGCCGCGGCGGTTCGCCCCGAGGTCGACGCGGCGCTGGATCGTTACTCCCAATACGGCGCGGATTGCCCGGCGATTCTGCGCGAGGCGATACGGCACAGCTTGCTGGCGCCGGGCAAGCGGCTGCGACCGCTGCTGGTGTTAATGTCCGCGGAGGCGTGCGGTTGCCCGAGAGGCAGCGCGATGCCCGCCGCCTGCGCCGTAGAAATGGTTCATACGTACTCGCTGATCCACGACGACCTGCCGGCGATGGACAACGACGATTGGCGGCGGGGGCGGCCGAGTTGCCACGTGAAATTCGGCGAGGCGAATGCGATTCTGGCCGGTGATGCCCTGCTAGCACAAGCATTCGAGGTGCTCGGGGGCGAAGTTCAGCCTGTGGACGTGGCGGCGGCTTGCTGTCTGGAGTTGGCGCGTGCGGCGGGGGCTTCCGCGCTGGTGGGAGGCCAGGTGGACGACCTGCTAGCGCCCGGCTTGGCGAGTGATTTGGTGCAGATGGAGCGCATCCACCGCCGCAAGACAGGGGCCATGTTCCAGGTTTCGTTGCGTCTGGGCGGGCGGATGGCTCAAACGGAATCCCCGAAAATTTCGGCTCTCGATGCATTTGGCCGAAAATTGGGCTTGGCATTTCAGATCGTAGATGACTTACTAGATATTAAGGACGATGCGGCTTCGCTCGGCAAGAGCGTCGGCAAAGACCGGAAACAGAACAAGTTGACCTTCCCGGCTCTGCTGGGGATCGAGGAAAGTGGGCGTCGGGCGGAGACACTGATCCGCGAAGCCCAGCAGGAATTGCACGTTTTCGGTGTGCAGGCCCGGTGCTTACAGTCGCTCGCCAGTTACGTGTTGGAAAGGAACCGCTGATCCGATATGCACCGTTTGTTGTCCCAAATCGACCAGCCGCAGGCACTTCAAGCCATGTCCGTCCGCGAGTTGACTGAACTGGCGGCGGAAGTCCGTGAAGTGTTGTGCAACCTGGTGGCAGAGCGGAGCGCCCATTTCGCCTCCAACCTGGGCGTGGTTGAACTGTGCCTGGCGCTGCACAGCGTCTTTGACTTCAGCAAGGACCGCTTGATCTGGGACACGGGCCATCAAGTTTATCCGCACAAGCTGGTCACGGGCCGCTATGCCGAGTTTCCTACGATTCGGACGCGAGGCGGGTTGATGGGGTATCCCAACCCGGCGGAGAGTCCCTACGATCTGCTGATGACCGGGCACGCGGGCTGCAGCCTTTCGACGGCGCTGGGTCTGAAGACGGGCGATGACCTGTTGGGCCGGACCGACCGCCGCGTCGTGGCGGTGATCGGGGACGGCGCGTTTTCTTCAGGGATCGTGTTCGAGGCCATGAACCATGCCGGCGGACTGAAGAAAGACCTGCTGGTGATCTTGAACGACAACAAGATGTCGATCTGCCCGCGGGTGGGTGGGATGGCGGTGTACCTGGACCGGCTGCGGACCAATCCCTTCTACACGGGATTGAAGTCGGAAATCGTCAAGGTCCTGAATCGCGTGCCGTTGTTCGGCGATCCGACGGAACGATTCTTGGCCCAGATGAAAGAAGCTGTCAAGGCCGGACTGCACGGCGGGATGCTCTTTGAGGATTTGGGCTTTCGCTACTTGGGGCCGGTCGACGGACACGACTTGAGCCTGCTCCGCAAGTACTTGACCATGGTCCAAAACCTCGGAGGCCCGATCCTGCTGCACGTCGTGACCGAGAAGGGCCACGGCTATCAACCGGCCGCCCAGGACCCGGTCTACTTCCACACTCCCCCAGCCTTGAAAGACGTTTCGGGGCAACCGGAGGCTGCTAGGAAACGCGGCCCAACCTACACCGATTTCGCCCGCGATGCGATCCGCGAGCAGATGTTGCGAGACCCGCGGGTGACCGTGTTGACGGCGGCCATGTGCCAGGGCAACAAGCTGGAGCCGATCCGCGAAGAGTTTCCCGACCGCTTTTTCGACGTGGGAATTTGCGAGTCGCACGCCGTGGCCTTCGCGGCGGGGCAAGCCAAGGCCGGAATGCGGCCGATTGTCGACATCTACAGTACGTTCCTGCAACGCAGCTTTGACCAGGTCTTCCAGGAAGTGGCACTGCAGAACCTGCCGGTGGTGTTCATGCTGGACCGCGCGGGACTGGTCGGGCCGGACGGACCGACCCATCACGGTGCGTTTGATCTGGCGTATATGCGAGTCTTTCCGAACCCGGTGGTGATGGCGCCCGGCGACGCGCACGACTTGCAGGCCATGCTCGACTTGGCCCTCCGTCATGATGCCCCCTGCTCGATTCGCTATCCCAAAGCGGCCGCGGAGACGCTGCCGGGCCAACGGGCGCCGGTCGAGTTGGGCAAAGCGGAAATCGTCAGCTGGGGCCGGGACGGCGCGATCCTGTGCTGCGGAGCCTTGTTGAGTGAATGCCTGCGAGCCGCACGGCGGCTGCAGGAACACGGACTGAACGTGGGCGTGGTCAACGCGCGGTTCGTCAAGCCGCTGGATGCAGCCGTGATCGAACGGGCGGCGCACGAGTGTTCCTTCGTCGTGACGGTCGAGGAAGGCTGTCTGGCCGGTGGTTACGGGAGCGCGGTTTTGGAGACCGCGATCGATGCAGGCTGGGACGTCCGACGGTTCCTCCGCCTGGGACTGCCCGACCGCTTCATCGAACACGGCGAACGCTGGGAATTGCTGGCGGAGATGGGGTTGGATGCCGAGGGTATCGCGCAGGCTTGCTTGGCATTGACCGGCAAGGCGGAGATGCCGGGCGTACGAGCGGACTCGGGCCGGGAGACAGCGAACCAGCCCGCTTGCGTCTCGCCGTGATTTCGTACCGTGTGATACCGTGTGGTCCCAACCTACGAAGAGGCTCCTATGACCAGCCGCCTGACAACTTGCCCGTCGTGGATTCTGGAGGGGCGACCGCGCCCGCGGGTGGTGCTGTTGGGAAGCGGGGAAAGGCCTCGCGTGCTCAGCGAGGCCGAAAACCTGCGGCCGTTCATCGAGCAACACGCCGACATCCTCCTGACGGACTTTCTTTTTCGGGCCGATCTCACATCCGTCGATGCCGATCTGGCGATCGTTTTTGGCGGCGATGGTTCGATCCTGCGTGCGGCGAAGCAAATGGGAGCCAAACAAATCCCGGTTTTGGGTGTAAACCTGGGGCGACTGGGCTTTCTGGCGAATGTATCACCCGACGAGTTCCTGCACTGCCTACCGGGAGTCTGCGCCGGGCGATGCACTGTCTTGGACCATTTGATGTTGCAGTGCTCGGTCGTTCGCCACGGGCAAACGCTGGTCGGTCAGCTGGGACTGAACGAAGTCGCGATTCTCGGCGGTCCGCCCTATTCGATGCTGTCCATCGAACTCTACGTTGACTCAGATCTGGTAACCACTTATAGTTGCGACGGCTTGATCATCAGCACGCCTGTGGGTTCGACGGCGCACAGCCTGTCCGCCGGCGGGCCGATCCTGCGGAAGAACCTGCAAGCGTTTGTGATCTCGCCGATCAGCCCGCACACGCTGACGATGCGTCCCGTGGTCGACACCGCGGATCGGGTCTACGAAATGGTCGTGAACCAACCGCACGACACCACGACGGTTGTCCTGGACGGCGTGCCGTTGTGCCGCCTGACTGTCGCGGACCGCGTGCGCGTCCAGCGGGCGGAAGCGACGTTCAAGATGATCGAGATTCCGGAGCGTGATTACTACCGCACGCTGCGGGAAAAACTCGGCTGGAGCGGCGACGTCCGCAGCCACTGAAACGAACTTCTTTGGCAGCAAGGAGGCACACTCATGAAAATCGCGATGGGACTCTGGGTATTGGCCACCTTTGTTCTCGCAACGGATCCCCTGACGGGCGAGGACGCCGCGGCGAGCGCGGATTCGCCCAAACCGGCTGCGGGGGCCGAAGCCGGCGAGACCACGTACCAGCTGCGCTACAAGTTCACGCCGGGCGAGGTCTTCCGTTGTGACGTGACCCACCTGACGACGGTCGAGACCAAGATCCGCGGCGTGGCGGAAACCGCCAAGACACGCAGCGTCTCGACCAAAGTTTGGAGAATCAGTGCCGTCGATCCGCAGGGCAATATCACGTTCACGTACACCGTGGAAGACGCCAGCATGTGGCAGCAGCTTTCCGGCCAGCCGGAAGTCCGCTACGACAGCACCAAGGACAAGGAGCCGCCGCCGGGATACCAGCACGTGGCCGAGTCCGTGGGCGTGCCGATGGCCACGATCACCATCAAGCCCAATGGCGAGATCCTCCGCCGCGAGCACGCCCGGCCGCAGTTCAATCCGGGCATTGGCGAGTTGACCGTCCTCTTGCCGTCTCACGCGGTCAAGATCGGCGAGAGTTGGTCGACGGAAGCCGAACTGCCGATCCGGCTGCCCGCAGGCACCGTCAAACGCATCAAGACGCGTCACGTGTATGAGCTGAAGAAGGTCCAGACGGGCGTGGCGACGATCGAGGCGAGGACGGAGGTCCTCACACCGGTCGACGATCCCGCCGTGCAATCTCAACTTATCCAGCGGATCAAACGCGGCGACATCAAGTTCGACGTCGACGCGGGGCGAGTGCTGCGGCAGCAGATGGACACCGACGAAACGGTCATCGGCTTCAGCGGCCCCGACAGCATGATGAAGTACCTGGCCCGCCTGACCGAAGAGACGATCGCCAAGAGAGATGTTGCCCGGACTGCGGGGCCGGCGGTGAAGTAGGTTGGGTATGAAACCCAGATCGACCTCCTCATCTCGTTGCGAGTGGGCTCAAAGCACTCACGACAACCACCTTCCCGCGAGAAACACGGCCAGCAGCAGCGTCGTGCTGCCGGCCACCGCTGACCAAGCTGCGCCACTCAACAACTGGGCGACAACCAGCAGTCCGATCAGCAGCAGAAACGTCCAGTGAACGATCACATCAATGCCGAACCATCGGCCTAAGTGCAAACCCGATTTCATCGCAAGGCCCTCTTCTCAAGGCATGTCTTCCAAGTTTTGATTTCCATCCTCAACACGGAGTTGTCTGCTGGTCCTTGTACAGTCCACAAATCTCCCGCGCCGCACTCATCAGGACCGAAAGGTCTGAGAATTCGAGCGTCACTGCGGCGATAACCGCATCAGCTGGTGGTTCACAACATGCTTTCGGCGTGCGGACGGAATGCAGCCCTCTCATTGGCAAAAACGAGATTTGGATATAAAGCATCGTTTATATCGGCTTCCTGACGCGGCCCAAGAAGTTGTGTATACTCTTTCGTGGCAAGTAGGGACCTTGATTGCAACTTTGCTTCGGGGAGAAGACCGATGTGTAAAGCATGTATTGTTGACGGATGTGACCGACGTGAGTTCCTGGCGGTGGGCGGCGCGTTTGGCGCGGCTGCGCTGTTGTCCGCGGCTGGAGCATCCTGGGCCACGGCTGCCGAACCGGCCATGCCGCCGCGAGCCAAGGAGGCCGCCCGCGTGCTGGTGGCTTTTCTGTACCCGCCGGCCGACGTGGTCAATGCAGGCCAAATGGAGGACTCCTGGGCGCCGCACCAATGGTTCACCTGGCCCGGCAACCAGTTCCAGCCGGAGGCGCAGGAGCAGAAATTCACCGCCAAGATCCGGGACATGGCCAAGACGCTGGGTATCGAAGTGGAATTCACGCCACGCGCGATCTACCAGCAGGCCAAGGTCGACGAGTTCATTGCGCACGCGAAACAATCAACGCCCGACGCCGTGCTGATCGTCAATTTCTGGAACACTCTGTCCAAATGGGCCTTCCAGATGGCCACCGAATCGGCCCCCACGGCCATCGTGTACCACTCGGTCGGCTCGAACCACCAACTGCCGCCGGAATCGCTCCGCAAGGCGGAAGGACTGTACTACATCCACTCGATCGAGAACTTTGACGAGATCGAGCGAGGTCTGCGCGCGGTGCAGGCCAAAAAGATGCTGGCCCAGAGCCGGTTGCTGCGGGTCTCCGGCAGGGTCGAGTCGGTCGTGCAAGACCTGGAGAAAGCGCTCGCCGTCGAGATCGTCGGCATCCCGGCCGCCGAATTAAACGACCTGTTCGACTCCATCACGGTTGACGAGGCATTGCGGCAGCAAGCGATGGAGTTCAAGCAGCGGGCGACGCGCGTGACGGACGTGACGGACGAGTATCTTACCGAGGCATTTCGGGCCCACCGGGCCGTACGCCAGATCATCGAGCGCTATGGAGCCGATGCGATTACGATTGAGTGTCTGATGCTGAAGCACCGCAAGCCCTGCATCAGCTTCGCCATCAACAACGGCGAGCTGCTGCCGAGCGGCTGCGAAAACCATCTCGACGCAACCCTGACCATGATGTTGGGCCGGTGGCTGCTCGACCGCGCAGGCTTCCAGCACAACCCCGAGTTCGACACCAGCGAAAACCGCTATTTCGGGGCGCACTGCACCTGCGCCTTGAAGCTGCACGGTCCGCAGGGCTCCAGCCAGCCGTTTGCCGTGCGGCCGTTTTTCCACCAGCTTCCCAAGACGCCGGCGCTGGACGTCCAGTGGACACCCGGCGAGCCGATCCTGGTGGCCAAGTACCTGTCGGGCAAGGACACGATCTCGTGCTGGACCGGCAAGGTGATCGAATCGCCCGCGTCGCCGCCCACGGGAGGCTGCGCCACGCGCGTGCTGGCGGAGATCGACGGCGTCCAGGACGTCTGCGACATCTACGCCGGCCCGCATCCCGTCCTGTTCAGCGGTGGCCGCGGCGACGCCCGGCGAATCAAGGCCTTCGCCCGCATGTACCGTTTGAAACTCGAAGGGAACGTGTAGCCGAAAGGATATTTTGCCCACCGGGAGAAGTGTTCCACGTCCTGAATCGCGGCGTCGCGAGGTTGACGCTGTTTGAAAAGCCCGAAGACTACGACGCCTTTCTCCGGGTCTTGGAGGGCGTCTGGGAGGAAATCCCCCTGCCGATCTTCGCGATGGTCGCGATGCCGAATCATTGGCACTTCGTGGCGCGTCCCGACTCGGACGAGCAAGTCAGTGGGTTCTTTCGGCGGCTGACGGTGACCCATACGATGCGTTGGCATGCGCACTACCAGACCGGAGGCACCGGGCATTTGTACCAGGGGCGATTCAAGTCTTTTCCCGTGCAGTCGGACGAGCATCTGCTCACGGTCCTCCGCTACGTGGAGCGGAATCCGGTGCGTGCGGGATTGGTCGAGCGTGCGGAAATGTGGCGTTGGGGTTCGGCCTGGGCGCGTGGCCAAAGATCCTCCGGTTGGCCGCGATGGCTGACCCAGCCGGCCGAGACGACGTTGCCGCGGCGCTGGCTGACCTGGGTCAACGAGCCGCAGACCGAGGCCGAGTTGAAAGCCTTGCGGGATTGCATCCGGCGTAGTTGTCCCTTCGGAGACGAGGCGTGGGCGAGCAGCAGCGCCAGACGGTTGAACCTGGAAAGCACACGCCGACCACGCGGAAAACCCAAAAAAGAGTCCTGACCTCTTTTCGTGATCTGTCTGTTCTCTTCTGTTGCTGAATGCTGGAAGAAAACGCTCGCATCCCGCGTCGCGTGTGGCGCGGACTGTACGCTATAATGAATTGATGCGTCGGCAGGAGGATATCGGGAGACCGGACAATGAAGACGGAAACCACGGGAACGGTTGTGGGTGGAGCGCTACAGCTCGACCAGCAAGTCGATCTGCCGGACCACAGTCGAGTGCGAGTGGAGGTCGAGCCTTTGGACGAATGGCGGGTCCGATTTGCAGCCGGCCTGCAAGCATGGCGGCAACTTCGGCAGAACCAGCCGATCAACTCCGGCGGACGCCGCTACACACGGGACGAACTGCATGAACGCCATTGACACCAACGTGCTGGTCTACTTCGTGGATGAACATGAACCAGCGAAACAGGCCAAAGCGACCGAGTTGTTGGAGCGTCTGAGCGAGGAAGAAAGGGAAACCGCGCTCCTGTGGCAGGTGGCCGTCGAGTTCCTGAGTTGCCTGCGGCGGTGGGAGAACGATGGGCGCATCGATCGGATGACGACCCTCGCGCACGTGGAACACCTTGAGGACACTTTCACCTGCGGTAGGACGCCGTACGAAACCAGCCTTCGTCCGCACTGCAGGCACGGCTGACAAAGTGAGCCGTGCCACACCGCCCACGGCGGCCCGACGTAGTCCGGCAACGTGAATAGATTGGGTCGTCGCCCTCCGCCCGCAGCGCGGCCAGTACAACGGCGGTCTTGCCGGCGAGCAGCGATTAGCTGGATGTCTCATCAGCGATTTGTCCGAGCGCGAAGATGCGATCCGTTTGCGTCCTTGCCCTCTGTGGGGCCGACCCGGGGTCCGGGCATCCACGGGGCCGTTGTCACCCACCACTGGTGCATGTTCGTGTTTGCACCCGAATAGCTGACGTCCGAATGGATCAGCAACCGTTGGGGTGTCGCGGGATTGTACTTGCCGATGATCTCGTTGGCGGAATAGCAGTCGCCCCCGCCCGGAGTCTGCAATCTGCTCATCAGAACAACCCCCTCGTCCCATTGAATGCCGTCACGCGACGAGTAAAGCACGAAATTGTCCGGACCGGGATCGTCGCCGACCAATTCCCGCCGGTTGCTGCCGCTTCGCCCTTGCATGAAGTACCACTGGCCCAGCTTTCCGGCGAGCTGCATATTGCGGATCCCTTTGGCAAAGCGTGTGGTCCGGACATCCGACCAGGTCCGTCCACCATCCCGGCTGATCGTGTAGGGAATGTTCTGTTCAGCCGCTGGGTCCTCTTTCTTCAGATGGGCGTTGTAGGTGTAGACAATGATTTCGCCGTGGTCGAGCGCGCCGGCGGCCCAGTAATAAGTGGCGTGGTCGAAGGGCAGCACGCCGCGTTGACGGAAAGACTCCCCGTTGTCGCCGGAAACCCACAACGTCTGCGGTCCACCCGGCGTCATGTTCGATCCGCCGCCCCGAAAGACGATGAAGATCTCTCCGTCGTGCACGAACGACGTATCCATCG
>CAZAQY010000240.1:0-12607 GCA_964486845.1 uncultured Pirellulaceae bacterium
GGTTTTCGGTCAAGATCAGTTTCTTGACTGGAACATTTCTCCTAAAGTGCAATCTATTGCGGGCACCTCCAAACGTGCCGGGGCACCGCCATGCCTGAGCCGTCGCTTGCGCCGAATCCGTTCGATCAGAATCCGCCGCATCGCCTCGGCCGCAGCAGCAAAGAAATGCCCCCGGCTGTTCCAATGCAGGGCTTTTTCTACGTCCACCAGCCGGATATAGGCTTCGTGGACCGGGGCCGTGGCCTGAAGCGTGTGCCCCGGCTTCTCGTGGGCCATTTTCTCGGCGGCCAGCTTGCGGAGTTCCTCGTAGACCAGCGGCAGCAGCTTTTCGGCCGCCTGGCCGTCGCCGTCTTCGATTTGAGACAAGATTTGCGTGCCGTCGCTCACGGGCTGGTGCTCCACGAACGGGACTCGCCGCGTGGCGCATTGTATGAGAGACAAATCAACACGGCACTCAGGACCGCCTCGACAGGCGCAAGTTGGCGGTCCGGCTGCAGCTCGAAGTCCGCGACGTTCACACCGTCGCCAGTTGCACGCGGGCGCTGTTCAGGCGGCTGGAGAGCATCTGTGCGACCTGCGTCAGCAGTTGCTTTCCCAAGGCGTGATCCGTATTGCAGAAACCGCGCAGCCGAGCGGCCTCGAGCCGGACCAGTATCCACGACGCGCAGTTCGCCGTTGCCCAACTCGCATGCCAGGTTGACTTCACCCCGGACAATCAAGTACAGGTACTCGGCCGGATCCGACTCGGCGAAGATCGTCTGGCCGGCTGCGACGTTCTGCTCGTCCGCGATGCTCGCCAACTTCTGCAACGACTCGGGGCCGAGACGCGCGAAGTGGGCGTACTGCCGAAGCAATTCAGGAGTGACCATGATGGGAAGCCCTACCTCTAGGTTCTGGAAAATCGATCTACGACCTGGCCTACTCCGTCCCGGACAATGACCTCCAGGGGCATCTGGCCCGGCAGGTTGTGGGTGGCACAGCCGAAACACGGGTCGTAGGCCCGGAAGGCCATTTCCACCATGTTCAACAAGCCCTCCGTCGCCACTTGGCCTTTGTGGATCAGCGTCTGCGCCGCTTTCTTGACCGACATCGAGATCGGGGCGTTGTTGTTCGTCGTTCCGACGATCAGGTTGACTTTGGTCAGGATGCCGCGCTGGTCCGTGGTATAATGGTGCGTCAGGGTGCCGCGCGGAGCCTCGACGGAACCTACGCCTTCGGTCGGCGTTTTCGTCGGCAGCACGCGATAGTCCTTGCTCGTGATCTCCGGATCCGTGGCCAGTTCCACCCAGCGTTCGGCGGCGTACAGCAGTTCGATCAGCCGCGCCCAATGCGTCGCCAGCGTATGGTTGACGGGTTTTCCGCCCAAAGCGTCATAGAACTTCTGGTACTCGGCGTTGGCCAGCGGCGTGGCCATGCCGTCGGCGGCGTTCAATCGCGACAGCGGCGTGGCCTTGAAGACGCCGGAATCCACTCCGTCGACGAAGCCCTTCCAGCCGACTTTCTTCAGGTACGGAAACTTGAGATAGCTGTACGGCTCGACACGTTCGGCGACGTACTCGCGATAGTCTTTCGCGTCGTACTTGGCGTGCTCCTTGCCGTCCGGCCCCACGACGCGGATCTTGCCGTCGTAAAAATTGACGCAGTTGTTTTCGTCCACCGTGCCCATATTGTACGTACGATGGAGGTAGGTGTCGCCGGTGACCAGCTTGACGTAATCGCTGTTCTTAAGGACCACGTCGGCAAACAGCTGCAACGAAAACCTGGCAAACTCGATCGCGTCCCGTCCCAACTGCGCGATCTCCTGCCGCTGCTCCTCGTTGATCCCGCGGCTGACCCCGCCGGGCAGGCCCCAGTTGGGATGCACTTTGCGGCCGCCCATCATCTCGATCAAATGATGCCCGTCGCGACGCATCTTGAGCACCTTGCCGGCGATTTCCATGCCCACCTTCTGGATCACGCCCAGGATGTTCCGCTCGGCCACGGCCGCCGTGGGTCCCATGACAAAATCCGGTCCGCCCAAAGCGTAAAAATGCGTTGTGTGGTCCGTGGCGCAGAAAATGCTGTAGAACAATTCCCGCAGCTTCTTGGCAGCCGGCGGCGGATCGACGTGGAACAGCGCATCCAGGGTCTTGGTGCCCGCGATGTGGTGCGCCTCCGGACAGACGCCGCAGATCCGCGACGTCAGGTTGGGCATGTCCTCCGCCGGGCGTCCGACGCAGAATTGCTCGAAGCCGCGCAGTTCCGGAATCTGCAAGTAGCAGTTGGCCACATCGCCTTCGTCGGTCAGGAAGATGTCGATCTTGCCGTGGCCTTCCAGACGCGTGATGGGATCGATCGAAATGCGGCGGTTCTTTGTAGCGCTGGTCATGTTCGTGGCTCCCTCGTGCCGTTCGCACGACGAGCGGGTGTTCAGGGGTCAGGGTTCAGGGTACAGCGAGTAGTGACCTATGGATGCACGTCACCTTGTGGCGACGCTCTTCCGCTCACGGGGTGAGCGGCCTACGGTTTATTTTGCTCCGGCGACCGGCTCCCCGGCCCTTTTCGGCGAACCGTTTCCGTTCTTGGACAACTTGCTGCGCCGCAGTTGGCTGCCGGCCAGACTGAAGCGGTAGAAGCTGCCGACCGGGTCCGGGATGCCCTCGCGGATGATGCGGTCGATTTCCTCCGGGTCGTTGGAATCGATCATCGAGGCCAGCGCGGCCATCATGCGGCCCCCGTAGTCATGGACGCCTTCGTTGGGACCGTAACAGCCGATGCACGGGGAACCGACCTTCGGGCATTTGGCTCCACAGCCGGCCCGCGTGGCAATGCCGCAGCACAACAGCCCTTGCTCCAACAGGCACGTGGTTTCGTCCGGAATGATCTCCCAAGTGCGGTAGAACTTCTTGACTTTCTTCTCGTTGCGGACCCGCGGACATTCCTGGCAGACGGTCGTGTCCGCACCGATCACCGAGCCGGGCGGGGGCAGGTTGCCGCTGATGACGGCCTCCAGCGCGTCCCAAATCCGCTCGGCTTCCGGAGGGCAGCCGGGCAGGTAGTAGTCGACGGGCACGGTCTGGTCCAAGGTCCGCAGCGTGTCGTAGAACACGGGCAGGTACAACTCGCCTTCGGGCATCGCCGTCTTGGGCTGCGGTTCGATGTTGTTCGGGTTTTGGGTCGAGGGCGTATCATGGTACACGGTCTTGAAGATCTGGCGGCGGTTGTTGACGTTCGCCAGCCCGGGGATGCAGCCTTCGTGGGCGCAGGAGCCGAACGCCACCAGGACCTTGGACTTCTGGCGCAGCAGTTGCGCCATGTACTCCTGCTCGCTGGTGCGGATGCCGCCGTTGAACAGGCAGATGTCGATTTCGCCGTCGGCCATCTTCTCCACGTCGCGGACCTTGGCATCCACGGCGACGGGCCAGAAGACGATGTCGAACAAAGCGGCGACGTCGAGGATTTTCTCGTTGATCGCCAGCACGGCGATCTCGCAACCGCCGCACGAGGCGGCCCAATACAGGGCCAGTTTGCCTTTGTTGTTGCCGCTCATGCCAGGACCTCCATCGCTTCTGCGTGTTCGCGAACGATTTCTTCCAGCGCCTGGGCCCGCTGGCCGTTTTCCTCCCAGTTGGAGGACCAGTTCAGCGGCCCCATCTGCCGCACGTCCGCCGCAAACTGGTCGATGGACTCGGCCAGATGCTGGCCCTCGGCCGCCGACGCCCAGACCAGCCTCAGACGGTCGCCTTCGATGCCCATCTGCTCCAGAAAGTACCGGAGCATCGTCACCCGGCGGATCGTTTTGTAGTTTTGATCGATGTAGTGGCAATCGCCCGGATGACAGCCGGCGATCATCACTCCATCGGCGCCCAAGGCAAAGGCTTTGAGCGCCAGGGTGGGATCGACGCGCCCGCTGCACATCACGCGAATGATGCGGACGTACGGCGAGTACTTGATCCGCGCGGTGCCCGCCAAGTCGGACGCGGTGTAACTGCACCAGTTGCACATGAACGCCACGATGCGCGGGTTAAACTGTTTCTCGTTCGGTTGCTTGGGGTCAGGCATGGTTTCAGTCCTTCCTGCGGTTTGCTCTTGTCCGGCGTCGGGGGTAGGACGGAATGGCATTCCGTCCTACTCGGGGGAATCAAACAAACGCCATCAGCCCTTCCAACTCTGCATCAATTTGCTCGACGCTAAACAGGTGCTGCATCGCCGCGCCGGACGGGCAGGCGGCGACACACGTGCCGCAACCCTTGCACAGCGCCTGGTCGATAACCGCGATCGCCCGCTCCTCGTCGCGGCTGATCGCGTTGTACGGGCACAACGGGATGCAGAGCTTGCAGCCCGAACACATGTCTTCGTCGACCCAGGCGGTGTTCGGCTCCAACTCCACCTGGCCGGCGTCGATCAAGGCCAGGGCTTTAGCCGCCGCCGCATCGGCCTGGGCGACCGTGTCGGGGATGTCCTTGGCGCCTTGGCAAGCGCCGGCCACGAACACGCCGTCGTTGGCCGTATTGACCGGAGCCAGCTTGGGGTGTTTTTCCAGAAAAAAGCCTTCGGCCGAGCAGGAGATCCCGAAGGCCCGCCGCACGTCGCCGGCGTCTTCCTGCGGCGCCAAGGCCACCGCCAGGATCACCATGTCGACGTCCAGTTTCCGGATGCTGCCCAACAACGTGTCGTCGACGGTCATGGTCAGCCGGCCGTTGCCGTTGGCCGGTGCAATGTCCGCCACCTTGCCGCGGATGAAGTGTACGCCTTCGTTCTGCACCCGGTTGTAGAACTCTTCAAACCCCTTGCCCGGCGTGCGGATGTCGATGTAGCAGTTGTAGACTTCGGCGTCCGTCTTCTCGCGGACTAGGTGGGCCAGCTTCAACGCGTACATGCAACAGACGCGGGAGCAATACGGATGGTAGTTCTGGTCGCGGCTGCCCACGCAGTGGACGATCCCCACGCGCTTGGGCGTGCTGCCGTCGCGGAGCGTCAGCTTGCCCGCCGTCGGCCCGCCGGCGTTCAGCAGGCGTTCGACCTCCAAGCTGGTATACACGTTCGGATAGCGCCCGTAGCCGTAATACGGAATCACCGAGGGATCGAACGCCTTGAAGCCGGTGGTGATGATGATCGCTCCGACGTCGTACTCCTCGATCTCCTCTTTCTGGTCGAATTGGATCGCATTCCGCTCGCCGCAAGCTTCCACGCAGCCCTGCTTGCACTTGCCGCGGGCGATCTGCAGGCACGTTTCCGGATCGATCACCGGAATCGGCGGGACGGCTTGGGCAAACGGGATCCACACCGGCTTGCGCGTGCCCAGGCCCTGATCGAACGGATTGGGAACACGGGCCCGGGTGAACACGCAGCCTTCGATGCACATCATGCAGCCCACGCACAGGCTCTCGTCGATATAGCGCGGCTTGCGGCGGATCCTGACGTGGTAGCTGCCCACGGAGCCTTCCACCGACTCGACCGTCGAGTAGGTTAGCAGCTTGATGTTGGGGTGCAGTTTGACCGCCGTCATCTTGGGCGTCAGAATGCAGGCGGCACAATCCAACGTGGGAAACGTCTTGTCGAACATCGCCATGTGGCCGCCAATGCTCGGCTCACGTTCCACCAGGATCACGTCTTTGCCGGCATCCGCCAACGTGAGGGCGGCTTGAATCCCCGCGATGCCTCCGCCGACCACCAACGCCCGCGGGCGGATCTGGACGAACTGCCGCTGCAAGGGCTCGTGCCCGGCAACGCGGCTGATCGCCGCAGACAAGTGGGCCTGGGCCTTGGCATAAGCCGCCTGTTTGTCGTCGGTGACCCAGGAAACCTGCTCGCGGATGTTCGCCATCTGCACCAGGAAGCGGTTCAGGCCGGCGCTTTCGGCCGCGCGGCGAAAGGTCGACTCGTGCAGGTTCGGCGAGCAGGCCGCCACCACGACGCGGTTCAGATTGAACTCCAGGATGTCGCGTTTGACCAACTCCTGGCCCGGGTCGGAGCACATGTACTTGTAGTGCCGGGAGAGCGCCACGTGGGGCAATCCCCCGGCCCAATTCGCCAGAGATTCCACGTCGATCACGCCCGCGATGTTGCTGCCGCAGTGGCAGACGTAAACTCCGATCCTCAACGAAGTATCCCGTGCAATCATTGGTTGGTCCCCCGGTTACTCCATCGCTTCACTCACTAGTTCGCCCAAGTCGGCGACGCGCAGGCGATCCTCCGCGCCGACGGTCTTCACGGCATCCTGGAACATCACCAAGTCTTTCGGGCAGGCGACGACCAGGCAGTGCATGCCGGGCAGGCTGAGCGCCTCCTTGACTCGGTTTTCCGCCGGCCGCTCTTCGATCCCCGGCGTGTCCTTCATCCACAACCGCCCGCCGCCCGCCCCGCAGCAAAAACTGTTGCAACGGTTCCGCGGCATTTCCACCAGCCGCACGCCCAACGCCTGCAAGACCCGCCGCGGTGCGTCGTACACGCCGTTGAACCGGCCCAGGTAACACGGATCGTGATAGGTCACCGTGCAGTCCAACGTGCGCGTCAGCTGCAGCGTTCCTTGACGGATCAATTCGTCCAACAGCTCGGTGTAATGCAGCACCGGTTTGCCCGCCAATGCGGCCGCGGCCGGATCCTCTTCGCCCGCCTGCCCGTCGCTTTGGTATTCGTTCTTCAGCGTGTTGTAGGTGTGCGGATCGCTGGTCAACACCCGCCGGAACTTGGCCTTGGCCAGTTCTTTGCCGTTCTTGTCGCGGAGCATCGAGAACAGCCCTTCCTCGCCGATGCGGCGGACGTCGTTGCCGGAATTCTGTTCCTTGTCCATCAGCAGTCCCAGGTCCACTCCGGCCCGCTGCAGCACCTTGGCGACGGCCCGCGTGACCACCTGTGCCCGTTGGTCGTACGAGGCGTAGTCACCCACGAACCAGAGGTACTCGGCTTCTTCCTTGCGGACATCCTTGAGCTTGAAGTCCAACGCTTTCGTCCAGTCGATGCGTTTCTTTGCGGATTGTCCGAAGGAGTTCCCGTACCGCTGGAAATTCATCAGCGCGTCTTGCAGCCCCTCGTCCACCTGTCCTTGATCGACCAGGTGCCGGCGCATGTCGACAATCAGCCGCGGATGCTGGATTTGCACCGGACAGATGTCCTCACAGGCGCGGCAAGTGCAGCAGGCCCAGAGTTCCTTGGCCGGGATGACGGAGCCGTGCAGGCTGGGCGTATCGCCGTTCGCCATCGGCTTGGTGCGCAGCAACTGCGACCCGACGCCCTGAACGAAATCGCGGGGCGAAAGCGGAAAGCCGGTGTTGTAGCCGGGACAGACTTCCTGGCACTTGCCGCACCACGTACAGGCGTCCACTTGCAGCAACTGCCGCCACGTGTAATCCCGCACGCTGCGGACGCCGGATTCGACCACGACCGGCAACCGCCCCACGGGCGCCGGATGGCGAAACAGCATGTTTGCCGGCGACGAGATCAGATGAAACGCTTTGGTCAACGGGATGCTGGCGATCAGCCCAAATGCCAGAAACGCGTGCGCCCACCAGAACAACTGATGGAGGCTGCGAATCGATTCCAGCGGCAAGGGGGCAAGGGCCTTTGCCAGTCCAAAACCGACCGGAGCGGCGGCGGCGGCGGGGAACATCGGGCCGCCCGCATAGATCCGCTCCAACTCCGCGTCCTGGCGCTTGCGGCCCATGTGAAAATGATCGCGCAATCCGAGCGGGTCGCGTTCGCCGCCAGCTGGATCGTTTCGTGCGGCTGCCACCTGGGACTCGATGTGCATCCCCTCTGCGATCCGCAGTCCTTCGACCAGAAAGCCCGTGACCGCAATCAGCACCAGAAACGTCAGGAAGGGAAACGCGTCCCAGAGGCTGATCTGTTTTCGCTTCGCCTGCAGCCGTTCCGGTCGCAAGACGTAACGGCGATACGCGGCCATGGCGACGCCCAGGATCAAGACCACGCCGAACAAGTCCAGGACGAACTCGAACAGCAAGTAGAACCGGCCACTGAGGAGCTGCCAATCCAGAAACGGGTTGGTGAAGTCCTGGTCGATCGTGGCCAAGGCGGTGCCGACGAAGAGGAACAGCATGCCCCAGAAAATCGCCTGGTGCATGAGCAGCGAGAAGCCGTCGCGCGCAAGCCGCGATTGGAAGAGGGCCGTCTTGACGAGTTCCGCGAGTCGCCTGGGTTGCAGGACCTGCAAGAGCTGTTGCCGCGCGGTGGGCGTTCCCGGCTCGGCTTGTCCCAGAAACCACTTCCGCACCCGCCACACTGCGCCCGCCAGAAAGGCGATCATCACCAGCGGGATCATCGCGTACAGCGTGATTTCCGCCCATAGTGGGACGTTCCACATAATGGGCCGAGCGTATTCTTCCACAGCGCTTCTCCCTCGCCTTTCCTCGTATCATCCGCAAGAAATCGCGAACCAGCAGTGCGAACAGCCATGCACTTCCTCCGCCCCTACCCTTTCCTTGCGTTGACGGCCTCCACCAAGGCCGGCAGCAGTTCCAAGGCATCGACCTCCGCTCCGTAATGCGCGGCATCGAAGATCGGCGCTTTCGAGTCCGTGTTCACCGCAATCACCAGATCGGAGCCCTTCATGCCCTCCAGATGCTCCGGGGCCCCGCTCACACCCAACGCCAAGTACAGCTTGGGCTTGACCGTCATCCCCGACTTGCCCACCTGGCGCGTGGCCGGCAGCCAACCTTGATCCACCACCGGCCGCGAGGCGCAAACGGCGCCGCCCAAAGCCTGGGCCAGCTCTTCGGCAAGTTCCACGTTATCCTGTTGCTGGATTCCCCGTCCGACGGCTACCAAGACGTCTTGCTGAGTGATGTCCACGTCCATGGCTTCGGGCAAGATCCAGTCCTGGAAAGCGACCGCTCCCGCTTCCAGCGGCGCCGACAACGTCCGCGTTTCGACTTGACCTTGGCCTGCCTCCGCCACAGGCCGGAAGCTGCCCGGCATCGTCATCAGAACCGCCGGCGACCGTTCGACCTGAACCTCGGCCGTCATCTTGCCGCCGCAAAACGCAGAAGTCACGACCAGCGCGTCGCCGTCGACCTGCACCGCCTTGCAGCCGATGACCAGCGGCGCCTGCAACCGGCCGGCCAGCAGAGGCGCCAAGTCCCAGCCAATCGACGTGCCGCCGATCAGCACGGCCCGCGGCTGTTCGGCCGCCGTTACGTCGAGCAGCGCCGTTAATTGCGGTTCCGGTGCATAGGCGGCCAATTGCGGATCGTTCACCAGGACGATCCGATCCGCGGCGGTCAACGCCGGCGCGAAGCGGCTGCCTTCCTGACTGAGCACCGCGCACACCACCTGGCCGCCCGTGGCCGCCGTCATGCCGCGGGCCGCAGCCAGGAGTTCCAACGTGATGTCGGCCAGCGCGTCGCGCTGGATCTCGGCCAGAACCAAGACGTCTTGGGCGCTCATTTCAACAATCCTTTCTCGGCAAGAATCGCGGCAATGCGGGCGGCGACCTCCGTTTCCGAGCCGGAGATCATCTCGGCGCGCGTCCCAGACACCGGCGGGGACAGCTTGCGGACCTTGACCAGCGGCTCGACCGCGGCAACGGCCACGGCGGGTTCCTCGAACTGCGTGGCCTTCATCGCCGCGCGAATGCGGCTGACGGGCACGTACCGCGGGGGCTGGTCCGAGCCCAAAATGCCCAGCACGGCCGGCAATTTGACCTTCATCTGCGCCATGACCGCGCCGGGAAATTCCTTGCACGCCACCACGGTCCCGGCGTCCGGCCCTGCCTTGACGCCGCGGATCACGCCCACGTAGGGCCGAGCCAAGGCGGCAGCCAGCAGCGGCGCCATCACGCCGTCCAACTCGTTGTGCGCCTGGACGCCAACCAGCACCAAATCGGCCTGCAGCGGCTGGATCGCTGCGGCAAACATGGCGGCGGCGGCTTGGGGCGCCGGCGGCGCACCGTCGTCCAGAGAGATCTTCAAGACCCGGTCCGCGCCCTTGGCGGCGGCGGCATAGAGCGTGTTGTCCACGTCTCCCGCGTCCAACGCCACGACGGTCGCGCTGCCGTCGCCGGCCTCTTTCAGCAGCAACGCCTGCTCCAGCGCGTGATCGTCGCACTCGTTGACAATAAACGACGCCGCATCCCAATCGAGGGCAGTCCCGGAGGCGTCAATTTCCAACGTTTCGATCAAGTCCGGAACCTGCCGGACCACCACGGCAATGTTCATGCGACGTGTTCCTTTCTGCACTCCCACGCTGTAGGATGGATTGCCAATCCGTCCATCGCGGCAGCCGCAACCCATTTCGTGAACTTCAGGGGACGGCTTGGCAAACCCAAACCCCGGCTTCTCAGACTCCTCACGATTTTCCCTCGGCCGCCCCCAACCCCATCGCTTCGGCCAGCAACTCGATGATGTCACGGACCTGGATGCGGCCTTCCAATCCCGTGACCTTGGCGGCGTCCTCGAACCGCGAAAGCTCATAGGGGCAAGACACGGCCAGCGTGCCCGCGCCCGTGTCGGCGGCTTGACGCACTCGCTCGTCCGACAGGCGGTGGCCGCCGTGGGCCACGATGTGACCGTCCAGCCACATTCCGCCGCCCCCGCCGCCACAACACAACGCGTTGTCGCGGTTGCGTACCATTTCGACCAGCTTCACGCCGGGAATCAGCTCCAGCAGCGCCCGCGGCGGATCGTAGCATTCGCAGCGCCGGCCGACGCAGCAGTTGTCGTGATAGGTCACCGTCGCCTCGACAGGCTTGACAATCAGCGGCCGCAGCTGCTCGATCCGCTCCGCGAGGAACATCGTATAGTGCTGCACCGGGTACCAGGCTCCGAACCGCGGATAGAAGGCGTGCAGGGCCCGATACGCATGGGGATCGAGCGTGAGGATCTTGTCGAATTCCTGCTGATTCAGCAGTTTGCTGTTCTCCTCGACCAGCGTTTCGAACAGTCCTTCCTCGCCGAACATGCGTTCGCATTCGCCCACGGATTTCTCTTTGGTCCCCAGCACGCCCCAAGTGACGCCCAACTTGGTCATGATCCGGGCCCAGGCGCGCGAGACAATTTGATTCCGCGGATAGTACGACGGGTAACACCCCACCAGCCACAGGATGTCCACAGGCCGCTTTTCCTTGGACAGATCCAGCACCGGCACGTCCAACCCCCTGGCCCAGTCCAATCGCTGCCGCGGTGATTTGCCCAAGGTGTTGCCATACTTGAACAGGTTCTGGAATGTCTCCTGCAGCTCCGCCGGCGGCTGATGCCCCGCCTGCATGGACCGGTCCCGCAGCGCCGGCCACAACTCGTCCGTCAATTCGATATCCCGCGGACAGCGGTGCGAACACGTGTAACAGCCCACGCACATCCAAATCGACGGGCTGGCCAGCACCGCGTCCAGATTCTCCGCGCCCGCCTGAAGGATCAGCTTTCGCGGGGGGAATTCCATCGCGTACCCTAACGGGCAACTGGCCGCACACAGTCCGCACTGCATGCACCCCAACGGCGGCTTGCCGTTGCCGATCTTGCCCAACGCGTCCAACAACGCCACGCCACCGTCGCTTGCGACTGCATTCATCCGTTGTCCCCCTTTCAATCGGTGATCGGCCACCATCAGTGATCACCGGTCACCCCCTCAGTACACCGCCATTTCCCGTACGATATGGTCGGCCAGCGCGGCCGTCGTGCGGGTGTCCAAGCTCGTGAAGCCGCCCATCGCATCCGGCTGGACCGCCAGCGTGGTGATCTTGCCCGCCGCGTCGCCCGGATCGACGCCGAAATCGGGTTTCGTGTCACGGGCCAGACAGCCGGGCAGCGCGTTGCTGTCTTTGGCCAACAGCACCATGACCTGATCGTGGGCCGCAGCCGTCTTGAGCACGTTGGCCGGGCTGAGATTGGCCACCCCCGGCGTCATGACGACGGGCAACATCTGGGCCAGCAACTTCTGCCCGATTTGCAGGCCCAACCCCTCGTTGCGCCACAACAGGCCCGGCGCCGCCAGCAACTGGACGCGATGCCCGTTGCGGTTGGTGATCGAAATACCGCTGATCGGCTCGGACGGGCCCTTTTGGCGTTCCGCCTGCGGCGTGTCATGGAGTTGGAACGCGGCCTCCAGAATGTCCGGCATTTCACCGTCGGCAAACGGATCCACGGCGTAATACAGGATCCTGTGCTTCCGGTAGGCCGTCTCCCGCGGATCGCCTGACGCGGCGACGACGACGATCCGCACGGCAGGGGTCTGGTGATTGATCAATCCCACCAATTCCGGTCCGGCATCGCCAAACGAGGAAGCGTCCAAGAACACCACGCGGCCCTCGGAATCCTTCAAAGCGCCGGCCAGACACTCCCGATCGCAAGCCTGCTGGACTTGACAGCCCAAAGCCGTGAGTTTCGCGGCTTGCTGCTGAGCCGACGCCGAGTGCGCGTTAGCGAGGATAATTCCGCGCGGCGCGCACTGCTCGGCCTCGCGCTCGTACTGCGTGGTGCAGATATGGGCGATCCACCCCTCGCCACAGGGATCGGTGGCCAGCCAACCCAGCCGCTTCGGCAGCAATTCGTTGACCGCCATCACGACGCCGGAAACCGGCGAGGCGACGATCTGCGTGGGCTTGCCCGGCACGGTGACGCCGGCGAGGGGCAGTCCCTGATAAACCACTTCGCCGATCCGCGGCATTCGCACTTGGCTG
>CAZAQY010000241.1:0-12504 GCA_964486845.1 uncultured Pirellulaceae bacterium
GGCATTGCCAGAAAATGTCACATTGGGCGCGTAAAAGCCGGCAATCTGCTCACAGTTGGCTAGACTCTCGAAAGTCAACAGGATGGATGCTGACGCCTCAGTTAGAGGAAGCAACGCCAAGACAACTGCCGTGGAAAACATGGTGCATCGCATTAGGTCACCTCAAAGTCAAAGTGCATCCAGGGACAGGGATTTCGCAAACAGAACATTATCCTTATCAACAACATTTAGGCCACTGACTCGATATTCCTGACAAAAAAACTTCGCATTCTGACCGTCTATCGGCCATTAAAATGTCGTCCCGATGGGCCCATTTGGACGGCCCGCTGCGTTGGCCCCAGTCTTCCGGCGTCCCGATGCCTCAGCTGACGGACGCGGCGGCATGGATTTGGGATTTGAAATCTGAGATCTGAAATCTGAGATTTCGGATTTGAAAGTCCAAATTTGAGATTTGCGATTTGGGATTTCCGATTTGAAATCTCAGATCTGAGATTCCCGATTTGGCACCTCCGTTTCGAGTTCCGGATTTCAATCTCCGGATTCCGCAATTGATCCCCGCCCCCGAAACGGCTCTGCATCGCGCCGCGACCAACGGCCCCAACGCGGCTGGGCGACGCGCGCCGAAATCCCCCTTTCCGACCTCCATCCGGGCTCAAAACCACACACCAGCCCCCGAACCGTGGCACCGCGACGCGATGGGCGGTTCTGTGACCTCTGTGCCTTTGTACTCGTACACGCCAATCGCTTCCCCGTCTGTGCTTCGCCCCCGTCCTGTCACCCGCCGCCGGCGCCGAAGAACTCCCGCACTTGGCGCAGGTACGGCCGCAGTTCCTCCACCGACATGCCGCGGAGGATGGCGTACACCAGCCCCGACAGGCAGGCGACGGCCACGGTCCACAGCACGACGACGATCGCGGCCTTTAACAGCCAGATCAGCACGCTGCTTTGGCTTTGGCCGAAGGATACCAGCCGGTGGACCGACCGCTCGTCGATCACGTCGTCGTCGCCCAGTCCATACGGCAAGCCGCCGGGATACTCGGCGTCGGGTTCCGCCTCGGCCGAGTCGTCCTCCAGCTGGCTGCGGCCGATCAGTCCGGTGCGCGGCAGGTAGCGGACGGTGGGCTCGGGCGGCGCTGTGGCCGGCCTGGCGAGCGAGCCAGCGGGAGGAGCGACGGTGGGTTGGTTTCCGGCAGACCTGCGGTCGGGCGTTTCGGCGGGGTCGGAGACCCGCGCCGAACGGGCGGCGGGGCGGGGCGGCTGGACAGGCGGTTCCTCAGCGGGCGGCGCGGGGACCGGATTTCCGTCCGCTCCGACGACATGCACGAATGCCAACTCGGTCAGCAGACGCTTGCGCTGTTCCTCGTCCGAGTGCGGTTCGTTGGTCATGGCAGCGGGGGAATCGGAGGTGGGAGTGGGGGGGAGGGGAGTACGGGAGTGCTGGAGTGTTGGAGTGTTGGGCTCTCGGCTACTGGATTGGATTGGCGACGACATAGCATCTGGGCGAACGGTCGGATTGAACTCAACCGGCTGGGCCGGGACCGTCACCTAATCTTTCGCTTAATCTCTTCCTTCCGCCTCGAAGCGGGGGAGATTAGGTGAAAGATCAAGTGAAAGATTAGGTGAAAACTCCCCTCCTCCGCCACCCCCTTTCCTACATAGGTTCCACCATAAAGTCGTCGATTTCGACCGATACGCCCTGCTGCAGGTACTTGACGGCGATCAGCAGGCGTGTCCGGCCGTTGCGGCGCAGGATCGTGCCCTCGATGCCGGCCAGCAGGCCACGGCGGATGCGGACCTGGTCGCCGGGTTTCATGCGCCGTTCGACCGTCAACGGCACGTCGGCGGCGATCAGTTGGCGGATGCGGCGCAGATCGGTCAGCAGCTGCTCCGGCTCCCACACGGCCATCATCTTCGCCACGCGGTTGGTGTTGAACGTCACCAGCCGGCTCCGTTCCGTGCCGAACACAAACACATAGCCGGGAAACAGCGGGAGGTGCGAGCAGTAGGAGCGGCGGCCGATAAACTGCCGCTTGGGCACCAGCGGCAGGTAGAACGGGATTTCCTGGGCGAGCAGTTCGCGGGCCAGCGCTTTTTCCTGGCGCGACTTGGCGTGGATCGCCCACCAGCGCAGCTCCCCGTCCCCGTTCTGCGGACCCTCGGCGTCCTGCAGGCGAAGTGTGAATTCGTCCAACAGATCGTCCGGATAGATGCTCAGTTCTTCCTTCAAGATCGGCATTGCTTACGTGACCTTTGGGAAGACGATTCCAGGACCAAGCAAACAGCCCATCGCGGGCGCACCGCCAACGGGCCGACGCTCGGGCACGCCAATCCGCCAGTTGGTTGCGAAGAACGTCGAATTGCGCGGGAAGCACCGGTTCCGTGCGGTGCCGAACCGGCGGAGCAGCCGTTGGGTTGGCCAACGCCCGCCAAGCCGGAACGCGCGTACTAGAGCAGCCCTGCTCTGCCATATCAGCAGATTTTCCCTAACTTTATCGTCCATTTTCTCTGTGTCAACACCCCCCGATCGCGTCCCATAATGGGGGTGGGGCCAGCGCATGGTGCGGCGCCCTTTGCTTTCTCGGTGGCAGAGGGCGTATAATGGTGTGTTCTTTCACTTAGGTGAAAAATTATGAAAGATCAGGATTTCAGGTTCCGGCGCAGCCGGTTTAGTCTCAAACGGGCCGGTGAAATGGCCAAAGTCAGATTGCCGGTTGTGACGATGAAAACGAGGATTCCCGATTTGCCGACTTGACAGACAGGAGCGACGCTATGCGCAAGATGTTGATATTGGCCGGTTTAGCCTCGTTGGGACTGTTCTCGTTGGCGACTCCAGCGGCCGCTCAGCAACGATACGTCCCGCCGAGCCGCCCGACGCTGTCGCCCTATCTGAACTACTTTCGGGGGGATACGGGCGTGTTGGACAGCTACAACACGTTCATTCGCCCCAGGCAGATCCTGGACCAGACGCTGGCTCAGCAGCAGGCCGGATTGAGGAACCTGCAGGCGCAAGTGGGCTTGATCCGTTCCGACATGAACAGCGCGGGCGGGTTGGTGCGCCCCGCGGGCGTATCGCCGACCGGCCGTGGTGCGACCTATATGAATTACTCGCACTACTATCCCGGCATGGGGGGAAGGCGGCGGTGAGCGGTAATCGGTGACCGGTAATCGGTGGGCGGTGATCGGTGCGCGGTGACCGGTAGGCGGTGGGCGGCGGGCGTTTCGCTTGCGGCTAATGCTGCCCGCTTGGCCGGCGGACCGTTCCGCTTCTCGCTGGTTTCGACCGCATGAATGCGGCACTACGAGCGCTGGGGCTGTTGGAAATCGTTCTGCGCGGCGATAAGCTGTGGGGAAGTTCGAAAGTACCCTGCGACAAGGAGCCTGCTATGAACGAGATGCGTTTCCCCGGCGCTGCGGTGTTGAGTGTTGGAACCGATCGGCCTCGTGCCGCGGGGTGGAGCTGCCGGATGGTGTTGACGCTGCTCCTGAGCGTGCCGTGCGGTGCGTGGGCCGCGGAACAGTGGCCGCAATTCCAATTCGACGCGCGGCGGTCGGGAGATGCCCCGCAACGGAGCGTCAGCACGCCGCTGGGACTGGTCGCCGCAGCGCCGCTGGGCGATGCGATTTTCACGGCGCCGGCGGTGGCGGACGGGCGGGTCTACGCCGTCGACGGCGCCGGGACGGCGTGGTGCCTGGATGCGGCGACGCTGCAGACCGTCTGGGACATGAAAACGGGGACAGGCACCGATCGTCCTGATCGGAGCCAGTCCCCGTTTTCGTGCAACAACCTCTCGTCGCCCGCCGTCGTGGGGCCCTATTTGCACTTCGGCACGACGGACGGGTCGTACTATGTGCTGGACCGCAGCGACGGCCGCGTGGTCCGGGAGATCCGCTGCGACGGGCCGATCTTTACCGCGCCCACGGTGGCCAATGGACGCGCCTATTTTGCCACGGTGGGCGCAGAGGTGTATGCGGTCGAGGCCGACGGGACGCTGGCCTGGACGTGGGATTTCGTCAAGGAAGTGATCGGTTTTGCGGGCGATCGCTGGAAGGGCGAAGACTGGCTGAAATTCAAACAAGGACGGGTGACCTGGAAGGACCATTTCTGCTGCTCTCGCGATCTGGCGGCCCACGGCAAGACGCTCGTGCTCCCGGCGGGCGGCCGAGTGGTGTTCTTGGACGACGCCGGCGAGCGGCCTCGGTTGCGAGCGGTCGGATTGATTCCCAATATGAACGGCAGCGAGTACCCGGCCGCCTTCGGGCTGAGCTTGGGGCCGGACGGCGAAGCGTACGTCCAGTGGCATCGCCGCGACAACGCCGGGCGCGTGGAAATCCTGCGGCTGGGCGACGATGACAAGGTGGAAACCAGCGTCGTGCCGGACACGCAGACGGCCATCAACCTGCCGGGCTTGCTCAGCTTCTGCTCCGCCGGCGTTCGCGGCCGCGATGTGTACCGCTGCCGGCCTCAAGAGGGTTTTGGCTTCTGCAAGCACGCCGCCGACAGCGATCGCGCGCAGCCCTTGGGCGCCTATCCCTCGATCGCTCCGCCGGTGCTGCTCCGCGATCAGGCAGTGGTCGGCGGTCTGGACGGACGGCTGTACGTCGTGCCGCTGTCGGGCGAGGGACCGGCATGGTCGTTCGCCACGGCGTTTGGCAAAGCGATCTCGGCGCCGGCTGCGGTGTGCGACGGGCGGATCTACTTCGGCTGCGAGGACGGCTACCTGTACGCCCTCGGTCCGGACGGAAAAGCGGCGTTGCCGGACAAAGACCTGGGACTGGAAAACATCCGCAGTCCGCTGACCGGCAAGTACGCCGATCCGAAGTACGATTGGTACACGAATTACGGCAACCTGCAGAACACGAACGCCACGGATCAGAAGTTGGAGCTGCCGTTGCGGGTCAAGTGGCTGCGGCGATACGAAGGCACGTTCAAACATCTGCCCGTCTGCGGCGGCGGGCGGATGTACACGCACACGTCCGAAGGGCAGATTTTTGCTGTCGAGCAAGAGACGGGACGACTGCTGTGGCGACGGTACTGGCCCGGCGTCTATCTGTCGTTCACGTCGCCCATCTACTACCGGACGGCGAAAACGGGGACTGATCGGAGCCTGTCCCCGTTTTCGGAACGCTTGCTGGTCCCGCAGGCGGGGCTGCGCGACTCGCGGATGCGGTGCCTGGATGCGGCGACGGGGGCGCTGGTCTGGGAAGTGCCGTTCACCGGTTCGCCCAGTTGGAGCCGGCAAGCGCCGCCGGTGATCTGGCAGAACCTGGCCATCTACGCCTCCGGGTCGGGCCGTTATGCGGCGCAGGGAACGGAAAAACCGTTTATGTTCCGCGGCGATCCGGAACCGGCGCCGGGCGGCGAGGAGGTGATGGCCTTTATCTATACGCACGACAATCCCTACTACCCCAAGGACAACCGGCCGTTGATCTGGGCCTGGGACCTGGACACGGGGCAAGTGGTCTGGCAGCAAGATCTTTCCGAGCACGGGACGGGGGGCAACGACTGTGGGCTGTGCCTGATGGACGGGCGACTCTACTACTCGACGTTCTTCGGCTATTCGGCCAGTCAGCGGAAGCGGCGCGGCTTGGCGGACGGACCCAACGGGATCACGGCGGCTCTGGACCCGAAGACGGGCGAAATCCAGTGGCTGACAGGCCAGCATCACGTCACGGCCGGGTGTACGATCTCCGGCGCCGGCGGCCGGTTGTACTTGGGCGGTTACAACCAGCCGGACGAAAGCGGCAACGAACGATTCGTGTTCTGCCTGGACGCGCGCGACGGCTCGCTGATCTGGCGCAGCGAACCGGTGCGCTCCGCAGTGAACGTCATCACGGTCGGCAAGGAGCACATCTTCTCCAATGCGTCCGGCGGGGATGGGCACGTGTTCGACCGGCAGACCGGCAAGATCCTGTCGCGGTTCAACTTTGGCTACGCCTGTACGCGGTTCACCTGCGCCGGCCCCTTCGTGATGGGCGCCAACATGGACATGATCGATCTGTCCGACGGCAATCGCCTGGTGACGACGGGGCCGTCCATCGACTCGCGCGAGTGCGTGGGGTCGGTGGTTTCCAATGGGCGGATGTTCTACACGTCGCAGGCCAGCGGGTTACAGGTGTGTCAGGTGGCCGGCGAAGAGGCAAAGCAGCCGGTTGCTCCGTGGGAGAAGCGGTGAAGGCTTGCCGATCGTCACACGGAGTGTGATGGCTACTTTTGGGCTGGACAGCGGGGAAGGCCGAATTCTTTTCCCAGACGGCAGAACGAGCAGTTCCGGCATGGATTTGCTAGCACTGGGGCGACTGCCGGTCCGGATGCTTGAAAAACGTCGCAAACGCTTGTCTATCAAAGGCTTTGGTAGCGACGGAGGCGTCGGCTGCCAAGCAATAGGGATGCTGGCGAGTGAGCCATGCGCCGGATAACGTCGTCCGGCCTTTTGACATCCCGAGCCGATCCGCATAGAATTGAAAGGCTAGGTTGTTCGTTTACGTTTCAAGCGAAGTCGTCTTGCCGCTCGATCCGCAGTTCGGCTTCCGGTAAAGGGAGAAACAGCATGAAGAAGTCCGAGATGAAGGTTTACAAGGAACTCCTTCTCGCCATGCGTTCCCGGTTGCGTCGCGATGTTCATGCGATGGCCGATGCCGCGTTGAACAAGACGCGGGCGGAGGCCAGTGGGGACCTGTCTCTCATGCCCATTCACATGGCCGACGTCGGCACCGACAACTACGAGCAGGAGTTTACCCTGTCCTTGCTGCAGAATGAGGAAGGCGTGCTGGGGCTGGTCGAATCGGCTCTGGAGCGGATCGAAGACGGCAACTATGGCATTTGCGCCGAATGCCAGGCGCGGATTCCGAAGACACGCTTGAGTGCCATTCCTTACACGCCGTACTGCGTCAAGTGCGCCAGCAAGACGGAAGCTGAGTGATTGGCGGACGGGTAGACCGCCTGTTGCTGGGCAGTGGAGAGCGCGAGCCGAGCTTGAAAGCGACTGAACCCTGCCATCCGGATCGGATTCCCCGAAGCCGTTACGTGGTTTTTTTCGGCATCGCCGTCTTGGGGTGCGCGCTGGATTTGCTCACAAAACACTGGGTTTTCCAGTGGCTCGGCATGCCCGGCGAAAGTCCCGTGTGGTGGATTTGGGAGCCCTATGTTGGCATCGAGACGGCGCTGAATCCCGGTGCCTTGTTTGGGATGGGTTCCGGCTTTGGAACTGGGTTCGCTGCGATGTCCGTCGTGGCAGCGATTGGCATCCTCGTCTGGCTCTTTGTATTCGGCGCCGCGCGGGATCTGTTGCTGGCGGTCGCGTTGGGCTGTGTGATGGGGGGGATCGGCGGAAATCTGCACGATCGGCTGGGTCTGTGGCAGGTTCCCGGTGCTCCTGGCCTGTTTCGCAACGAAGTGCGTGATTGGATCCTGTTGCGCTATCACGATTTCACCTGGCCCAACTTCAATTTTGCCGACTCGCTCCTCGTCTGTGGGGCCGGTCTGCTCCTGTGGCACGGGCTGCGGTTCGAGTCGCCGCGCGGCGGCGCGGAGACGGATTCCGGGGAAGCCAAGACCGCATAGCCGTGTTTGGCGCGCATTGCCGGGGTCTCGCCCGCCGGATGCGAAAGAAACTTTTTGCCACGTTCCGCCTATTTGATTGACATTTCCCGAGTCTTTGCTATAAGCTGGCATTCGGTGTCCGGCCAAAAGGCTGCACTTGGCCGGATCCGTGGGGGGGCTGGCGATCTCCCGATCAGGCCGTGCGGCGTTTTCATCGACAGCGGGGCCAATCATGAAGCTTTCGCGGACTG
Source organism: uncultured Pirellulaceae bacterium (assembly GCA_964486845.1). Classification (GTDB taxonomy): domain Bacteria; phylum Planctomycetota; class Planctomycetia; order Pirellulales; family Pirellulaceae; genus Anammoximicrobium. The sequence goes on from CAZAQY010000241.1 coordinate 7,792, forward strand.
TATCGTATGCCGTGCGAGCCACGTTGCAGTTGGCTCAAAACGAGTCTTCCGCTCCGGTTCCCTGCAGCAGGCTGGCTTCGGACGGCGAAATGCCGGAGCGGTTTCTGCTGCAAATCCTGCGCGTGTTGGTGACTCACGGAATCCTGAAATCCACCCGGGGCGTGGAAGGCGGTTACTCGCTGTCGCGTTCCCCGGCGGACATTTCTCTGTTGGAGGTGATCGAGGCCATCGACGGACCGTTGGAGACGGTTGGCGAGCCGCCGCCCGCCGAGTCCACGGGCGACGTCCAGCAGCGGCTGCAAACGGCCTTGCGGCAGGTGACCGATACCGCCCGCAAGCAGCTGGAGTCGATCAAGCTGTCGCAGCTTCTGCCGCCACCGCCCGGCTTGTCGCCCGGCTCGCCGCCTGCCGCACCTGCCGGCACGGTTCAGGTGGAGGCTTGAACGGAGTTACGCGGTATCGGTTTCCTGGTAATCGTTCGATGTCTGACCCGGCCCCGGAACTTGCCACGCGTCTGGATCTGGCCGTTGCCGCTGCGCGCGAAGCGGGACAATTGACCTTGAGATTCTTCCAGCGGGAGGACTTGGCCGTCGAGCGGAAGGCGGACAATTCGCCCGTGACGGCGGCGGACAAGCAGGCGGAGCAACTGCTCCGGCGGAGGATTCAGGGCGCCTTCCCGGACGACGGGATCTTGGGGGAGGAATTCGGCGAGGAGACTGGTACGTCCGGTTTCCGCTGGATCTTGGATCCGATTGACGGCACCAAGAGTTTCATCTGCGGCGTGCCGTTGTATGGAACGTTGATCGGTGTCGAGCGGTCTGGGGCGAGCGTGGTGGGTGTGATCTACATCCCCGGCCTGGACGAATGCGTGTATGCGGCCAGCGGGGGCGGAGCGTGGTACACGCAGGGCTCGGCCGCGCCGCGTGCGGCGCGCGTCTCGCAGCGCGATCGGTTCAGCGATGCCGTCTTCCTGACGTCACAATTGGACAGTTTTTATTCGCGCGGTGCGCACCAGGCGTACTTGGAACTGGAGCGTGCGGCCTACATCACGCGGATGTGGGGCGATTGCTACGGGTATCTGCTGGTCGCTACCGGACGCGCCGACGTGATGGTGGATCCGATCATGAACGTCTGGGACGCGGCCGCGCTGCAGCCGGTGCTCCAGGAGGCGGGCGGCGTGTACACCGACTGGTCGGGTCGTCCCACCATCCACGGCGGCGAAGGCATCGGCTGCAACCGGCTGCTGCTCGACCAAGTGCTGGCGATTACGCGGCCTTACGCGCGCAGCCAAGGATCGGCGAATCAATAACCGTCGCGATTTCAAAGTAGCCATCACGCTCCGCGTGATGATCGCCAACAAGAACTGGACAGTCATTGATTCGCCGATCCTAAGTGCCTTGCCCCTCCCGTTGCCCCATTCTTGCCGGTCGCTATAATTCAGGTTCTCGCACATCGGATATGGGCGTGTTTTTTGGGTGCGATCGCAAGCTAACCTTCAGGCACAGGAGACCCTACCTTGGCAGTTCGCGTCGGAATCAACGGTTTTGGACGTATCGGTCGGCTCGTTTTTCGGTCGGCGATGGGGGACAAGGACATCGAGTTTGTCGGAGTGAACGATATCGTTCCGCCGGACAATCTCGCCTATTTGCTCAAGTATGACTCGATCCACGGACGGGCTTCGGCCGAGATCGGTTCCGACGATCAGGGCGTGATCGTCGATGGCAAGCACATTCGTTGTGTGTCGATTCTGGATCCGGCGCAATTGCCCTGGAAAGACCTCCAGGCGGACTACGTCATCGAATCCACCGGCCGGTTTACGAATCGGGAGGGGGCCGGCAAGCACCTGACCGCCGGGGCCAAGCGAGTGGTCATTTCCGCACCGGCCAAGGACAAGGACATCTCGACCTTCGTCATGGGCGTGAACGAGGAAAAGTACGACCCGGCCAAGGACACGATCGTCTCCAACGCCAGCTGTACCACCAACTGCCTGGCTCCGGTCGTGAAAGTCGTCCTGGACAACTTCGGCATCGTCGAAGGCTTGATGACCACCGTGCATTCGCTGACTTCCACCCAGCCCACGGTCGACGGGCCGAGCAAGAAAGACTGGCGCGGCGGGCGCGGGGCCAGTTTCAACATCATCCCGTCCTCGACGGGCGCGGCCAAGGCCGTAGGGTTGTGCTTGCCGCAGGTCGCGGGCAAGCTGACCGGCATGGCTTTCCGGATTCCCACGCCGGACGTGTCCGTGGTGGACCTGACCGTGCGGACCGAGAAGTCCACGTCGCTGGCCGACATCAACGCGGCCATGAAGAAGGCTTCCGAGACCACGATGAAGGGCATCCTGGGGTACACCGAGGATCAGGTCGTCAGCAGCGATTTCATCCGTTGCTCGCTGTCGAGCATCTACGACGCCACGGCCGGCATCGGCCTGAACGACAAGTTCTTCAAGCTGGTCTCGTGGTACGACAACGAATGGGGCTATTCCTGCCGCGTGATCGACTTGATCAAGTACATGGCGAAGAAGGACGGCTTGCTGTAAGCCCCCCGGCGAACGGTGCGGCGCAAGCCCGCCGGTGATTCTCTCAGCCGGGTGCAGACCCGCGCGAAACGGCGATTCAGGAGCCCGGCTTTTTCCGAAAAGCCGGGCTCCTGTGGTCCGGACGGTGCTCGTCGGTTGGGACTTCGTCCCAACCTACTTCAGATCGTTACGCTCGACGAATCAATAACTGTCGCGATTCCAAAGTAGCCATCACGCTCCGCGTGATGATCGCCAGCAAGACCCGGACGTAGCCATCACGCTCCGCGTGATGATCGCCAGCAAGACCCGGACGTAGCCATCACGCTCCGCGTGATGATCGCCAACAAGACCTGGGCAGTTATTGATTCGCCGATCCCTACCGCCACATATCGTCGTCGGCGAACGGGTGTACGGGGCCCATGATCTTGGGCTTGGGAAGGGCTTTGAGCGCTTGCTGCGCCAGCCGCAAGTCTTCTTTCGTGGTCACTTTCAAGTTGATCGGCGAGCCCTCGACGATCGTCACCGGGTGGCCCAGGCGTTCGACCAGCAGGGCGTCGTCCGTCGCCGCCGAATCGCCGCGCTGGGCGTATGCGTCCAGCAGCAACTGGCGGCGAAATACCTGCGGTGTCTGGGCTTCCCAGAGGTCCCGCCGGTCCACGGTTTCGGCGATCAGGCCCCTGTGGACGCGCTTGAGCGTCCCGCGCACGGGGATCGCCAGCATGGCCGCTCCGGTCTTCTCGGCGGCGGCGAACACCTTGTCGATCCATTCATTCGCCAGGCAGGGACGGGCTGCGTCGTGGACGGCGATGAAGTCGATGTCCGGACGAACGCGGGCCAGCGCTTGGGCTACGGAGTCGGTGCGGTGCTGGCCGCCATCCACGACCTCGATCCCCAGGATCGCCGTGTTGGCGGCGAACTTGGCCTGGAATTCTTCCCGGTCCTCGGGCGCGATGACCACGATCAACTGCTTGACGTCGTCGCGGTTCACAAATCGCTCGGCCGCGTGCAGCCACATCGCCCGATTGTCCAGTGGGGCAAACGGCTTCTTGTAGTGGGGATCGCGAAAGCGGCTGCTTTTCCCAGCGGCGGGCAGGATGACGGCGAACTTGGACACGATCGGCGACCTCCATAAGCGAGGGATGGGATATCGCCTGATGATACCGTCCGCGAGCCGGTCCCGAAAGGATGGCGAGGTGACAGAAGAATGGGGTGACAGAAAAATGGGTGACAGAAAAATGAAGAGTGGATCGGGGAGGATTCCCCTTCCAATCGTTTCTCTGTCGTCCCATTTTTCTGTCAGCGATCGTACATTTTATCGACCACGAACGTCGCATTTGGACAGTGGACATTGGACCTCCGTTACTGTTTAATGGCCGCCAAACAAACCACCTCTACGGGAGACGCGAAAATGACACAGCAATTCGATCGTCGGCAGTTCTTGGGGCGTGCCGCGGTTGGTGGCTTGGCAATGGGAGCGTTTTTCGGCAGTTCGTCAGCGGCTCAGGACCAATCCGTACGAGGGCGAGTTGATGGTCCAGGCAGCGCGGAAGCACAACCGCGCCGTACAGGTGGGTTCACAACGTCGCAGTGGTCCCGGCACGATCGAAGCCATCCAGAAACTGCGCGAAGGCATCATCGGACGTGTGTATCTGGCGCGCAGCTGGTACAGCAATCTGCGGCCTTCGATCGGCAAAGGCAAACCGGCGGCGGTTCCCGCCGGGCTGGACTACGAATTGTGGCAAGGCCCCGCCGTCCGTGTGCCTTATGTCGACAATCGGATCCCTTACAACTGGCATTGGTTCTGGCATTGGGGCAACGGCGAATTGGGCAACAACGGCATTCATACGCTGGACCTGTGCCGCTGGGGTCTGGGTGTCGATTTCCCAATTCGCGCGACTTCCTCCGGCGGACGCTACCGCTACGACGACGACCAGGAGACGCCGGACACGCAAACGGTCTGCCTGGAGTTTGAAGGCCGGCGGCAGATCACCTGGGAGGGACTCAGCTGTAACAGGCACGAGCGCAAGTTCGTTACGTTTTACGGCGAGGGCGGGGCGATGGACCTGGACGGAGACGGCACGTACACGGTTTTCGATGAGAAGGACAAGGAGATCGGCAAGTTTGGCAGTCCTGGCGTGGGCGACAACGAGCATATCGTCAACCTGCTGGACGCCATCCGCAACGACAAGCCGCTGAGC
>CAZAQY010000242.1:0-12421 GCA_964486845.1 uncultured Pirellulaceae bacterium
CTTGGGCAACTGCGGGATGGTCCGGTAAACCCAGTCCAGGCCGGGCCGGTAGCTCCAGGCCATCAGCCGGGCGCCGGGCTGTTCGGCGCGCATCGCCCCGTCCAGCAGGCCGATCAACTCCGCGGCGATGTCCTCCGATTTGCGCTGGCGGCAGCGGGGGCAGCCCTGCTTGTTGTACCCGCAGTAGTGGAAGCCCTCGCAGTCAAAGATCACGATCAGGCCGCCCAGTCCCGGTATCGTCCGAAACAGATGGCGCGTCGTCTCGTCGTAGTATCGCCGCACATCAGGGTGACTAGTACACAGGGCGCCGCCGTGGCCCACGCCGCGGCAGTCGGGATGCTTCTGGTAGAACGAGGCGGGCACGGGGTGATGGTGCCAGGTGGCATAATAGAGATACACGTCAATGCCCAACGGTTTCGCACGCTCAACCACGTCCCGAATCCGGGCCAGGCACAGCTCCGCCTCGGGATGATTCAATTCGGGAAAGACCGTCGAGTTGTGCGTGATCTCCTCGGCGTTGACCCATAGCCAGATCCCGTTGAACCCCTGATGCGAGATCCGCTGCAGGATTCCGTCGGTGTAGGGTAGCGGATGGGACACCTCGGTGTACTTCAGACCGGAGATGCTGATCGTGCATGTGATGCGGCGGTCGAAACGGCAGTTGCGATCGGTCTGCCCTTGTCTCAACACGGGGCTGCCGCGGAGCCGCATCGCGTCTTCCAGCCAGTAGACGCCTCGCATCACGCCGCGCGGCGTCCGCCCAAGGACGGCCACGCGCTGTGGCTCGACCACCACTCGATAGCCTTCGCTGGTCTGGAGCGCTTGAAGCACCTGGGCGTCGTCGGTCACGAGCAAGTCGATCGTCTGCGGTCGATTCTGGGCGGACTCCGGGACCACCGCTACGTCGATTCCGCCTCGGGCGGCCAGGAACCGCTTCAGGTCGCCGGCAGCGTTGGCCAGCACGCCGTCGTCGTCTGTCCCGTGATGGATGATCCACTTCCCGTCGATCGCCGTTTCGCCCGGCCTCGCCGGTCTGCCGTCCAGCCGTTGGCTGGGATCGTCCTCATCGGAGGGGCCAAGCATCGACCGGACATGCTCGAACATCGGCTGATTGCCGGGCGAGCAGAGTCCATCCTGCGGGCGGTCGGTGAGGACCTGATAGGCCAGGGCGAAACGGTCCGGCAGGTCTCGTCCGCCGAGTGGCCGCGGCCCGTAGACCACGTAGTGGTCCTTGGGCGCCGTGCCGCTCCGGCAGCGAATCTGGAAATAGATCGATTGGTTTTCCTGAACCGATATCGCGGGGACTCGCAGCGAATGCCACACGTCCCACAGAGGCAAAACCGTGTCGCAGGAAAGTCCGGCAGTGCCCAGATCGTCCTTTCCCGGCTCGGAGCCGAAGCGGACTTCGAGCGGGCCGGGGCAACCTTCGCGGGAGACCTTGACCGCCATGCCGCGAAACTGCTTCGCTCCGGACGGCATCCAAAACCGTCCCCCAAACCAGCTCTCCTCCCGCGCGTCCAACACGTGCTCCACGAACGGAAGATGCTCCTTGAGCGAGACGAACCAATCGGTCGTGAACGGCGCCATCAGATCGTACTCGTAGTCCCGACCGACGCTCCGTTCCGGACGCAGAAATCGATCCAGAAAATCGAACACTCCACTCCCATGAATCTCGTGGTCCCCCTGGAACTCAACCATTTCGATGCGATCCCCCAGGCCCAGGCGATCGCGGATCGCCTCGACTTGCTTCCATGCGCGGGCGGTCCACTCGGGCGTGGTGATGGTGTCGCGCTGCCCGAATTCAATGCACACGGCCCGCGGTGCAGTCATCGCGATCAGCTCCGGGTACGTAAAGCGGTGCAGGCTGTTCCAGTTGTACGCGTCCTCGTAAGGGTGGAGGAGGTAACTCGTGGACGCCTCGTCGGACGTAAGCTTGGCCCGCTGATCGTTGAAGTTGCCCGACACGACGACCGCCGCCAGCCGCTCGACCAGCGGCCCGCTCCAGGCGGCCGAGTAGCCGCCGTAGGAAAGGCCGTAGTAGCCGATGTGGTCCCCGTCCACGAAGGGCAGCGACTGCAGAAAATCGATAGCCCGGTTGGTCTTGGCCACGACCATGGCCAGCCGCATCATGCCGACCGCGTCGGCGGCTCGCACCTTGTCGTTGACCGGCTTGGCGTAGTTCGGCTCGCTGTACGGCAGGTAGTGATGGGTGATCAAAGGGGCAAAGACGACGTAGCCATGCTCAGCCAAGCGGCGGCCGAATTCGTGGTAGACCGTGTCTTTCGGTCTGCCCAGCCCGGTGATGTCGTCGGGCGTCCCATTCAGGCCATGCTGGCAGATCACCGCGGCGGCGCGTCGGCGGGACTCGCGCGGCACGAGGAGGTGGCCGTAGAGTTCGACGCCCGTGGTCACGTCCAGCAAGACGCGGTAGGCCTTGTACTTGTCAGTGATCAGGGCCAACTCGGTCCGCGGCCGCAGCGGCGTGTCCGCAGTGGGCACGTGGCCGACCAGTTGGCGATACTCCGCCAGCATTCCCGCCTGGATCTGGGGGAACTCGGCCGCGGGGCGATCAATCAGGCCCCAGTGTTTCTCGCGGACTGCCTCGCTCCCGTCAATGCGTTTTCGCAGCCAGGCCAGCCGCTCCTCGAAATGCCGGTCGCGATGGGCCTGCACCGCCGTCTCCGGCACTCGCAGGTCGGGCCAGATTCGGTTCGCTGCCGGCTCGCTCAAGCCCAGACCATCGGCGATCATCCGGATCGGCCGCCCCACGGGTTCTTCGTCCGACGGCTCGGTCTGGAGCCGAAGTTCGGCGGAGGCGTGGAGCCGTTCCCAACAGCTTGCCGCCCTGCGGAACTCGCTGGTTACCGCCTCGGGCGCCGGCGACCGGGATGGTCCCTCAGCGATGGCCAGCATCCTGGGGGCGATCATCGCCGCTACCTCCGCATCGCCGAAGTGGACCAGCTGCGCCGGCAACCGCCGGTCGGCCGGCTCTTCCCAGCAGCGGTCGCGGCATTGGAAGTATCCGGCGACAGCGGTGGCCGCGATGCGACGGTCCAGGGCGGCCGTATACAGCGCGGTCATGCCCCCTTGCCCGATCCCCGCCAACCCTATGCGGCCCGAATCCACTTCCGGCCGCTCGCCCAAATAACCGACGGCCAAGATTGTCTCTTGAACGTCGATCCCCGGCATCGTGCGGCCCGTGACGTATCCCAGCCGGTACAGAACCTTCCGCCGGTCCATGTTCTTGACCTTGCGGCAATAAGGATGATCGGCCAACCGCTCAATCGACTGTGGGATGAACACCAGGGCGTTGCGCGCCACCGTGTCCGTCAGCCAGAGGGGCGGCCGCGCCTCGCCGCTCAGGCCCGCCCATGCCTCGGGCCACGTCTCGGCGTCGGGGCAGACGATCAGCAGCGGGTGCCGGCCCGGAGTGCGGGGCGAGAACAGCAAGCCCCGCGCGGACAGTCCCTCGGAACTCGGAACGGTCACACGCTCAATGCGGACATCCCGCGACTCGGCCAGGAGTTCGCGCTGCGCGTCGGCAGGGCTCGGAGCCAAGTCGGTCACCCCAAGCATCTCACGGCACCGGGCGCGCTCAGCGGCCAGCGATTGCTCGTAGGCTTCGCGAGAACGGAAGTCGGGTTGCCAGGCGGCGGCTCGGGCCTGCTCCGCCTGGCCAATCCGCTGTAAGAACCAGCCGAGCACTTGCGCCTGCTGCACCTTGACAATGTCGGCCACGTTCGGCAATCCACGCAGTGGCTCTGTCCCGGGCAGCGGCTGAGCCGCGCGCGCCGGACTGATTCCGGCGACCACAATCAGGACCAGCCATCGTAGGGAAGCGGCTCGCATGGTGACTACCTCGCTATCGGCTTGATCCAGGAGACCTGAGTCACCAGGTTCTCCAGGGCGGCGAACGAGATGGCGGCGTTCGTAGCGTAGGCAGGCGTGGCGTTGGCCGGGAAGGTAGCCAAAGTGGCATCGCCCACCAGGAACACGTTGAAGTCCTTCCGCAGGTTGTCGTAACCGGCCGTGGTGGCCTTGAAGCACATGTCAGTGGCGTAGCCGGTCAGCAGGATGTGCCGCACGCCGTGCTTCTTGAGGAAGTCGCGCATCACCTCGTATCCCTCCCCGTCGTAGATCACCACGTCGTCAGGCATGTAGCTGAGCGAGCTGAGCACGGGAATTGGAAGAGCCCAGAAACCCGCACCATTGTAGTGCGCTCCCGCGTCGAGGCCGGGAAACCTGCGGAAATAGTCGATCACCGGGTAATCCTTCGAGATCTCGATGGTTTCCGGCAGAACGCCGCCACGGTAGTTGAACCCGTTGAGTCTCTCCTCGAGTTCCTTCCGGCCTTGGGCGCGCTCTTCCGGAGTCGGCCGGCCGCGGACGCTGCGGTACAGTTTCTTGCGGATCGGATCCTCGTTTCCCGGCTCGCTGTGCAGGACCATCGCCACCCGCGGCCGCAGCGATTCCAGGAACGGATTCACGACGCGGAGGACATGCTCGTGCGAGAGCGCATTCTTCTCCGGCGTGCCGAAATCGGCAACACCGGCTGGCTGGGGCGTCCGCCAGCCTTGACCGTCGTCAATCCCCCAGGGATGGACCACCACAATCGCCGTGTCCCCGGCGCGCAGCTGATTGGGAATCTCGATGATCCCACGGGCGTTGTAGGACCAGCGCCAGGCCCGGACCGCCAAGTCGGCGTTGCCGTCGGCCACCAAGGGTGGCGCTTCATAGTGAACCAAGTCCCGTACCGGCTGCACCCACTGGGGATGATCGGCCAATATTGGACTGGGGGATGCGATGCGGACCAACTGGTTGGCGTATTGCCGCCGGCCGGACGTTGCCTCGCCGTCCTGCGCACCTGCCTCCACAATGGTCGCAAGCCCGGCGGCCAGCACGAAAAACCACGTTCCGAAGACAATTCGCCGGTTCAGCCTCTCAGGTCTCACGTCAAATGGCTCCGCAATTAAAGCCTCAGTTCGTACCGTGCGCGCGCATCTTGTACAGTAGTTTGTTCACTACACGTTTGGGTTGCGGGCGAAGGCCCGCGTTAGGTTACCGCTATCTCCTTTCCGCTATCAATATTCAATATAAACATATTGGCCTGTTCCAGTGTTCTTCGAACCACTCCTTGCTGTGTGCGTATCCTCGGTCATTGGCTTTTGAGGTCGAAGTCATGCTGGTTCTCACCCGACTTGATGTCGATGGCAAGCTCGGTGTTGGTGTTGTACTTGGCAGGAATGTACGCCTCGGACTCCTCGACCATCGCGTCGCCAGCCGGCCCCCCGACGGGGACCATCTTGCCGGTCTTGCGCATCGCCCGGATCACGACCTTGTGCTTGCCCAGCATCGGCCCCCTGTCCTGGGCCACCGCGTACTGACCATTGACGATCGCTGCGCCCGCCGAAATATGCGCCGTGCCTTCCACTGGAACCAGCTCGATCGTGCCGTTGTCCACCGGCTCACCATCGAACGTGACTTTCCCTGTCACCGAGGCGCGTTCCGGCCCGCCGGCGCCGCCGCAGCCGGCGGCGCCGAAGGCAACCAGGGCGAACAACAACACCGCGAATTTGCGTACATACCGCACCGGGGCCACCATGATGTCTCCAGTTCTATAGTTCTATCGCGTTAGAACGATCCCAGCGGCTCGCGATCCTGGGGCCGCCCGTAATTCTGCCACGTGGCAAGATTCACCGTGTCGGCGACAAACCGGACCGAGGCATCGACCGCAACCACGTGGACGCCCCCCGGGTGCGCGCTGCGGGCAGCAAGATGCCAGGTCTGCAAGTTGTTGCCCGAGTCCGTGTTCGTACAGGGAGGATACACGCCCACGCACGACGAGATATGGTACGTTCCCCGGATGAAGTCCGGCACGCTGGTGTTGGGCGTCCGGTCGTGCCGATACCAGCCGATGTCGCTCGCTGTCCCCACCCAGCAGCCGCGGCAATCGTCCCCGGTAGAACTGAGTATCTCGGCCATCATGGCCACGTTGCTGGTGCCATCGAGAATATCGCGCATCTGCGTCGCGCTGTTCGTAGAGAAAACGGCGTTTTCCTTGGGCAGCGTCGTGAGCCGGGGACTCCACGTTTCACCGTTGGCGCAAGCGCTGCAGGCCGTCCCGGCGTTCAGTCCGTAGCAGGACTTGGCGTAAGTGCCGAGCCCGCCAAGAGTGCAAGTCGTCCTGGACGGATCCGATGGACAGCGGAACGTGGGGACCTGCGGATTGGTGTACACCCAAGGCGAGCCGGAAAGACTGATATCGTCGTACAGGGCCTTTTGCTCCAGATAGGGGAGGAGCCCGTAGAAACCCGAATAGCCAAACTGGGCCGCAGTACCTATCATTTGCGGGTAGTAATACAACGCCGGCAAACATTTGTGCGTGTCGTGGTAGTTGTGGAAGGCCACGCCGATCTGCTTCAGGTTGTTGCTGCACTGGGCGCGGCGGGCGGCTTCGCGCGCCGCCTGGATCGCCGGCCGCAGCAGGGCCACCAGGATGCCGATGATGGCGATCACTACCAACAGTTCTACCAATGTGAACGCTCTCCTCCGACCGACAGTTGAAGGACACATGACGACTCCCCCCTAACTTTCCTAGGGTATAACGGCCGAAAATAGTACAAAAATCATTCCGTCAATTCTGCCACAAAAAACGGCGAAGACGGAAATAGAGACAGTAATGACTCGAATGTAATTTTTGCGAGGGCGTTCAGCGGGCGTCAATGAAAATTTACGTCAAACAGGTTACGAGTTTTCGTCACGGACATTCATTCCGGGATATTGGCTCCCCGTTGCGGAAGGACGAAGGGCGGGCGCCGGACTGACGTCGGAAAAAAAGTGGCGCCCGGGGGGGGCTCGTCCGCGGATGCAGGCATTCAATTCGGCCGTCGGCTGTGGTACGGTTGACTTTGTTCGGCATCATTGGCGTAACAGTCTTGGAGCGTGTTGTCATGGCGGAACGACTCCGCATCGCGCTGTTGATCGACTCGTCGCGCAGTTACCGGCGAGGACTGCTGCGCGGGATCGCCGCCTACGCTCGGGCTTACGGCCCTTGGTCGTTCTGCCACCACGAAACGGTGCTCGGCGATTCGCTTCCCCCGCAGCTGCGGGACTGGGGAGGTGACGGGATCATCGCTCGCACCCGCGATCCGAGGTTGATCGTGGAACTGAAGCGGCTGAATCTGCCCATGGTCGGCAAGTTCGGCTCGCGGGAGGACTGCGACGTGCCGATGATCGACAGCGACCAGCGAGCCGTGGTACGGCTGGCTGTAGATCACTTGCAGGAGCGGGGATTTCGATCGTTTGCCTACTTCGGCTTCGACGATGCGAAGTTCACCGAGAAACACTGCCAGTATTTCCTTGAATACGTCGCGGAACTGGGTGGTCGGGCCCGAGTCTACGAGGGCCCTCCGCCGAAGCAGGTGGCGGAGATCTCCTCCGCCGACGAGATCCAGGAGCGTGAAGGCGCTATCGCCCGCTGGATTCGCTCCTTGCCCAGGCCGGTCGGCTTGATGGCCTACAACGATCGCTGCGCGTACCAGGTGCTCACCGCCTGTGGCAGCCAGGGAATCGCCGTGCCTGACGAAGTGGCGGTGATCGGGGTGGACAATGACGAGGTGCTCTGCGAACTGAGTGATCCGCCGTTGTCGAGCGTGGACCCCAACGCCCAACGGATAGGCTACGAGACAGCCACCCTGCTGCACCGACTGATCCGCGGCGATCCGCCGCAGGAGGGCTCAGTCCTGGTGCAGCCGCTGGGAGTGGTCGCCCGTGAGTCGACCGACGCCGTAGCGATCGACGATTACCAAACGGCCGTCGCCGTGCGGTATATCCGCCGCTATGCCTGCGACGGGCTGCAAATCAAGGAGCTGCTTCAGAATATCAACATCTCCCGCAGCACGCTGGTGCGGCGATTTGCCAAATACCTGGGCCGGTCTCCGCGCGCTGAGATCGCCCGCGTGCAACTCCGCAGGGTCAAGGAGTTGTTGACTTCGACCGACTTTTCTCTGGAGAAGATCGCCGAGTTGGCCGGGTTCAACTACGTCGAGTCGATGTGCTACCTGTTCAAGCGGTCGACGGGGCAAACGCCGGGCGAATACCGCGAGTCTGTGAACGCGTAGCAGGACACGCGTTTTCGGCATGTTCGCGTCGCCTGTCGTTGCCGGCCTCGTTCCGATTGTTTATATTTGCGGCCCTTGCATCGTCGCGCGGAGGAATCATCGATGGCTTTTCGGCTCGGCCTGGCAGGCCTCTGTACTTCCCATCCGCGTCGCTGGGTGCCGATCATCCGCGAGCTGTCCGCAGCAGGCGGGCTGGAAATCGATATTGTCGCTGCCTGGGACTCGGGCGAAATACGTCCGTCCGGTTTTACCGCTCAGTTCTGCCGCGAGATGGAGATCCCCTGCGCTCTCGAAAAACTCTCTGACATGTCCGATCTAGTCGACGGCGTGATTGTCCACACGGCCAACTGGGACCGGCACGTCGAACAGGCGGGAGTTTTTGCCGAAGTGGGCAAGGCGGTCCTGATTGACAAGCCGCTGGCCGGGAATCTCCGCGATGCCCGCCAGTTGCTCGAATGGGCCGCGGCGGGCAGGCGGATCACCGGCGGCTCCGGACTCCGTTTCGCCCGCGAAATCCGTGACTACTTGGCACGGCCCACCGGGCAGCGCGGCGAACTCCACACGGCCTTCGGCGGCTGCGGAACCGACGACTTCTTCTACGGCATCCACGCCTACGCCATGCTCCTGGCACTGATGGGGCCGGGCGTACGTTCGGTCGAGTATCTCGGCCGAACTCGCCAAAAGCTGCTGAAGATCAATTGGCACGACGGAAACGCGGGTCTGCTCGCCATCGGCCAGGCGGCTAAATTGCCATTCCATCTGACCGCGGTCTCGACGGCCACTGTGGAGCAAATACAAGTCGCCCCGGCGGGCATCTACCGGGCACTGCTGGAGACATGTCTGCCCTACTTGTGCGGGCGAGTTGAAAACCCGCCGTTGCCTATGGACGTCCTCTTGGAGCCGGAACTGGCTGCCCTGGCGGCGCGGCGGTCTTGGCTGTCCGGTGGCGAAGTCCTGCTGTCCGACCTGCGGCAGGACGACCCCGGCTACGACGGCGCCCGCTTTGCGGCCGAATATCGGCAAGCGCAGAAATAGGAAACTACTAGATGCTGCCCATGTTCGACGACCAACAGTATCCGGCCACAGTACAAACGATCCTGGACGCGTTCGCCTTGGGCAGTTGCGTGAGAATCGCCAGGCTCGGCGGCACGGCTACGCCCAAGTTCGACGTCCAAACCGATTGCGGGCGTTTTGTCGTGCGCGTGCGTGCGGAAGAGTTCTCCCGCGAGAGCATGGTTCGTTTCGACCACGAGGCGCTGCGGCAGCTGGCGGCACACGGCATGCCGGTGCCGTGTCCGCAAGTTGGTCCCGGGGGCACAACCTGGCTGCATCTGAGCGGCCACGCGATCGAGGTCCTGTCCTGGATCGAGGGCCAGCCGTTTTCCTGGCACGACCTGGAAGCCGTGCGCGACGTCGGACGTTTCCTGGCCCGCTTTCACGCCGTTTTGGCAAGCGATCCACCGCCCGGCAAAGAAGGCTTCCTGCGCGAAGATCATCCCGATTTGCTGGCGCCTCTGGTCGACGGCATCCGGTCGCGCTGCCGGACGGCGAGCGAGCGAGCCCTCGTCGCCCGCATTGCTGACGAGATCGAATCGGTCCGCAGCGAGTACGACGGCCAGCTCCGACCGCAGATTCCAACGGCGGTCATCCACGGCGACATCCACTCGGGCAACATCAAGTTTCGCGACTCGCGAGTTGCTGCCGTATACGACTTTGACTATCTGAGCGTCGAGGCACGTCTGCGCGATTTGTGCGACGCCTTGATGTTCTTTGCCGGAATCCGGGACCAGCCGGCCGACCCGGACGACATCGCTTCCCTGGTCCAGCCATATCGTCTGGACCCGGAACGATCTCGGATCTTGCTGGGAGGCTATCGAGACGTCTCCCCCCTCGTGCCGGAGGAATGGGAAGCGGCCCCCTGGATTCTCCGCTCGCAATGGTGCCAAATCCGGCTTCGCGGCAGCCGGAAGGCGCCGGAGGATCGCAAGGTGCGGTTCGTGCTCGATCGCTTCTTCGAGGTCATCGACTGGCTGGATCACGAGGCTGGCGAGTTCTTTGAGCGACTCTCGCATTAACCGCTGAGTGTGCGCGGACTAGTGCGTCGTCAAGCGTAGAAATTGGGGTTGGTAGAAAATGGTCGGCATGGGAAACCCCGGGCAACAAGGAGGTGTCCCATGTACAAGAAGTACATCGTTCGTCTGTCCGATGAGGAACGGCAGGTCTGCCAGGAGGTCGTCAAGAAACTGAAGGGGGCGTCGCAGAAGGTACGGCGGGCGCAAATCCTGCTGCAGGCGGATGCCGATGGCCCGAATTGGCCCGATGTGCGGATCGCCGAAGCGTATCACTGCCGCGTTCAAACTATCGAGAATTTGCGCAAGCGGCTGGTCACAGAGGGCTTTGAAACGGCGTTGAACGGGAAGACTCGGGAGTCGCCGCCCAGGCCGCCGTTGCTGGATGGGGAGAAAGAAGCGAAGCTGATCGCGATGCGGCTGGGGAAACCACCCGCGGGCTTCGGCCATTGGACATTGCGTCTCTTGGCCGACGAATTGGTCAGCCTGGAGGTGGTTGAATCC
This sequence comes from uncultured Pirellulaceae bacterium, assembly GCA_964486845.1. Taxonomy (GTDB): domain Bacteria; phylum Planctomycetota; class Planctomycetia; order Pirellulales; family Pirellulaceae; genus Anammoximicrobium. The sequence continues at coordinate 10,694 of CAZAQY010000242.1, forward strand.
ATCAGCCACGAGACCGAGCGTCAGACGCGAAAAAAAACGGCATGACGAAGCGCAAGATCGAGTACTGGGTGATTCCTTCCGACGCCGATGGCGAATTTGTGGCCCACATGGAAGCGGTCTTGGAAACCTACGCAAAAGCCTATGATCCGGCCCAGCCGGTGCTGTGCATGGACGAGCAGCCCGTGCAGTTGCTGAAGGAAACCCGGGAGTCAATCCCCGCCACATCGGAGCATCCGCAGCGTGTCGATTACGAATACGAACGGGCCGGGACGGCAAGCATCTTCAGGTTTGCCGAGCCACTCTCCGGTTTTCGCCAAGCCACGGCCCGTCCCCGCCGCACGAAGGCGGATTGGGCCGTGGAAGTGGCGGCCTAGCTGGATACCCGCTATGCGAGCTGTGAACGAGTGACATTGGTTTGTGACAACCTGAACACGCACACCATCGGCGCGTTCTACGAAGCCTTTGAGCCAGACCTCGCCCGCCGCTATGTCCGCCGGATCGACTTCTGCTATACGCCGAAACACGGCAGCTGGCAGTGTCTCGGGGACCGGCGACTCGGTGACGTGGAAGTGCTGCAAACAGAAATCGGCGCTTGGTCGGAGAAAACCAACGCCAAGCAGCGCGGTGTCGACTGGCAGTTCAAAATCGGCGACGCCCGCCGAAAACTGAAACGACTGTACCCCAAAATCAAGACTTGACGACGCACTAGCACCAAACGGGATCATGGCCGATTGGTGTTGCATTTATGTCGTCACGTTTTTATACTTCCCCGGCACGAATGGCACTGTCAATGGCGAACAAGGTCGTAAGAGATTTTCGCCAGCGGACTTGCGTCGAAAAGCGGTAGAATGGAGCCGCGATGTGACGCGCGCAAAAAATCTCTGTCGACACGAGGCGGTTTTTTTGTACGTTGCCCGTGTCGTTCGCATTTTGGTGTTGCCTGAAGGCCCTCCTTGACCTATTGTGGCACACCTGAAGACCCTCCTTGGCAGAGCTTGCGCCAGCAACAGGCCAAGGAGGGTCTTGCTATGTCATACCAGATATCCAGGGACGAAGGCCAGAGCTTTCAAATCGTCCTTCAAGGATTCCTGCAGGCCGAGGGCCTGCCCTTCTCGGAGGTTCTTTCCGAGTCGCAGGTCGAACGAGCGTTCGTGGAAGAAGGCGTCCTGTTCGGTCAGGAGGACGACGACCTCTACACGCCGGCTCTTACTTTGTGGACCTTCCTCACGCAAGTGATCCAGGCCGGCGTCCAGCGATCATGCAATGCGGCCGTGGAGCGTTTGCGAACCTTATGCCTGGCCTTGGGGCTGCGCGCTCCGTCGCCGGACAGCGGCGCTTACTGTCGCGCTCGAACCAAGCTCCGCGAACCGGTGCTGCAGCGTTTGACCTATGAAGTGGCCGATGCGCTGGAGGAGCAAGTGCCCGCCAAGTGGCTTTGGTTCGGCCGTCACGTGAAGATGGCCGACGGCTCCACCTTGATGACACCCGACACGGACGCGAACCAAGCCGAATGGCCGCAGATGGCCGCCCAGGAGCCGGGATTGGGGTTCCCCATTCTGCGCTTCGTGATGTTGTTCTCCCTGGCCACGGCCGCGGTCTGCGGTTTCGCCGACGCGCCGTACGAGGGCAAGGAGACAGGAGAACCCGCGCTGCTCCGCGCCCTCCTCCAGCGCCTCCAAGCCGGTGACGTTCTTCTGGGAGACGCTTGCTTCTGTTCGTACTTCCTCA
>CAZAQY010000243.1:0-12417 GCA_964486845.1 uncultured Pirellulaceae bacterium
AAGCGGCGCAAGCCCGCATCCCGCGCCGCCATCGCCTGGAGCGTTTCGAACACGAGCTGGACGCCTGTTTCGCCGAACTTGCAGCTGCCGATGAGGAAGCAATGGGCCAGTAGCTGTGTCTGGGATGGTTGTACGCCGGTCAACCAAATAAGCGCCAGTGCTCCAGCCAAAGTCAGACAGTCGAAGTAGTCTGAATCGAAAAAGCCAGTGTGACGGGTTATACTGGGGCATCGGCCTGCAAGGTGCAGGAACCCCCTGGCAGGGCGCTTCAGAGCCGTGCAGATGTTCCAAGAACAACATGACCAACCGCACGGCTCGGAGAGCGCGTGCTACGAAGGATGAGATCCCATGACCATTCGACATCTTGCTTGCTTGTTCCTGGCCCTGTTTGTCTCGACGGCGTTGCCGGCGGCGGAGAGCCGGGACGAAACGGCCGCCGAACCTTGGTCGCCGTACACGCTGTTTCGCAAGCCGCCGCGGCCGGCGCCGATGGTCGTGGACGGGTTTTTATGGATCGAGGCGGAGGACTTCAAGGACTATGGCGACTGGCGACTGGATACCCAGTTCGTCCAGGAGATGGGGTCGGCCTACCTAATCGCCGCCGGCGTAGGGCAGCCGATCGCCGATGCCACCACCGAAGTGCAGGTCCCGCGTGCGGGACGGTACCGGCTATGGGTCCGAGCCAAGAACTGGATCCGGGAGCACGCCCCCGGCAAGTTTGCCGTTTCCGTCAACGGCGTCCGCGCAGCGCGCGTGTTCGGCGCGGCGGACAGCGAGGCCTGGGTTTGGGAGCCAGCGGGCGAGTTCGATCTGCCGGCCGGAACGATCACGCTCGCGCTGCACGATCTGACGGGCTACTTCGGCCGCTGTGACGCACTGCTGCTGGCACGCGATCTCGGCTACACGCCTCCGAATGACCTCGAACCGTTGCAGCAGGAGCGGAGCCGGTTGAGCGGCGTGTCGCTGGAGCCGATGGCGGAAGGCGATTTCGACGTCGTGGTGGTCGGGGCCGGCGCGGCGGGGTGTTGCGCGGCCGTCGCCGCCGCGCGACTCGGCGCCAATACGGCGCTGATCCAGAATCGGCCGGTGCTGGGCGGCAACGCCAGCGACGAGCTGGGCGTGGGCATCTGCGGGGCCAGCGTCAGTCATCCCAACGCCCGCGAAAGCGGGATCATGGAGGAAGCCGGACGCAACAAAGCGAATTTCGGCTGGCAGCGCATGAGCGAAGGCTTTCGGATGGTCGCCGAGGGCGAGAAGAGCCTGCAAGTTTTCTACAATCGACACGTGGTCGCCGCGGCCATGCGCGACCCGCAGCACATCGACGCCGTGACCGCCGTCGATACGCTGACGGGGCAGCAGAGCGTCTTTCGCGGCAAGATGTTCATCGACTGTACGGGCGACGGCTGGGTGGGCTACTACGCCGGCGCGAAGTTCCGGTTGGGCCGCGAATCGCGCGAGGAGTTCGGCGAGGACTTGGCGCCGCCCGAAGCCGACAAGATCACCATGAGCGGCTGCATCATGGGCAACTACACGGTCTCTTTCCGCGCCCAACGCGTGGGGCGGCCGGTCGAGTACGTGCCGCCGCCGTGGGCCGCAAAACTGCCGCCCGCCGAGGAGTTCGGCCGCCGCATCGATCACATCGCCTGGGGCAACTGGTGGCTGGAGCATCCCGGCGACATCGACGATTTGTGGGATCCGGAACGGGCCCGCGACGAGCTGATCAAGATCTCGTTCGGCTACTGGGACTTCATCAAGAATCGCTGGCCGGAACGAGACCAGGCGAGCGACCACGCGCTGGCCTTCGTGCCCTATATGAACGCCAAGCGGGAGACGCGCCGGCTGGAGGGCGACTACCTGTTCAAGCAGCAGGACGCGCAGAACGGAGTGGTGTTCCCCGACCGCATTTCCTACGGCGGCTGGTCGCTGGACGTGCATCACCCGCGCGGAATCTTTTCGGGCAAGGAAGGCCCCTTTGACTGCAATCCCCGAGTGCCGATCTACACCGTTCCGTACCGCATCCTGTATTCGGCGAACGTCGAAAACCTGCTGTTTGCCGGGCGCCACGTCAGCACCACGCATATCGGTCTGGGATCGCTGCGAGTCCAAGGCACCCTGTCCACGCTCGGACAAGCGGCGGGCACGGCTTCGGCCCTGTGCCTAAGCCTGGACGCAACGCCGCGCGAACTCGGGCAGAAGCACATCGTCCGATTGCAGCAGACCCTGCTGAAGCATGACCAGTACATTCCAGAACTGAAGAACGAAGACCCGGACGATCTGGCCCGCACGGCCCAGGTCACCGCCTCCAGCACCGCCGCACACGAGGAGTTTTCGCAGGACAAGGTGCGTCACCGGGACAGCCATCCGCTGAACATGCCGCGGGCGGTGATGATGCCGCGAGGCGTACGCGAGCGGCTCAAGAGCGTGTCGCTGGTGTTGTATTCCGAGCGGACCGAGTCGGTGGAGGTCACGCTGCACGTGCGCGAGTCGTCCGCATCCGACGACTTCTCGTCCACGCGCGATTTGGCTACGGCCATCGCCACGGTCAGGCCCAACAGCCTGACCTGGGTCAAGTTCCCCCTGGACTGTGCGGTGTCGCAGCCGTTTGTTTGGTTCTGGCTGCCGAAGACCGAGGGCGTCTCGTGGCGGCTGATGCAAAACGGCCCGCCGGGCGCCTGCCGGGCCTATGGCGGGGATTCGCCGCGCGGCTGGACGGTGGTTTCCGGCCAGTACTACACCTGCCTGACCGACCCGTTGACCGCCATCGCCTGCGATTACCGGCCGGAGAACGTCATCAACGGCGTGTCGCGGATCGTGGGCACGACCACGAACCAATGGGCCTCCGATCCGGCGCAGGAGCTGCCCCAATGGATCGAACTCGCCCTACCGCAGCCGGCGAAACTGAACACCGTGTACCTGACGTTCGACACGGACATGAACACCCGCTTCCACGACGAGCCGCTGGTGCGCCAGTGCGTCAAGGACTATCGCCTGGAGTACCAGGATGATGGCACGTGGCACGAGCTGGCCCGCGTCACCGACAACTACCAGCGTCGCCGCGTCCACCGTTTTCCGGCGATCACGGCCGGCAAGCTGCGTCTGTGGGTCGAAGCGACCGGCGGCGACCGATCGGCCCGCGTGTTCGAGATCCGAGCGTATCACGAGCCCGGTTTTTCGGAAAAGCCGGGAAATCGGCCGTCCAGCCGCAGCGCCGGATCGAGCCATCGTGAGCGGGCGTAGATCGGGACGGCCGCGGCGGCGTTGTCGTGTTCCGTGCGCGCGATCTGTCGCATCCGTTCCAGGAGCATCGGGTTCCGGTCCTTCTCCCAGGCACGCCTGGCCCGCAGGAACTCGACCGTGTTGGCGCAGGCCAGGAACGTGCGATACACAAGCTCGGAGATGTCCCGCTCCTCCTGCATCCGCCGCCGGTCCTCGGCCGTGCGGACTTTGTCGCCGGCAGCCTGCAAGCAGCGCCACGCTTCCTGGGCGGCATCCGCCGCCGTGGCAAACTCGCGGGCCACCAGTTCCCAGCCGTCGGAGCCCGGAGAAGGCCGCCAGTTGCTGCATTTCGGGCGACGGACCCTGGTAGTCGATACTGTAGTCCCAAATCTGCTTCGCGTAGCCGGCCTTGCGGTAGCCATAATCCTTTTCTACGTGATGCATCAGCAGAAGGTGCCCTCACCAAACTCGCGTTTCGCCCGGCACGGCGGCGGCGTAGGAGCCGGTGGCGTCGGCTTTGACCGGCGGATCGGCGTCCCAGGCGTAACGCGCGGGGCCGAGTCGCAGGTCGGACTTGATTGCCTCGTCCCAAGTAACGAGTTGGCCCGAGTAGGTGGCCATGCGGCCCATCACGGCCGTCATGCTGCTGGTCGCCCCGTACTCGGCGTCCAACCGGTAGGGGCCCGTGCCGCGAATGCTGGCCATCAGGTTCTCGTGCTCGCGCTGGTAGGGGTTTTCGGCCACGCGCTTCCGGTCCCGCAAGTCGCGGGGTGTCAGGGCGCCGAATCCCCAGGCGCCGGTGCCCAGCGTCAGCACGCCCTTGCTCCCGTGGATGTTCTCCGACACGTGGTCCCAGGTGCCGGATTGCTGCCGAGCCTGGCAGAAATAGCGCACGCCGCCCTCGTATTCAAACTCGACATAGTGGTGGTCCCAGATGTCACCGTTGCCGGGACCGTAGCGTTTTTCGCGGCCGCCCATGCCGCTGGCACGCACGGGATGCGCGTCCATGACCCAGTTGGCGATGTCGATCTCGTGGGTCGACTGTTCGACCAGGTGATCGCCGCACAGCCACAAAAACATGGCCCAATGCCGGATCTGGTACTCGAACTCGCTCATCCCCTCCGGCCGCAGCCAGCCGGACCGGCCGCCGCCCTGGACATTGTAGTAGGTTCGGATGAACCGCACGTCCCCGATGGCCCCGTCGCGGATCTTCTGGATGCCGTCCAGGTAATTGCGCTGATGTCGGCGCTGCAGGCCGACGACGACCGAAAGCTTCTTCCGTCTCGCTTCCTCGTTTGCTGCGACCAGCATTCGATACCCCGGCGCGTCGATACAGCAGGGCTTTTCCAGGAAGGCGTGCTTGCCGGCCCGGATCGCCGCTGCATAGTGGATCGGCCGGAAGTGCGGAGGCGTGGTCAGCAGCACCAGGTCGACGCCAGCGTCAATCACCTTCTGGTAAGCGTCAAATCCGACGAACCGCCGCTCGGCCGGGACGTCGATCTTGGGCGCCAGGTCCGCATACTTCATCAGGTTCTTCAGGCTGATCTCGATGCGTTCCGGGAACAAGTCGCCGATGGCCACCAGCTTCACCGGTCCCTGGGCCAACAGCGCTTCGCGGCAAGCGCCCGTACCGCGGTTGCCACAGCCGACCATGCCGATGCGAATGACATCACTGCCGGCCGCGTGCGCAGAGCGGGCGATTTCCAGTCCCGTGGCCCGCGCGCCGGCGGCGGTGGCAGCGACAAGCGGAGAGCGGGACTGATGAAGGGTGTTCTTAGATTGCACTGGAATGCTCCCAATGCCCCAGCCTTGTCCTGGGGATCGTTACGAACTCACTTTGCCGTATCGCTGGGTATAGCCGGCGTCCTCGCCGGGTTGATCGCTGTAGCGGTCGTAGATGCCGACGATCACCGCGTCGGTCGGCTTGATGCCTTGGAACGTCTCGCGAAACGCCCGCTCGACGGTCTCCTTGCGGTCGCACAGTCGCCCGGCGGCCAGGATTTTGAAAGCCAGGCACGGCCGCGGGGCGTTGCGGACCGCCTGGAACATCCGCGGCGGGTCCTCTTCCAAGTACACTTCGCGCGGCGGGATGGGGACATAACCCAGCAGCTTCTTCAGCTCCTCGTTGCTGCGGTTCCGCTCGTACACGCAGGTCATGTAGTAGTCCGGCTCCCAGCCCTTGGACTCGATCGCATCGACCACTGCCGGCATGTGGGTGGAAACACCGGCCAGCATGCCCGCGTCCCGCACGCGGTTGAGGAAATCACGGATCTCGTCCAGTTTGCCGGCCTTGAACAGATTGTCGGTAACCTCGCCGTGATGCGCTACGCCCAGGCAGCCGCCCTTGGCCAGTGTGGGAAGGTCGGCCGGATCGCGGCCCAGCGAGATGGCGTGCATCCGGCTGCCTTCGTCCACCAACCGCCGGTACAGATCCAAGTTGTTCAGTCCGGAAATCTGCCAGCAGTTGACCCCCGCTTCCTCGCATCGCCGCAACGTCTTCAGGATTTGTTCGGGCGTGTAGTAGCTCCGCATCTCTTGGTTGACGAAGCTCGACAAATGGGAACCCGCATTGAACGTATTGGAGCCGCAGATCAGCCGCGACAGCTGCGCCTTGCCGAACGGAACTTGCGGCACCTTCGGGGCCTCGGCCGCCGTCGCCGAGTCTGTGCCGATGTGCGCCATCGTCAGCCCCACGGAAATCGTTCCCAGGGTCTTAAGGAATTCTCGCCGGTCGCCGAGCGCCCGTTGCGGCGGCTCGGCCGCTTCGAACTGCCCGCGCTGCCAGACTCCTGATTCGTTCGTGCGGCGATGGGTCATGACTCTCTTTCTCCTGCCTCGGACGATGCAAAAACGCCAACCCACAACGGCGACAGCCGCCATCGTGGGAACATACCACCACGCGTGCTCGACTGCTTAGGATCGGCTAATCAATAACTGTCGCGATTCAAAAGTAGCCATCACGCTCCGCGTGATGATCGCCAACAAGAACTGGACAGTTATTGATTCGCCGATCCTTAAGATACGCGGTTTCGGTCCGACGTTCAACGCGGATCAGGCGGAATGCAGCGAAGAAGCGACTTCTTGACAAACAAACCCGAGTCTGGCGACAATCGTCCTTGCGTGGTTGCCGCGTCGTTCGCGCGCGATGGCAAGCCGGTGTTTTTGAGCCCCAACTCGAATGTCTTGAAGACAGATTGGAGCTGATATGATGAGAAGCGTCCGTTGGCAGAACCTGGAAAGTCTGGCGAGTTTGGCACTGTTCGCCGGGGTGCTCGTGTCCGCGATCGCGCCGTCCGCCCGGGCAGTTGTTCCCGAGGCATACCAAAAGATGTGGGACGGAGTGGCCCAGCAGATCGACGAAGGCATCGAGCGCCACCGCAAGGGCGACGCGACCATCGAAGTCGTCGACGCCGGCGGGCGGCCCGTCGCCGGGGCTGCGCTGGAAATCCGCCAGAAGACCCATGACTTCCTTTTCGGCTGCAACCTGTTCGCGCTCGGCCAACTCGATTCGCCCGAGTTGAACCGCAAGTACGAGGAGGCATTCGCCCGGATCAACAATTTCGCCACGCTGCCGTTCTACTGGCGCGAATTGGAGCCCGAGGACGGCCGGCCGCGTTTCGCCGAAGGGGCGCCGCCTATCTGGCGCCGCCCGCCGCCGGACCAGCCGGTCAAGTGGTGCCGGGATCGCGGCATTACGGCCAAGGGCCATGCGCTGATGTACGTCAAGACCATGTTCATGCCCGACTGGATCAAGCCCGACGACCCGCAACGGCTGAAGACGCTCGCCCAGCGGCACATGGCCCAGATCGCAGAACGTTACGGGCGCGACATCGCCGTGTGGGACGTCGTCAACGAGGAACTGCCCCGGCTGGCGCATCCCCAGCAATGGCACGCCGTGCCGGACGATTACCTGGCATGGTGTTTTCAGGAGGCGGGCCGGCTGTTCCCCAAGAACGCAACGCTGATGATCAACGACGGCATCGACCAGTCGCACGTCACGACGGACCAGTACGAGAAACTGGTGCGCGGACTACTGCAACGCCAGGTTCGAGTCGAAGGCATCGGCATCCAGTTCCACACCAGTCGCGGTGCCATGTTCAGCGGCAAGGTCTATTCGCCCAGCCACATGCTGGCCGTGTACGAGCAACTGGCCCGATTGGGGCTCCCCTTGTACATCACCGAGATCACCGTCCCCGGCGTCGGCGAGAACGGCCCGGCCGAGCAAGCGGCGATTGTGGCCAACTTGTACCGCTTGTGGTTCAGCACCCCGGCGATGGCCGGCGTCACCTGGTGGAACCTGGCCGACGGCACGGCCTACCAGAACGAAAACGCGGCGCTCGGCGGCCTGCTCGACAAAGACATGAACCCCAAGCCCGCTTTTGAAGCCCTGGACCAGCTCATCAACCACCAGTGGAAGACGAACCTCACGGCCAAGACCGATGCCCAAGGGAGAGCCCAATTCCGCGGCTTCTACGGCCAATACGCCGTTGAGGTCACTGCGGCGGGAACGGCCCAGGACTTTCAGGTCCACGTGGCCAAAGACACCCCGGTCACGCATCGACTCGTGCTGAAGAAGTAGCAGCGAAGGAGTTCCGTCTCGCGGTGCCTGACATCGCGAGTCGCCGAACTTGTGTCACGGACACTGGACGCACCATGTCCGACCGTCCAGCCTCCAATCTACGTTGCAGCCCGTGAGCCGATGGAAGAACACCACCCCAACGCGACTGGGTACGTTTGGGGCGCCACAGCACACGTGCAGTTGAGTCAGCGGACCGATGCCACGTCTTGTAATGGGGTCCAGCAACTGTGCGTTGGTGCGGCCACTTTCGCTTCTCGTGATCTGCCCACTGGCATCACGGCGAAACCGAACCTGAAACCGCGAAAGAACGCCGGCGTGCTTCAGTTGGTCGTAGAAATCGGGATCCACTTCGAACCCGACGGCATCGACAGGATCGACGAGACCAAGATCGATCATCACGCGAATCGGCTGGCCGGCGATATGGACATCGATCCAATAGCGACCGTCAGTTGCTGCACGCCAACAAGCTTCGGCCATACGTCATGCACTCTGTTCAAAATCATCGATCACGTCGAAGGCGGGCTCTTCATCGGCGGGAAACACCAAGAAGTGCTTCGGTATCGGCCTCAGCCGCTGCACGGCAGCCAAGCCTTCGTCAAAGGTCCCAGCGAGGGCAATCAATCGCCCCTGGGCAATCGCGGCATATTGGCCGGGCCCGGCACTCTGGATTTGCTCGCGCAGGCGCTCGTACGCCGCCCGGTTGCTACTCAACTCGACGGTAAATGCTGGCGAGTCCATAATCTTGTTTCCCAACCATTTCCGATGTCGCCCTGAGGATCACAGCAGCTGATGGAATTATCGTCCGCTTCTGACTTCCAGGCAAGACAGAATGGTCGGACAGCTGCGGAAACCGGCGTGCTGCTGCGTCCAACGCTCTTTGAACGAAAGGGTCCTATGCTGCGCCGTCGAGCCACACCAGAGTTCGATCCCCTCCGCGGAGTCGCCAGCGGCCCGAATCGGGCTTGTGGTGATCGGCGGGATCGGGAAACACTCTGCTGGACGCGGCCAGCTACCCGAGAGTAGCATGTCTTTTCACCTCCCGCAATCAGCCGAGGCATGCACCCGTCCCGCCAACGACGGATGGTCTTGCGGCAGGAAGGCAGCAACGAGATGAGGAATAAGGCGAAATAAAGTGGTCGGACGGTTGAATCAAGAGTGGTGAGAAAGTAGAAAGCTGCATCAGTAGTAAGCAACTTACGAGTTCAGTTTTCTCGTCGGAGCGACCCATGAGTGACACGAAACTCATCCTCAGCAAAAAGGGATTCGACTCCACGTATGGCGGCGGTCCGAGTCCAATCCTGGCCGATGGACGCATGATTCCGCTGCCGATCCCGGAGCCGCGTCCAGGTGTCTGCGCAGCGACATACGGATCACTGCGTCACAACGGAGGAACCTACGCCGACCTGCTGGCGCGACTCGGTTATCGCGTCGATCCGCAGGCACCCGCCCATTTGGACCCTGACTTAGACCCAGGTGTGCGCCCGCGGGACGTCGAATGGCGAGGAATGTTCGGGCAGGTCGATCAAGCCGAATCCCATCTGGCGGGCAATGGTGTCGGTCCTGGGTCGTTATTTCTGTTTTGGGGATGGTACGAACACGCCAATTCGAGTGCCTTCCGTCGAAATGCAGGGTTCAGCGCGCTGTTCGGGTACTTAGAAGTCGATCAGGTTTTGGAGGTCGGAAGAAGTGTCGTTCCGTCATGCGCCCGACATCATCCGCACGTAGCTCCCCAATATCCGAGACGATCGAATCGGGTTTACATTGCTCGGGCAACTCTGTCATGGGATCCCAAGAAGCCTGGATGGGGAGTGTTTCGTTTCCACCCTCGGCTTCGACTCAGCAAGGTCGGGCGTTTGCGGTCAGAATGGCAACTCCCCGGCTGTTTCCATCCTGATTCGGGATGCGCTCTCACGTACAACGCCGATCCAGGCAGATGGGGGCCGCTCGGTGTCACGACGGACTTGACGATTCCAGCGCGTGGCCAGGAGTTCGTCTGTGCGCTTTCGGGCCGGGTCCGTGATTGGGTTCGCAACTCGATCAACGAATCAAGCGTCTGGACGCCGTATGGGGAACCAACTGTCGCGAACGTTGCGCCCAGTCCCACTGTCGCTGCAATCGCATCAAGGATCGAGTTGGAAACGGATATTTCGACTGCTTCCCCCCAACACCGCGAAGCTGGGCCGAACAAAGTCATCCCGGCGCCGCGTCCCGGTGAGAAGGTCGTGGCCTACGGTGACCGTCTTCTGTGGCGTCAACTTGAGTTCCAGATCAAAGGGGTGACCTCGTCGATGCCAACCGAGGAGGAAGTCGTCAGGGCAGTACTCCGACATTTCCCAGATGCCGTTGAGCGAAACGTCAGGCGATACCGCAACTACTTCAACGGCCGGCACAAGTCGATGGGCCTTCGCGACGGGAGGGCCCAACCGATCCCAGTTGAATTTGCTCCGCCACTGCCGAGAAGTTGATTGTGACCCCTAAGGACGCGGATAGCGTGCTAGCGGGTGCGATTCCAGTGCGATCCAAGTGGCTTGACTCGGGAATATAGCACGGCAGGCCTGACTTCAGCAGCGCGGAATGCTCCCGCCACGGACTGTTGCTTTTCGAGAGCGAGCATACGCGACGTTCCAGTTACTCGAGAGGGCTGCGCTACTTTGGCTCCGCGGGCCGGGACGGCCCGTAGACTTCAACCTCATCGAGCATCAGCCAGCCGCGGCGCTGGAATTCCAGGCGCACGTAGCGGCACGGGCGGGGTGCGAAACGGACTCGCAGGGTGGCCTGTGCCGCGTCGCGGCCCGTCTCCGGCGGCCGCTCGGTGGTGGGCTGGTCCGGCTCCCAGTGGAGGCCGTCGGCCGACGTGGACACGCTCATCGCCGTGGGGAAATACACGCCCGCCGGACCGCCGCCGAGCACGTGGGCGGAGACTTCATGGACCGCGACCGCCAGCCCCAGGTCGATCACCACCCGCGGCCGGTCGGTCTGCCAGCCCACGGCGCGGCTGAAGCCGGACGTCGTGTACTGCCCGTCGGTCAGCTTGCCGGTCGTGTCGGCATAGGGAGCCGACGAAGCAGGGCCCGGACGCAGATGATAGGAACGGCCCTGGGCTACGTTTTCGCCCGCCGCCAGGATCTCGATTTCGCTGAACATCGTCCAGTGGTGGGCTGCCGAGCGGAGCATTATAAAGCGGGCGGCAACCGGCTCGAAATGCGTGCTCATCCAGCCCAATTGCAGGCGCACGTGATCGACCGGCCGATCCACGAGCAGTTTCTCCGGCGGCTGGTCGAGCGAGGCGACCCAGGACCACGCGCGGCCGTCGGGCGAGACGAGCACGTCGATCCGCGGGGGAAACTCGACGGCGCCGCAACCGCCGCCTTCGCTGTGGACGCGCACGGCGTCGATCGTGCAATCGCGGCCCAGGTCCAGCGTCACTTCGACGTTCTGGCCCTGCCAGCCGACCATGCGGCCGTCGCCAAAGCCACGTTCGGAAAGCAGCGCGTCGGTGAGTTTCCGCCGTTCCGGGTCGCCGTACTGTTCCGGATGCACCGGCCATAACTCGTACGGTTTTCCCAGGGCCAGATTGTCCGCTGGATAGACTTCGACCTCGTCCAGCGCCACACGCTGGCCAGTCTGCGGCGTGGCGACGAATCGCAAATGGCCGGTGAATGCCGCGCCCGCCTCCACGTCCCAGCAGTTCCCGTGGCGAGTCGCGTGTCCCATGGGCTGCCAGTCGGACGCTCCGTCGCGCTGCGCCAGCACGTCCAGTTGCCCGATGGACTCAGGCTGCGGAGTGTGCAGTCGCACCAGTCCCAGGTGACGCGGTTCGCGCAGCGCCAGCTCGATCGTGGCCTGCTGATCCGCCGCCCAGACGACCGAGCGATCCGGGCTCGAACCCGCGGGCTGGTAGCACAGATCGAGCAGCCGTCCGCCCGTAACGTCGGAGCCACTCGGCGCGGGAGAAAGCCGGCAACGCGCGTTGTCGGTCAGCGAGGCGGCCGGCTCGACGAGCAGTTCATCGACCAGCGTGATCTTCCCCGCTGGCTGGTGAACGGTCAGGGCCACGAACCGCGCGTCGACGGCCGCGAACTCGGCCACCATGCCGCCCGCCGTCATCTGCTCGCTGGGCGAGGCATTCCACCGATAGCCGCGTCCGACGGTCTGCCAGTCGTCGCCAGTCGTCGAGACGGCTACGTCGAAACACCTTGGGGCAGCGGCGTTGGCGGGCAGACCTTCGGCCGCCGTGCCGCGCGTGGCCACGCGCAATTCGACCACCGCGATCCGCCGCGGCTCGCCCAGGTCCAGCTCGATCCGGGGCGTCTCGCCCGCCAGAGCGACCAGGCGATTGGCCGTCGCCAAGTCGCTCGCGCCGCCGCCATCGGTCAGCTTCCGGCCATCGTCGGGATACTCAGCCGCCAAGCCGCCCTGGATGCGGTACGTACAGCCGGTCGCCAGCCGCTGGCGCTGGCCTTGAAACGTCCCCTTGGCGAACTGGTACAGAGCCTCATACAGCTCGCGATCGGCAGGCAGATCGCTGTAGCACAACTTGGCAATCGTCCCCTCACCCTGGTAATACGCATGCACCGCGTTCCGCATGTAACCGTCGAACTCATCGCGTCCGTGCGCCAGAT
>CAZAQY010000244.1:0-12304 GCA_964486845.1 uncultured Pirellulaceae bacterium
GGATCCTCATCAGCGACGCCCTGCAGCACGATTTCACTCTCTGCCGCGCGTGGGACGTCGCCAGCGGCATGGGCCTGGGACCGCGACGGCAGCGGTTTCACCTCCGCCGCTCCGTGGCCCTGCGCCCCGACGGGCAGACGGCCGACCAGTCGCCGCCGTGGCCCCTGAGCGAAGCGCGGTGGTTGGATCTGACGTGCGAAAACACAACGCGCGCGCTGGGCAAAGCTGTCGGCATCCGCCTGTGCGAACTGGCCCCCGACCAGCCCTGCCGACTCGTGTTCCCCGCCCCCCTGCGGCTCATGTTCCGCAAACAGTTGATCGAGACGCCAACGCTGGCCGACATCGTCGTCGCCGCCTGCCGGCGAGTCAATGCGTACCTGCCCGCGGAGCGGCAGGCGGCCTGGGACGAGCTGGGCCGCCACGCCCTGGAGTTGGCACGCCGCCCCCCCGCCCGCACGTGGACCGGCGAACGCCTGGACCTGCGCCGCTATTCAGCCCGGCAGCACGCGGAGTTAGAATTACGCGGCGTGACCGGTTCTTTGGAGCTCCCTCACGGCCCCGGCGAACTGTGGCCCTTACTGGCCGCCGCCACCTGGCTGCACCTGGGAAAGGGTACCGTGATGGGACTGGGACAACTTGTGGTGGAGGATGTGAATCATGCCTGAACCGAAAACGCACTTTATCACCTTCCTGGGCACCGGGAACTATCAGCGTGTGTGCTACGAGTGGCTGGACGGCCGCAGAATCGAGACGGCGCTGTTCCCGTCCGCCGTGCCCCGGTTCATCCCGCAAATCGCCTCGGCCACCGCGTTCGTCACGGAAGAGTCCGAGGCCAAGCATGGGGCGCGTTTGGATGCCGAGTGGCCAACGGACTGGCACCCCGAACACGCACTGATTCCCAAGGGAAGCACGCCGGATGAACTGTGGATGATCTTCGACCGGGTGGTCTCCGCCGTCCCTGACGATTCCCGGCTCGTCTTCGACATCACGCATGCGTTTCGCTCGATTCCCTTGATCAGCGTCCTCGCCGTGGCCTACATGTGGTCGACTCGCGACATTCAGCTTCAGGCACTGCTGTACGGAGCCTTCGATGCCGCACGGGGTGATCCGCCAGTCGCCCCTGTGTTCGACCTCACACCCATGATCAACCTGCTGGAATGGATTGGAGCCGTCGAGCGATTCCGCCACCACCTTGACGGAGAGCCCCTGCAGAGGTTGCTCCACCAGATTCAACGTCAGGCCCACCAACGCGGCGCGGATCATCCACCTCGGCAATTGCAGAACGCCGGGAATGCGCTCAAGTCGCTGACCGACGCTCTTCTCCTGGGCCGCGTCCGCGAAGTGCTGCGGGAAACCCCTAATCTGGCCTCCACGTTAGCCAAACCAGAACTCCGCGAAGAGGCAGGTCGCTGGGCCAAGCCTCTGCTCCCGATGCTGGAGCCCCTGCAGTCGCTGCTTCGCGAAATCGGCACAGGATCAGAAACTGATCTGCACGCCCACCGACGCCTGGCACAGTTCTACAGCGACCGTCGCCTTTATCCCCTCGCGATCACGTTGTTACGGGAGTGGATCGTCAGCGAAGCGTGTCGGCGCGACGGAGCCACGCACGACGAACTCTTCGAAGAAGAACGCCGCGAGCAGGTCGAATCCATCCTTGGCGCGTGCTTCGCTGCGCAGCGTGATAAGCAGCCGCTGCCTACCGAGCCGACGTGGATAGAGCAGTTCGCGGCCGATGGCCTGCTCGACTTGTGGAGTCGAGTACCGGGCATTCGAAACGATATTGATCATGCGGGGATGCGACGTAGTCCTCAGCCAGCCAACCGCCTGATCTTGAACGTCCGCGCGTTGTTCTCTCGCCCCGTCCAACAAGATCCAGAGGTGCCTGAGATGCCCGACGTCGTCTTCTACCCCATCGGCGTCGACCGTCCGATCGCGCCGGAGGAGCCGTTGCCACCGTTGCCGGCGGTTCCGCGCGAGGCCTTGGTTGTCGTCGAGGGCCGGGCGCCGATCTGGCGGTATGGATTGGCCTTCCACCGCCTGCACGGTTCGCCGGCCGCGGCCGTGGCAGTTTACGATCCGCGCCTAGGCGCCGTGGTGGTCGCGTCCCACCACCCCGACTTCCGCGAGGGGCAAGTGATCGACGTCGAACCGCCCGTTGCAGAACCGCCTGAAGGCGGCACTACCAACGGTTCGTAGTGCCGGCTTCAGCCGGTGGAGGAACCGAAAGAAGACCGCCTGAAGGCGACACTACCAGCGGCTTGTAGTGCCGGCTTCAGCCGGTCGATTCGCCCCAGGAGCTTCAACCATGTACGACTACCGCCGCATGACGGAAGCACAACGCAAGACGATCGTCCAGGCTCGCATCCAACACGGCCTTCCTTGGCACCGGCCGCCCCATCCAGACGCGCCGGGAGAATACCGTATCGTCACGGCGGCTTGCTACGAACACAAACACATCCTCGCACGCGAGCAGCGCCTGCAGTGGTTTGAAACGCGTCTGCTGGATACGCTCAAGGCCTGCGCCGGTCATTGCGCGGCGTGGTGTGTCCTGCCCAATCACTATCATGTGCTCGTCCAAATCGGCGACATGAAGGCCTTTGGCCGGGCCATCGGCCAGTTGCACGGCGGGACGTCGTTCGAAATGAACCAAGAGGACAATAAGCGTGGCCGCCAGGTCTGGTATCGCTGTTCCGACCGAGTCATCCGCTCCGAACGCCATTTCTACGCCACGCTGAACTATATCCATCACAATCCGGTGAAGCATGGCTATGTGGACAAGTGGCAGGATTGGCCGTTTTCCAGCGTCCACTGGTACCTGGAAACGCAAGGCCGGGATTGGCTGAAGGAGATCTGGGCGGAGTTTCCGTTGCTGAGTTATGGCGATAAATGGGACGTCATGTGACCAAAGTTGGGTCCGGGCTCGTAGTGCCGGCTTGAGCCGGTCGATGCGTGCGCAAGACACCGCCTGAAGGCGGCACTACCACCCGTTTGTAGTGCCGGCTTGAGCCGGTGCGTGAGGCGACGCAAGACACCGCCTGAAGGCGGGACTACGAACAAGGAGCAATACGGCATGAGTATCGGAACGATCGAGGCTCTGCGGCAGCGGCTGAAGGCGGGTGGCGACGCCGGCCTGAACGCCGAAATCCAGTCCGCCGTCGTCGCCCGGCGCGGCGAGCGCGGCGAGCACCGCGAGTGGGCCCTGTTGTGCGAGGAGGCCGGCTTGATCTCGCCGGCGTTCTCCGAATTTCAGCTGGCCCTCCGCGACGACCGGGACGATCCCGTGGCCGGCTTTCACCTGGCCCAACTGTACCGCGAGCGAGGCGACCACGAGCGGGCCTCGGCCCTGCTCCAACGGCTGCTGCAGACCCAGCCCGCGCGCGAACAATGGCTGGCCGCCTACGTCGAAATCCTGTACGAGGACGGCGCGGAACCGCGCGCGGAACAGGCCCTGCAGCAGGCCCTGCAACACGGCTTGCCGGCCGCCACCGCCCAACGCCTCCGCCGCACGGCACGCCGCCCGGACCAACCGCCGGCCGCCCCGCCGCCGCCGGAGCCTCAGGCGGAACTCGCTCCTACCGACGCCGATTGTGTCCGCTTCCATACTCTTTTTTCCGGCCGCGAAGGCGTCTACGCCCGCCAGTGGGTCCGCCCCAGCGGCGAAGGCGGCTACACGCCCGTCCACGAACCGCTCACGCCCGCCGTCATCCGCAACCACCTGCTGGGCGCCTTCACCGCCGGCATCTACCCCATCCGCCTGGACGGCACCGCGACGTTTTTCGCTCTCGATCTGGACATCGACAAGCAGGCCCTCCAGAGGGCCCGCGGCGAACCGGCGTACGCCCAGCAACTGCGGGATACGCTCCGCGACGAAGGTCCCCGCCTGCTGCGCGTCTTGCGCGATCTGGGCTTCGCTCCGCTGTTCGAGAACTCCGGCTACAAGGGCCGGCACTATTGGGTGCTGCTGGAAGAGCCCCAGACGGCCGACGTCCTGCACCTGCTGGGCAGAATGCTGTTGGCCTGGCAGACGCCGCTGCTGCCGGCCGGATTGCACCTGGAGTTCTTTCCCAAGCAGGCCACCGTCAAGGGCAAGGGACTGGGGAACCTGATCAAGCTGCCGTTGGGCATCCATCGCAAGACCGGGCGGCGGAGCCAGTTGCTGGACGACCAAGGCGCCGGGCTGCCGGACCCGCTGGCCGCCCTGCGGAGCGTCACGCGGACACCGCGCCCCGTGTTGTATGCGGCGATCGAGCGGCTGAAGACGCTCGCCGGCGGCGCCGGCCCGCCCGGAGTGCCGCCTTTAGGCGGTCTGAGGCTGGTCGTTCCGCCGGAGGACGCCGCGCAGGAACCGCCTGAAGGCGGCACTACGAGCGCCCCGATGCCGCCACCGCCGGCGCCGGCCCCGGGCTGGACGGAGGCCGACTTCGAAACCGATCCCCGCGTGCGGCGCCTGCTGGCGGAATGTCCCGTGTTGGCCGAATTGAAACGCACGGTGGATGAGCATCGCCGGCTGAGTCACGAGGAGCAGCTGGTGCTGATCCACTCCCTGGGCCACCTGGAGGGCGGCCCCCAAGCGGTCAATTACCTGTTCGGCAAGTGCATCGACGTCGGCCCGGAGAAACTCATGAAAGACCGGCTCAAAGGCAACCCCGTGTCCTGCCCCTCGATCCGCAAGAAGATCCCGCACATCACCCGGCGCGTGGCCTGCAACTGCCATTTCGAGTTCGCCCCCGACCGCTACCCCACGCCCGTGCTCTACCTGCTGACCCTGCCCGCCGACGAACAATTGCCCGCGGCACCGCCCGTCTCGGACGCGCTGGCCGCCCTGGCCTACCGGTTCGGCGTCCTGGACCGGCAGCGTGCGGAACTCGAAGCCCAGTGGAAGGAACTGCGGCAGTCCCTGATTGCGGCCCTGGCCGCTACGCCCGAACGGGTTGCGGCCTGCGAAGGCGGACGCTACCGGTTGATCGAGCAGGAGGGTGTGGAAGAACTACGCTGGGAAACCGAGCCAGAACCCCCAGCGGAAACGAAGGACCCGACGACGAAAACGGCCTGAGCGAGTCAGTGGTCAGTAATCAGTGGTCAGTGGCCACCGCTCACCGCTTACCGCTCACCGACACCCGCAACCATGCACGCACTAGCGATTTCCGAACAAGGCACGACGGTTCATGCCGACGGCGACACGCTCGTGCTGCGGCGCGGCGACTCCGTGCTGCGGCGCGTCCGGGCCGGCGAATTGGACCAGGTGTTGTTGTTCGGCGGCGTCGATATCACCAGCCGCGCGATGGCTCTGTTGTTGCGCCGCCAGATCGACTTGGTGTTGCTGACGCAAAACGGCAATTTCCGGGGCCGGCTGTGCGGCCGCGGCTCGAAAAACGTGCAACTTCGTTTGACGCAGTACCAGCGTTCGACCGACCCGGCCTTTTGTCTCCGCGTCGCGCGAGCAATCGTGGCCGGCAAGCTGCAGAATCAGCGGCAGATCTTGCTCCGCGCCCAGCGGCGGCTGCAGGACAACGACCTGGCCGTCGTATTGGGTAGTCTACGCGTGCTGGGCCAGCGGGCCGCCGAGTGCGGGGACTTGGACGTGCTGCGGGGTCTGGAGGGTCAAGGGGCAGCGCTGTACTTTGGCCAGTTCGGCAAGCTGATCCGCAATCCGGCGTTTCAATTCAGCACCCGCACGCGGCGTCCGCCGCGGGATCCGGTGAATGCCTTGCTGTCGTTCGGCTACGCCGTGCTGGGCAGCACCGCCGAGACGGAGGTCTACCGCTGCGGTTTGGACCCCATGCTGGGTTTTTTGCACCAGAGCGCGTACGGCCGGCCATCGCTGATGTTGGACCTGTTGGAAGAGTTTCGGCCGTTGATCGACACGCTGGTGCTGCGGGTGATCAACCGTCGGCAGGTGGGGGAGAAAGACTTCGAGCGGCGTGGCGAGAAGACGGCGGAGGAGGTCTTGGCCGAATCGGCGCCGCCCGCTCCGCCGCCTGCCCGGGACGGGGACGAGGGGGCCGAGTTTCCGTGGGACGAGCCCGCCGAGCCGGCGATGCGGCGGGCGGAGGACGAGCCCGATCCGGCGGCCGCGGCGTGCGAACCGGCCGCCGTTTCGATGCCGACGACCCCCGGTTGCCCGGCGGCGGACATCGCCTGGGGGCAAGCGTGCGGCTCCGCCGGCAGCGTTCCAGCCGCGCCCGCTCCGAGGGGTGAAGCGTCGCCCACAGCCGGCGAGCCGGTGATCGGAGTCTACTTGAACGACGTCGGCCGGAAGGTGTTCCTGACCGAACTGTTCCGCCGCCTGCGCGAGCGTCTGTACTATCCACCGCGGGAATCCACACTGGAACTGCGCGACGTTCTCCGTCACCAGACCTATCACCTGGCCCGCGTCATCGAAGGCAAAGATGATGTCTACGTCCCCTTCGCCCCCGACTGAGAACGGACCGGGAGCTGAGATGAAGGTGATCGGTGATCGGCGATCAGTCACCGGATCACCAGCCGCGGACCTCCCACCGCGGACCAATGACGACTGACCACAGACCACGGACCAAAAAGGAGTCCCAGCTTGTATCTGGTTGTCTGTTACGATATCGTGGAGAATCGTCGTCGGGCTCGCGTGCTGAAGAAGCTCCGCGAGTACCTGGCGCACGTGCAAAAGAGCGTCTTTGAGGGCCCGTTGGACGACCACCGGTTGGAGCCGTTGCGGCAGATGCTGCTGGAGGAGATCGATCCGGTGACCGACACCGTGCGGATTTACCACCTGTGTGGCAGGTGTATTCCGGCCACACAAGTCCTGGGAACCGGGACCTTCTTGGAGACCGAGGAAATAGACGAGGTCGTGTGACAGGCCGTACAGCGCGGACTGGCAATGCGCCGCAACTCGTTGTGCGCCCAAGAACTTAACGCAAGCCAGCCGCACGCCGGAGGTTGGCGGAAATCATAACCCGCTTCTGCGAAAGGAGTTAGTCACATTGGATACAATTGTCTTCTTTGCCCAAAATCAGCCGGGGATGGGGGTCGGCGGTTTGACGATCGCAAGTCCTTGCCCTATAATGCTCCCGACAAGTGACAGGCCGAAGACATGCCTCGATGACGAGAGGATTGAAACATCGCGCAACTTCTATTTGCCTGTAATTACTGTCCAGGGCCGAAGACATGCCTCGATGACGAGAGGATTGAAACTCCTTTGGTTCCCTTAACCATTACGGCTTCATGGGTTAGGCCGAAGACATGCCTCGATGACGAGAGGATTGAACCCCCCCCCGCGAGGCCGTGCAGGGGGTTCCGTTCATGGCCGAAGACATGCCTCGATGACGAGAGGATTGAAACTCGTTCTTGATCCTTTGTAGGTCGTCCCACGAAATTGGCCGAAGACATGCCTCGATGACGAGAGGATTGAAACAATGGACAATACCTTGTCGGATGTTTTCTGTTTCTTTGGCCGAAGACATGCCTCGATGACGAGAGGATTGAAACTTTGAAAAGATATTCGCACACTTCTGCCGTTGGATAACGGCCGAAGACATGCCTCGATGACGAGAGGATTGAAACTTAGGACAAAGACCGCAAATATCTTCTTCCTCTCTTGGCCGAAGACATGCCTCGATGACGAGAGGATTGAAACTGATTCACGGCGACTTCACCATCTCTCCAGAGTTCGTAGGCCGAAGACATGCCTCGATGACGAGAGGATTGAAACGGGTTCGCGTCCACAGGTCGTAAGACCTTTCGCAACGAGGCCGAAGACATGCCTCGATGACGAGAGGATTGAAACTTTTCTCAGTGCGGTAAGCCCGATAGGCAAAACTTAGGCCGAAGACATGCCTCGATGACGAGAGGATTGAAACGACCATCCACTTTGGTTGGCTCACCCAGCTATGTTTTGGCCGAAGACATGCCTCGATGACGAGAGGATTGAAACGTGTCGGACATGCTCTTGAAATTAGCATCGCACGCTGGCCGAAGACATGCCTCGATGACGAGAGGATTGAAACTGCGCCTCGTTTCCTTGTGTCATCCGTAACACGTAATGGCCGAAGACATGCCTCGATGACGAGAGGATTGAAACCCCACAATGAGTTTCGTGTTCGGTAATACCACTGACCGGCCGAAGACATGCCTCGATGACGAGAGGATTGAAACGCCGGTCGGGAAGTGCGTAGTTCCTCAAAAGAAGGCTCGGCCGAAGACATGCCTCGATGACGAGAGGATTGAAACTCCCTTTCGTTGCCACCATTTACGTCTTGAACGTGGGCCGAAGACATGCCTCGATGACGAGAGGATTGAAACTCAATTCGCGGTTCGCCACTTTTTCCAGCAGGTCCATGGCCGAAGACATGCCTCGATGACGAGAGGATTGAAACGCACTTGTCGGTTACGTCGTCGTCTTTGCCTAACAAGGCCGAAGACATGCCTCGATGACGAGAGGATTGAAACAACGACAATCGCAGACCTGTAAGGTATACGAAGCCAAGGGCCGAAGACATGCCTCGATGACGAGAGGATTGAAACTCCCCACCATCAGCGGCCCAACCGCAAAAGCATCGCGCGGCCGAAGACATGCCTCGATGACGAGAGGATTGAAACTTCTTGCGCTGTTCCTTGGTGCCGAACACCGGAGGGCGGGCCGAAGACATGCCTCGATGACGAGAGGATTGAAACCTCATGCGCCCGCTGAAACAGCGCGGCAAACTCACGGTGGCCGAAGACATGCCTCGATGACGAGAGGATTGAAACGCTTGCCGAAGGCCATGTAAAGCACTCGCTGACCAGCGGGCCGAAGACATGCCTCGATGACGAGAGGATTGAAACTCCCTCGACTACCCGCTTATTCCAGTTTGTATTCGGCCGAAGACATGCCTCGATGACGAGAGGATTGAAACTTCCTCCAAAGAAGGCTCGTTACGTCGGCGAGCCGCAGGCCGAAGACATGCCTCGATGACGAGAGGATTGAAACTCAGTCATGTGAAGTAGACATTTCTACCTTTCCATCGTGGCCGAAGACATGCCTCGATGACGAGAGGATTGAAACGTACCACGGCTTGACCCAAGGAAGGCGGCGAATGTAATCGGCCGAAGACATGCCTCGATGACGAGAGGATTGAAACGGCGTGGCTGGTGCATCCGGCGCACTGGCCCACGTGGCCGAAGACATGCCTCGATGACGAGAGGATTGAAACACCTCGAAATAGGCCCGCGTGTCGAGCAGCGCGCGGCGGGCCGAAGACATGCCTCGATGACGAGAGGATTGAAACCCTCCAACCTTTTGCAAATCCAGATAACCACAAAACCTTGGCCGAAGACATGCCTCGATGACGAGAGGATTGAAACCGGTAATCATCAGGTCAGCGACTCGCAAATCCTGAAGGCCGAAGACATGCCTCGATGACGAGAGGATTGAAACATTTCGAGAATGAGAGCCTATTGGCATCCCTCGACTACGGCCGAAGACATGCCTCGATGACGAGAGGATTGAAACCACCTTAAACGATCCAATTCATTTCCCTGGTCAAGCAGGGCCGAAGACATGCCTCGATGACGAGAGGATTGAAACCTCGGCAGTGGTCATGTCCACCACGGGAATGTGACCCGGCCGAAGACATGCCTCGATGACGAGAGGATTGAAACCTGTCAGGTCTTTTGCTTGGTCGTAATAGTTCAATCGGCCGAAGACATGCCTCGATGACGAGAGGATTGAAACCGTGAGTTTGTAAGAAAAGAGCAAAGTCACGCCTTATGGCCGAAGACATGCCTCGATGACGAGAGGATTGAAACGTCGGCGGGCGGGGGAATGAACGTCTCGCTGCGGTAGGGCCGAAGACATGCCTCGATGACGAGAGGATTGAAACTGCCCTGTTCATTCGGTCGCTCGCTAACGCTCGCTTGGCCGAAGACATGCCTCGATGACGAGAGGATTGAAACCATCGCCGAACAGACCGGTGCTAATGGCGATGCGGCGGGCCGAAGACATGCCTCGATGACGAGAGGATTGAAACATGCACAGTCACGGGTTTCACCTGCTTGCTGGTGAGCAAGGCCGAAGACATGCCTCGATGACGAGAGGATTGAAACATTCAAAGTGGGCGTTGTGGATGTCTGTCAGTTCGAGGGCCGAAGACATGCCTCGATGACGAGAGGATTGAAACCATTGCACTCGTCGCGGTGCTCTTCGGGAATCGCCAAAACGGGCCGAAGACATGCCTCGATGACGAGAGGATTGAAACTGTCTCGCCAGTCCACTCGCCCTTGTCCACTTTGGGCGGCCGAAGACATGCCTCGATGACGAGAGGATTGAAACGAGAGATTTCTCCCTCTCGATGTGTTTGAGTGGCGGGCGGCCGAAGACATGCCTCGATGACGAGAGGATTGAAACAGTACATCGGCCAGCAGATCAGCCACAGCACTACTGTGGCCGAAGACATGCCTCGATGACGAGAGGATTGAAACTCATGGTAGCTCCCTTGTAAAGAGAAGCAGCCCCAGTGGCCGAAGACATGCCTCGATGACGAGAGGATTGAAACTCCTCCGGGTGAACGGAGAAGACCGTCGCGTAGTCTTTGGCCGAAGACATGCCTCGATGACGAGAGGATTGAAACCCTGGATCGTTTCGGTAGCCATTACGCTACTCCTTCTTTGGCCGAAGACATGCCTCGATGACGAGAGGATTGAAACGTCGGTTGCTCCGCCCACGGCCGACCGGGACGGGCCGAAGACATGCCTCGATGACGAGAGGATTGAAACTACCCCCCCCTACATACCCAATCAATACGCCTCTCTGGCCGAAGACATGCCTCGATGACGAGAGGATTGAAACGTAGCCCGTAAGCTACCCGCCCCTACGTCCCATCACTGGCCGAAGACATGCCTCGATGACGAGAGGATTGAAACACAGCACGTCCGCACCGCTCGCACACATGCCCGCCGAGGCCGAAGACATGCCTCGATGACGAGAGGATTGAAACTCGATGCCGTTTCCACCCTCTCGACGAATCCGCTCCAGGCCGAAGACATGCCTCGATGACGAGAGGATTGAAACTGGAGGGGTTGGCCTTGTTCCAAGGCGTTGAAAGCCCGGGCCGAAGACATGCCTCGATGACGAGAGGATTGAAACCGGGTCGCAAACCAGTTCTCGTACCGCAACAGCTCAATGGCCGAAGACATGCCTCGATGACGAGAGGATTGAAACATCCCGCTGATGACACGGGCAGCGGTATTTTTCTTTCGGCCGAAGACATGCCTCGATGACGAGAGGATTGAAACTGAGAATCCTTCGACCACAGGTTTGTCAGGGAGACAGAGGCCGAAGACATGCCTCGATGACGAGAGGATTGAAACCAGCCTTAAGACTGCTGGAGCTCAAACCAGGATAGTCGGCCGAAGACATGCCTCGATGACGAGAGGATTGAAACTAGCTCAGGACAAACGCCAGCCCGACTTGCATCTTGGCCGAAGACATGCCTCGATGACGAGAGGATTGAAACTGCTACCCCGTTGGCGATGGCGTTCTTCGCCGCGTCGGCCGAAGACATGCCTCGATGACGAGAGGATTGAAACCATTTCGGCTGGCGGACAGATTGTGAAGCGCGTCTTTGGCCGAAGACATGCCTCGATGACGAGAGGATTGAAACAGGCCCGTAGTCGCCTTCCGACGACTCGTACCAGCTTGGCCGAAGACATGCCTCGATGACGAGAGGATTGAAACTCCAAATCATGTTCACCCCTTTCGTCCAAAAGAATGGCCGAAGACATGCCTCGATGACGAGAGGATTGAAACCAACGCGATTGATTCGTCCGCCGTTGGAACAGAACCGGGCCGAAGACATGCCTCGATGACGAGAGGATTGAAACTTGGCGCTTGTGACACGCCGTGGTCACCGAATACCCGGGCCGAAGACATGCCTCGATGACGAGAGGATTGAAACCCGAACTTCACGTTCGAATAAGACTTATTCCTAATCATGGCCGAAGACATGCCTCGATGACGAGAGGATTGAAACCACCGTCCCATCTGGCCCGCACTTGCTCGTAGGGTTCGGCCGAAGACATGCCTCGATGACGAGAGGATTGAAACAAAAGGAAACAACACACCAACAGAGGAGTTTATCGGTGGCCGAAGACATGCCTCGATGACGAGAGGATTGAAACCGAGAACCTGGATGCCTAGTAGTTCGCCGCTCTCGATTGGCCGAAGACATGCCTCGATGACGAGAGGATTGAAACCCATGCGCAGAAAGTATCGCTCTCGTAAAAATACGTTGGCCGAAGATGTGCTTGCGCACAATACTCGATGGAAAAATGGCAGTTCTTGAGCAAGATCAGT